>CAMOVB010000227.1:0-5020 GCA_946626925.1 uncultured Prevotellaceae bacterium
GTGAGCACTACAAGGTACTGTTCCCTGATTGTGAAGTAATAGGATTGGACTACAAGACATTCAATCCATGGGACACAGGACAGGAGATTCATGCAGCCGTGGAAGAGTTACAACATAAGTCCGAGAATGTAATCCTGATTGCCAACAGCATAGGAGCTTTCTTCTGTATGAATGCTGACATAGAAGAAATGGTTCAAAAAGCTTACTTCATATCTCCAATCGTGAATATGGAGAAGCTAATCAAAGACATGATGACATGGACAGGCGTAACCGAGGAACAACTGGAAACAGCCAATACCATTCATACAGACTTTGGTGAGGACTTGTCATGGGATTATCTTTCTTACGTCAGAAAACATCCTATTAAGTGGAATACACCAACGCATATTCTATATGGAAGCAAAGACCATTTGGTGTCCATTGAGACCATTGACGAATTTGTCAATAAACATCAAGCAACCCTGACAGTCATGGAAGGTGGTGAACATTGGTTTCATACAGATGAGCAGATGCTGTTCCTGGATAATTGGATAAAAACGCAAGACAATATAAAAGAATAAGATATGAACATAGAATCAGACAGACTTCTCCTGCGTCCGTGGGAAGAGAGCGACGCAGAGGTATTATACAAATATGCGAGCGACCCTGTCATCGGTACAAGGGCTGGATGGCCACCACACAAGAGTGTGGAAGAAAGCAAGGAGATAATCCGCACTGTGTTCCATAGCCTCAACACCTGGGCTATTGTATTGAAAGAAACAAACGAGCCAATAGGCGCAATGGGCTATGGTGAGTCGTGTGAGTGCAATCTTCCTGCACGCAAGGACGAACCTATCACAGGTTACTGGGTGGCTAAGCCTTACTGGAACCGTGGTATATGCACCGAGGCTCTGCAACTGATGATTGACCACATCAGACAGACCACCGACATTCCGTCACTCATCAGTGGTCACTTCAAGGACAACCCTGCTTCGGGACGTGTGATGGAGAAATGTGGATTCATCCCTACTGGCGAAGAATGTTTTGATGATACAATGTACGCTGGCAAGGGAAGGCCTATAAGAGTTCTCCGACTTGAGCTATGACCACAGCTTCATTGACAGTCATGTTTGAAGCCCCCTTCTGGATTGGGCTCTTCGAGATGACCGACCGTCAAGGACTGCGTGTGTGCAAGGTTACGTTCGGAGCAGAGCCAACGGACAAGGAGGTGATGGAGTATGTAGATAGGCATTGGCACCAGTTAAGATATAGCCAAGCCATCGAGATAGACCAAACAACCGAACACAGGCAGAACCCAAAGCGACAGATGCGTGAAGCGAAGAAGCAGATGCAGTCGCATGGCATAGGTACAAAGTCGCAGCAAGCTCTCAAGCTACAACAGGAACAGAACAAGACTGAGCGCAAGCAACGTTCACGCATCGAGCGTGAGGCGGAGAAACAACGCAAGTTCGATCTGCGTCAAGCTAAGAAGGCAGAGAAGCACCGAGGGCATTAACACTTAAAACAAAAAACACTGAAATGAAACGAACAATACAACTATTTCTATTAACATTACTATTGGTATGTTGCAAGCAACAGCCACAGACACTCAGTGAGCTACAATCTGAGTTTATCACCATTGATGACAGCATCAAGATTCACTACAAGATATGGAACGCATCCAACGATAAGGACGTGAAGACACTCTGTTTCGTCCACGGCTTCGGCTGCGACCTCAATACATGGGAAAAGCAGTTCGAGGCGTTTCGTGATGACACCAACCTGCAACTCGTGTTCATAGACCTCCCGGGCTACGGACAGAGCGACAAGCCACATGTGGAATACACGCTCGATTTCTATGCACATGCCGTTGACAAGGTACTGAACGCTCACGACATCACATCAGCCGTATTTATCGGTCACAGCCTCGGTACACCAGTATGTCGTCAGACACTCATGACTACCGAGCACACGGGCGGATTGGTGGACGTAGATGGCGTGTACTGTTTCTACGACGGCAACGAATCACTTGAGTACGTGGAAGCCGTACAGCAGTTCGGCCATGCCTTTGACGGTAACGACTGCCGTGAAGTCATCACAAGCTTCGTATCTTCCCTGAAAGGCAAATACACTCCACAGGACATCACAGACTATGCCATGTCGGTCATGCCAGAGACACCACAGTACGTGGCATCAAGCACGATGCAGAACCTTGTGAATAAGAGATGGTGGAACACATCAACCATCACCGACCCTGTCATGGTCATCTGCACACAGAACAGCGGACTCGACCCGGACAACAAGGAGAAGATGCAAGCACTCTATCCTAACCTCGACTACACAGAGTTGACTACCTGCGGTCACTTCATCCACATGGAACAAGCAGATATGTTCAACAAGAAACTGATGGAGTTCGTAAACAAATAAGTATGTGTGCAAAATCATTCAACCTGTAATTTTGAGAGGTCATCAGGTTGTCAGGTTTTAGGTTATCAGGTTGTCAAGTCTAAACACAGAGGGCACGGAGAGGCTCTCAGAGAAAACTCTGTGTCCTCTGTTTCCTCAGTGTCCTCTGTGTTGAAACATAAAAACTTAAAAACTCACAAACTTTAACAACTTCCACCATGTCTGAGCATTGGGAAATATACGCCGACTGGAATCCATGGCACGGATGCACCAAGATTAGTCCTGGGTGCAAGTATTGCTATGTCTATCGCCAGGACGAGATGTACGGAAGTGAGATATCGAGCAGTGAGTGCAGGAAGACAGCCAACTTTAATCTGCCGATAAAGAGGAAGCGCGACAAATCATGGAAGATAGAGAGTGGTAAGATTGTCTTTACATGCTTCACGTCCGACTTCCTGTTGAAGGATGCTGACGAGTGGCGACCTGAATGCTGGAAGATGATAAAGCAGAGGAGTGACCTTTGGTTCTTTTTCTTCACCAAGCGCATCGATCGTTTCATGGAGTGCGTGCCCGATGACTGGGGCGACGGCTACGACAATGTCATTGTAGGATGTACGGTGGAGAATCAGGAAATGGCTGACTACCGTCTGCCCATCTTTCTGTCGTTGCCCATCAGGCACAAGAGCATCACCGTGGCTCCCATGTTGACTGCCATCGACCTTATGCCTTACCTCAACGACACCATTGAGGAGGTGTCTGTGGGCGGTGAGTCAGGTTTTGATGCACGCCCTTGCAACTACGACTGGATTCTTGCCGTGCGTGAACAATGCATAGCCAAGGACATCGCTTTTCGTTTCCACCAGACAGGAGCACGCTTCATCAAGGACGGAAAGATGTACCGTGTGCCACGACGCTTCCAGCTCAGTCAGGCACACAAGGCCAACATCGACTACAAGATTGGTAAGTACCTCGTTCCACAGACCATCAAGTTCGAATGGAAGGACAGCGACTATCACGATTAAACAAAAAAATAATATGGACGATTAATTCTGACACATGATTTCGGTATTTTAGTAATAACAAAAAATAACTTGGTATAAAGTTTTAGACAGTACAAAATGTGTATATGTTAAACTGTGTACTCCTTCATTTTATCACAAATCACAAATCGTATTTGCTTCAAAATGCGCAAGCTCTTCTTGATATGTTTTGCACATAGCAATGTCGTGCTTATAAAAAGCATCAATACATTTTCTTTCCAACTCTTTCACCTTGGAATTATACTCTTCTATTTTCATAGCTCATATATTTTTTGTGTAAAGATAAATATTTTTTTATAAAAGCAAAACATTATCGGTTTTAGACAGTACAAAATGTGTATTATGTTAAACCGACAAATTGTTAAATTGATATGACAAAGATAGTTAGAATATGTTTTACTCACAAAAAGCAGCTCAAAAAAAAAGTTTCGACTTGTTTATCTATGATTTTTTTGTAACTTTCTCGATGAATGGCAAAGCAGACATTAGTCATTGAATCACCTATGGAACTGAGTTTACAATGTGGCACAGTTGTGATAATGGAGAGTAGCATTTTTGCAGTACTAAGTGAACGCTTCGGTAGCATTTTGTCAAAAAGCATGAAGTGATGGGAAAGCGAACATATTTTCCCCTCGTGAGGAAATAAAAAGAACGAAAAAGCATGGTGAAATAAACAATATGATGTACCTTTACACGCAAAAGAAGACACTAACTTAAAACATATATATGAATATGAAGAAAATATTTATGATGGTTGTAGCTGCTATGTTCGTATCAAGCAGCATGAATGCACAGAATGGCTACGATGACACAAAACATGAGGTTGCAATAAGTTACGGAGGACTGTCAACATCACAATGGGTCGATATATTCGAGACTATCGGCGGACTAATGGTTGGCATGAACCTGAAGAACGAGGTAGTCACGGGTCCTATATCTGCCGAGTACTTCTACCACACGAAGAACTGGCTCGGTGTCGGAGGTATCTTCGTCTTCGGACAGAGTAAACAGGATGTGTATTCCAGCATCACAGACAGCTACTTCGGCTCGTACACTAACACCTACCTCACGCTCATGCCTGCCGTCAAGATGGACTGGCTGCGCAGGAAGCACTTCGGAATGTACTCCAAGGTTGCCCTCGGCGCTACGCTCAGGACTGAGTCAACGGATTATGACGATGAGCATAAAGAGGATGAGATGAAAAGCGAAAGCAACGTACATATCAACTGTCAGGTATCACTCCTCGGAATAGAGGCTGGCACCACAAGACTCCGTGCCTTTGCCGAACTGGGCTTCGGCGAACAGGGAACAGGTCTCGTCGGTCTCCGCTACAAGTTCTGAATAATGCTTTAACCAACTATGGCAGCAAAAGTCTGAAACACAGAGAACGCAGAGAACACAGAGAGCACGGAAAAGACCCTCTCCCGACCTCCCCCTCTATGGGGAGGAGAAAGAATGCTCAATCGCCAAGTGGGAGATTTATAAATATAAAACCACAACCATACAGGTCGATATATTTGTCGAACAATCTAACTAATCATCCCCATAGAGGCGAATGAGGGCGCAGAAGAGAGACTAAATGTCTCTCTGTCCCG
>CAMOVB010000228.1:0-4991 GCA_946626925.1 uncultured Prevotellaceae bacterium
AAGTCAACTCTGCCAAAAGAGTTGGAGTGTCTTGACGAACTCGCCCACAATATGTGGTGGGTATGGAATTATGATGCACGTGAGATGTTCCGCAGTCTTGACGAGGAAATCTATGAGCAAGTAGGGCATAATCCCGTACAACTTCTTGAATTGCTGTCATACGAGCGCAAGGAGGAGATAGTAAAGGATAAAGCCATCATGGCCAATGTGAAGGCTGTTTATAAGCGTTTCAAAGACTACATGAGTGTTAAGCCAGATGCTAAACGTCCTTCGGTAGCTTACTTCTCTATGGAGTTTGGTATTCACAATTCACTGAAGATATACTCAGGTGGTCTTGGTATGCTTGCTGGCGATTACATCAAGGAAGCATCAGATTCTAATGTAGATATGTGTGGCATTGGCTTCCTTTATCGTTTTGGCTATTTCAAGCAGAGCCTCTCAATGGATGGTCAGCAGATTGCTAATTATGATGCCCAGAATTTCAATTCATTGCCTATCACTAAGACACTTGATGCGGAAGGCAATCAGGTAGTAGTAGATGTACCTTACATGAACTATATGGTTCATGCCTTGGTATGGCAGGCAAACGTAGGTCGTGTTACTTTGTATCTGCTTGATACCGACAATGAGATGAACTCAGAGTATGACCGTCCGATTACCCATGCTCTGTATGGCGGTGATTGGGAAAACCGACTGAAACAGGAGATACTGCTCGGTATCGGTGGCGTGCTGCTTCTGAAGAAACTTGGTATTAAGAAGCAGATTTACCATTGTAATGAGGGCCACGCAGCACTCTGTAACCTACAGCGTCTTGTTGATTACATCAGTGAGGATGGTCTTACATTCAATCAGGCTATGGAAGTGGTACGTGCTTCGTCGCTCTATACCGTTCATACACCTGTGCCTGCAGGTCACGACTACTTTGACAAAGACCTCTTTGGAAAATATATGGGTGGATACCCACAAATACTTGGTATCTCGTGGAAAGACTTTATCGGTATGGGTCGCATCAATCCTGAAGATGATAACGAGCGTTTCTGCATGTCAACATTCGCTTGTAACACTTGTCAGGAAGTAAATGGCGTATCAATGTTGCATGGATGGGTATCACAGAAGATGTTCTCTTCTATCTGGAATGGTTATTATCCAGAGGAAAACCACGTAGGTTATGTGACCAATGGCGTTCATTTCCCATCATGGTGTGCTACGGAATGGCGCAAGGTGTATGACAAGTACCTCAAGGGAGGCTTCTATGAGGATCAGTCAAATGAAGACTTGTGGCATGGTATCTACGACTGTCCAGATACAGAGATATGGGATACTCGTACAGCGTTGAAGAATAAGCTCGTGAAGTACATCCGTGAGAAGTTCACCGAGTCATGGCTGAAAAATCAGGGCGACCCAGCTCGTGTGGTATCACTCCTTGAGCGTATCAATCCTAATGCGCTGATGATAGGTTTCTGCCGTCGCTTCGCTACATACAAACGTGCACACTTGTTGTTTACGGATTTGGAACGTCTCTCAAAGATTGTGAACGACCCAGAGCGTCCTGTACTCTTCTTCTTCTCAGGTAAGGCACATCCAGCCGATGGAGCGGGACAGGGACTTATCAAACGTATCTATGAGATTTCACAGCGTCCTGAGTTCCTGGGTAAGATTATTTTCCTTGAGGATTATGACTTCCAACTCGCACGCCGTCTCGTTTCCGGTGTTGATATATGGATGAATACTCCAACACGTCCGCTTGAGGCATCTGGCACATCAGGAGAGAAGGCAGAGATGAATGGCGTTGTTAACCTGTCAGTGCTTGATGGCTGGTGGGTAGAAGGCTATCGCAAGGGTGCAGGATGGGCACTGAAACAGGAGCGTACTTACGAGAATCAGGGTTATCAGGACAAGCTCGATGCCGCTACAATATACAATATGTTGGAGAATGAAATTGTTCCTATGTATTACAATAAGGACAAGAATGGCATTTCAAAGGAGTGGATACAGGTAATCAAAAACTCTATTGCAACCATAGCTCCTCACTATACTATGAAGCGTCAGCTCGATGACTACTACTCTAAGTTCTACTGTAAACTGGCAGAACGTTCAGCAAAGATTAACGCCAACGAGTATCAGATGGCCAAGGATATAGCGCAGTGGAAGGAAAACGTAGCAGAGCGTTGGGATGGAATCAATGTCGTTTCGTCTGACACGTCTGTACTCACCAGCGGTGGAGAGACTGGTAAAGAATATACTATACAGTATGTCATTGACGAGCAGGGACTCAATGATGCAGTAGGTCTTGAACTCGTTAGCCTGAAAAATGATATGAGTGGCACCGATCGTGAAATCAATAAGGTTACTCCATTCAAGATGATAAAGCAGGAAGGAAACCTCTATACTTTCGAGTGTAAACTTTCTGTTGACAAGGCAGGTGCTTTCAAGACATGTGTACGTATGTACCCGAAGAACGACCAACTGCCACACCGTCAGGACTTCTGCTATATTAAGTGGCTTGACTAAAGTGAGCGTTAAAACATACAAATAAATAAAAGGACTGAACTCTCATAGCATAGAGAGTTCAGTCCTTTTTTATATACACCTAATTGAAGTGCATCTTTCAAGTCCTAAAATTATCTGATTTTTAGTCTTTGTTCATACCTTTATATTGCAACGCCGAAGTGATGTTTCACTTCTTCCATCACGAAAGTGCTCTCTAATGAACCAAGGCTTGGAATATCACCAAGTACGTTCAGTATAAACTCTTGGTAATATTTCATGTTGGGTGAATGTACCTTAAGCAGATAGTCAAACTTGCCAGATATGTTATAGCACTCCGTAACCTCAGGTATATCTTTGATTCGTTCGCAGAAATCCTTGGCCACCGCCTTGTTCATCTGTGCCAGTTTTACGCTGCAGAATACGATAAACCCTCGATGAAGCTTCTCGGCGTCAAGCACAGTGATATACCTTTTTATATAACCTTCGTTTTCAAGTCTCCTGATACGTTCAAACACAGGGGTCATACTCAGATGACATTCCGCTGCCACTTGTTTCGTGGTTAACTTGGCATTCTGCTGCAATGTGCGAAGTATCAGAATGTCCTTTTCGTCAAGGTTTTCGTATATTATCTTTTTTTCAGTCATTGTTGTCGAATTTTCCTATGATATGTTTCATGACCTGCTTGTCAGCCTTGGTGAAATCACTCGTGTCATCCTTGTAGTTAGGATCAGGCATATACCAGAACTGGCTTTCAAAGAATTTCTTAAGTTTTGCGTCTTTGAACACGTGTCCGCGACTTGCGAAAGGCAGGTTGCGGCATATCCTTTGGCGGAATGCCTTATCTGAAGGCACTATATTACCATTGTCAATAGTCTCAGCCATATAGACGAATGACGCAGTAGAGCGGTCATAGAACCCACCGAAGTGGCATTTGTCGTCGATAGCTCCGAAGCAATAATAAGAATCGGCAGAAGTGATATTCAACTCCTTCTCAGCATTGGGGACGAAATTATTGAGGTGCATTTCTATTGAAGCGTTGCGCATTGCAATCTCCCACTGCTCCATGTCGGTAGAATACTTGTTAGGCAGAGTGCGCATCTTTACATTGCCGCTTTTACGCTGGAATTTATTGTTGAAGCCAAACGTGTTCTTTTGAATTACGAAGTGCTTTGCTGTATTTTCTGCTTTTACAATAAGAGTGAAGTCATCAATCTGTTTGTTAGCCCATCGTGCGGCGGGTGACAGCTTGTATTGCAACTCCCATGAAATACCAACAATAACGGACAAAGAATAAGAGTATGTATGATGTACTACGTTAATGCCAGGCTTAAAGTGAGCGTCAAAGTAGTACACGTAAGAGTAGTCCACGACCTCGCCGTTTTTCTTGTTTTTCAGCGACATTCCCATACCTTCATCTGCATCGTATGTCCATTCGTTTAAGTCGAGTAAACAGGTCTTGTCCTCCTTGTCGGATGCTACAGCGTTTTGGTATTGTATCTTCTGTCCGTTCATTTCAACGGTGAAATTATCAATGTAGGGATGTACCCCATTGGGGTAGAATTCGTATGAATCATTATAAGGAGGGTCTGCTTCAAACCCCATCCTTACGTCGCGTGCAACTGCACCAGGATTGTAAAATTCATAATACACATCGATATCAGCATATCCATTATCACGCAGGGAAATAGTCAATATTTCCTTTTTTATGCTGATTTGTGTCTCTTGCAAAGGTACAAGTTGGTTGCCACTTGTATAGTAAGTACCATCGTTTGCGGTGACGGTCATGGCGGTCAGCGCCGCCAGCAGAAATGCAATAAGTTGTTTCATGATTAGTATCTTGTTTTATAATAGGTGAAACATATCGACTGCAAATTTACATAAAAAATCTGAAATAATAGTCATTAAAGAAAAAAAGAATGTTCACAAGACTATATAGTTAAGTAATATAAGTAATTTACGAGTGTCATATTGCTTTAGGATAGAAGCTTGATAACATTCTCTTTTTCAGAGTATTGTAATCGCTATGCTTTTATGTTGTAATCACATAACGTTTACCATGCAAAAGCAATGCGATTACATGGTAAAAGCATTGCTTTTGCAAACGGATATGACAACTTACGTGGGAAAGATACTTTTCGTGGCTTGCTCAGGCATAGTGTAATACAGAAATTGAATTCTTCTAAAAAATAATAAAAATATTTGGTAATATCATTATTTATCCTTAACTTTGCAGAAAACAACTAAAATCCATAATCATGAAAACCGACATAGAGATTGCGCATGAAGCAAAACTGCTCCCCATCAAGGATGTGGCGGCACAGATAGGAATCAGTGAGGATACACTGGAGCCTTATGGTAAATATATCGCTAAGATACCATACACTACGATTGATGAGGAGAGAGTAAAGAAAAGCAACCTTATACTCGTAACGGCTATCACTCCAACAAAGGCAGGTATTGGTAAGACAACGGTCTCTATCGGACTGGCATTGGGATTGGCA
>CAMOVB010000229.1:0-4948 GCA_946626925.1 uncultured Prevotellaceae bacterium
GTTGCAAGCGTTGCATCAGCAAGTTCTTTGCAGAATGTAATAGGTACAGCAAGTGACGCAGTTCTCTCAGGTGCTGGTCTTGCTGAGGCTTGGACAGCTCTTATTGCAGAGTTGGACGCATTCAAGGCTAATGTTGCGATTTATACGGAATTGGCAGATGCTTATGAAGAATTGTCTTCAGCTATTGAAGAATATTCTGCAACAGCAGAAACTCAGGCACAAACAGCTGCTACTTTATTGGCAGCTGAATTCAATAGTGCACTGGAAAATCGCAATCTTTCTACAGATGAGATTCAGTCAATGCTTTCAAAGGTACGTGAGGCAATCCGTAACTTGAAGTTACCTGCAGGTATGGATGGTGCTACAGATACAGAGCCAGTTCCATGTACTTCATTGATTGAAAACCCAAGCTTCGAGACAGGTGACTTCACAGGTTGGACATATAACACTGCGGCAAGTGGTGATACTAAGGTCGCAAGTAATGCTGATGGTTATATTGTAGAAAATGCAGATGGTTCATATGTCTTCAATACTTGGAACTCAAGTGCTGTTGATTTCTATGTAACTCAGACAATCGATGATCTCAAGCCAGGTACATACGAGCTTACAGCTCTCGTTGCTTCTGATATGGGTAACAAGATTACTGTTAGCGTAAATGACAATGCTGTTGAGACAGAAATGGAGAATGAGAAGAATTATGGTACAGATGTAAGCGTCATCTTTGCTGTTAAGGAAGGTGAGAGTGCTGTTATCAAGGTTTCTTCTGCTTCATGGTTCAAGGCTGATTACTTCCGTCTCGTTTACTTCGGAGCTAACAGTTCTAAGATTCCAACAGCTGTTGAGGAAGTTGCTGCTGAGACAGAAGCAACTACTATCTACAACATTTCTGGTGTTCGTCAGAATTCACTCCAGAAGGGTCTTAACATCGTCAAGACTGGCAACACAGTCAAGAAGATTTTCGTTAAGTAACATTGTACTTACTCATAGTTTTATAACTATATGAATTCATTTGCCGTGCGTCATGATGGTCATTCTGACGCACGGCTTTTTTAATCCCCTCATCACCGAAATTATCGCACGAGACGTGCGGACGAAGAAAAAACAAAGAAAAACAGAGAAAAACACCAAAAAACATTTTATGTTTTTTACTACACAGGAAAAATATTTTGTTTTTTTCTGTTTTTTCATGTTTTTACCTGTTTTTTCTTCGTCCGCACGTTTCGTGCGATTCCACACAAAGACAAGCCGTGCGTCAGGTTGCTGGGGCAACGATGACGCACGGCTATGTGTTGTTATGTCGGATTCTTTTTTACAACTTGTACTTGATGACCTTACCACCGTTGGCAGGAAGTTCTACGTAGATAGTGCCGTCTGGAATAAGGTCGCACTTAGTCTCTTTCTTGCCTGTGAGGAGTTCCTTGCACTCCACGCCTTGCTTTGTAGGAATATCAAGTACTTCGAATGCGTGAGTAGGAATCTTGATCCATGAGCGTGCTGGCTTGTCATCAAAGTTGGCAACAACGAGGATAAGTTCTTTTCCTGCTTTGCGGAGGAATGCAAACTGACGGTGTTCGTTCATTCCCTGACCGTAGTTGACGTACATCACATCGTAGAAGAGACCCTCGCGGATAGCCTTCTCCTTGTTAGCAAGGTTGAGAAGCTTGCTGTAGAATGCCTGAAGGTCTTTCTCTTCCTTGTTGAGGAGACTGCCGTCAAACTTTCCGTTGTTTCTCCATCTGCGGATAAGGTCTATCGTCCAGTAATCGAAGATTGTTGTACGACCGTCCTGACCGCTGAATCCCTCTGAGTACATACCCTGTTCGCCAAGTTCCTGACCGAAGTAAATCATCACTGGGTTGGTACGCATGAGTGTGGCAACAATCATGGCAGCCTTTCCCTTCTCTGCATTGCCAGCAAAGAACTGTGATGCAATACGCTGCTCATCGTGGTTCTCAAGGAAGTTGAGCATGTGTGAACTGATGTCGTCCACGCTTTGCCATGCACCAGAGATGCTTGTTGCACTATTGCCTCCAATGACAGAGCGGAGTGTATCGTAGAGTCCCACCTTGTCATAGAGATAGTCGAAGCGACCGCGATGTATGTAGTTGCGGTACTCGTGTGGATTATATACCTCAGCAATGAAGATGATGTCTGGATACTTGTTCTTCACTTGTGGAATGACCCATCCCCAGAAGTCGCATGGTACCATCTCTGCCATGTCGCAACGGAAACCATCTACTCCCTTACTTGCCCAGAAGAGGAGGATGTCACGCATCTTTTCCCATGTGTTAGGAATACCCCATGTGGTGAGATTGTTGCATCCCTGATAATCTACTCCGTAGTTGAGCTTGACAGTCTCGTACCAGTCGTTACGTGTCACGTACTGGCTGAAGCAGTCGTTGCCTGTAACTTTGGCTGGAGTCTCTATGTATTCACCAAGTTCCTCGTCATTGAGGTCAAAGTTAGGTGAGAACTTGCTATGAGGAATGTAGTAGAAGTTGTTATTGGGATTGAATGCCATTGTCTTGATGTCATCCTCGCCAAGGTCCTTCACACCTTCAGGTTTAGCATCCGAAGCGTACTGACGTGCAACATGATTAGGGACAAAGTCGATAATCATCTTGAGGTCTGCCTTGTGAGTGCGTACAACGAGATTCTCAAATTCCTTCATTCGTTCTGGAACCTTGACTGCAAGGTCTGGGTCGATGTCGTAGTAGTCCTTGATAGCATAAGGACTTCCTGCATTTCCCTTGACAACAGCAGGGTGGTCGCGACGAATACCGAAGGCAGAGTAATCTGTCTTAGTAGCATGCTCGATAATACCTGTGTACCATACGTGTGTAATACCAAGAGCCTTGATGTTGTCAAGTGCAGCCTGTGTGAAGTCTGCCATGTGTCCACATCCGTTCTCTTTCTTGGTACCATTACTCTTGTTTTTATTGGCATTAGCTCCAAAGAGTCTTGTAAAAACTTGATAGATAACGATTTTCTCCATAACAATTGATATTAGTAAGGTTGAACAAATAATTTTTTAATTTGAAGCAGACCCACCCTCAGTCACTCACTGAATGGAGTGAAAATAGTTACTCTGTTCCCTCCCTGTAGGGAGGGGTAGGGTGGGTCTGCTCTTTATATTATGCTATTCCGTGAGCAGTAACGTCACGGTTAATTTTGGCAATCATACCCTGAAGTGCCTTGCCAGGACCACACTCTGTGAAGTCTGTAGCGCCAGCTGCAATCATGTTCTGAACCTCGTAAGTCCACTTTACAGGAGCTGTAAGCTGAGCGATGAGGTTCTTCTTGATTTCCTCTGGGTTTGTGTGAGCCTGAGCATCCACGTTCTGATAAACTGGGCACTTAGGAGTTGAGAATGTTGTTGCCTCGATAGCTGCCTGAAGTTCATCCTTTGCTGGCTGCATGAGTGGTGAGTGGAATGCACCGCCTACTGGAAGTGGGAGTGCACGCTTTGCACCTGCTGCCTTCATTGCCTCACAAGCCTCGTTGATAGCCTCTACATTACCAGAGATAACGAGCTGTCCAGGGTTGTTGTAGTTAGCTGGAACAACGATGTTGCCTGGCTTAGAGATACCAGCACAAATCTCTTCAATCTTCTCATCAGGGAGACCAATGATGGCTGCCATAGTAGATGGTGCTGCCTCACAAGCCTTCTGCATAGCCTGTGCACGCTGAGAAACGAGCTTGAGACCATCCTCAAATGAGAGTGCGCCAGCTGCAACGAGTGCAGAGAACTCACCAAGTGAGTGACCGCCTACCATGTCTGCGTCGAATGCGTCGCCGAGACATATTGCGCTGATTACTGAGTGGAGGAATACAGCAGGCTGTGTAACCTTTGTCTGTTTGAGTTCGTCAGCTGTTCCCTCAAACATTATCTTTGTGATATCGAAACCAAGGATTTCATTTGCCTTGTCGAAGAGTTCCTTTGCTTTTGGATTAGTGTCGTAAAGGTCTTTGCCCATTCCTGTGAACTGAGCTCCCTGACCAGGGAAAACGAATGCTTTCATTTTGTCTGTAATATTTTTAGTTAGTATTTATTCCTTGTTTAAGTGAAAAGTGAATAGTGAAAAGTGAAAAATGTATTTTTCTCTGTTCGCTGATTTCTTTACTAATTTCTTATCTCTTTTGTTGCAAAGATATATTTTTTAATTTATCTGTCAAAGTTTTCTACCGAAAAGTTTATCAATTAGGTCATTTCGACCTATACGACGAAGTTCCTTGATAATCTTCTGCTGTTCCTCCTTCTTATACCAGAAGAAGAACTGACGCTGTGCAAGCTTATCCTTAGGTGTCTTGGCGGAGAACACTGGTTCGAGAGTGTAAGGATGTACACCTGAGTACCATGCCTCGGTACTCACGGTCATTGGAGTAGGGGTGAAGTCCTGCACCTGTTCGAGGTGGAAGTCAAGTCCCTTGGTTATGACGGCAAGCTCTGCCATATCTTCGGCAGTACATCCTGGATGACTACTTATGAAGTATGGGATGAGTTGTTGGTTCATCCTTTCTTCACGGTTTATCTTGTCAAATATCCTCTTGAAATCATAGAACAGCTTGAACGATGGTTTGCGCATAAGGTACAGCACCTTCTCCGAAGTATGTTCGGGTGCAACTTTGAGTCGTCCACTCACATGCTTGGTGATAAGTTCGCGTGTGTATTGCATGTTCACCTTATTTATACGTGCATCGCCGGTATCGTGCAGGAGCAAGTCATATCTCACGCCACTACCGATGAAACTCTTCTTTATTCCTGGAATCTTATCTACTGCGTGATATATATCGAGGAGCTTTGAGTGGTCGGTGTTCAGGTTTGGACACACCTTTGGATGTATGCATGAAGGACGCTTACACTTGTGGCAGATGTCGAGGTTCTTGCCGTGCATGCCGTACATGTTGGCTGATGGTCCGCCGAGGTCACTAAGGTAACCCTTGAAGT
>CAMOVB010000230.1:0-4890 GCA_946626925.1 uncultured Prevotellaceae bacterium
CAAAACAATTCGTTAATTTGTACGCAAAATAATTTACGAGTCCACTTAAAATTGAATTAGCCGTGTTTGAAGACAGTGTAAAAGTCTTACGCCTTAATGGTGATGAGAAGAATATCTTACAGGCAGAGAATGCCATGGTAAAGATTCCACGTACAGGTATATTTATCTGTACCGGAGGTTGGGTAAACATCACTCTCGATGGTGTAAACTACCATCTCACAAAGGATTGTATGATAGTGTACTTCGCTTACAGCTCACTACTCATATCCAATCATAGTACACCGATAACAGGAACGTTCATCGGAGCGGACTTGGAAACAATACAACCACTCTTATACAACGTATCTGACTTCAATGCTATATTCGTGATTAAGCAGAACCCATTGGTTTTGCTACCTCTCGATCGCATAAACAGAATGACGGCACTCACCAATATCCTCGAGCAGACACTGGAAAAGCAGAAGAAGTACGACGATATGCTACATAATGGTGACACAACAATCATCCCAGCCCGTGAAATCATCCTTCAACAAAGAAAACTACTTGGACAATGTGTGATGCTTGAGATTATCTCTTGCTTCACCAAGGCTGGTACGGCATACAAACTTGACAACCGACGTGATGACGTGCTCAAGACATTCATGGAATCACTCTATCGCAACTATAAGCAGGAGCATGAAGTTTCATTCTATGCACAGGAGCAGAATCTCACATGCCGCTACTTCTCATCCATCATCAAGGACCGTTCTGGACAGACTCCAAGTACATGGATCGCGACTGCCCTCCTCGTGGAAGCAAAGCAGATGCTCCAATCCACGCCATTGTCCGTCAAGGACATCTCCGACCGTCTGAACTTCCCTAACCAATCATACTTCGGAAAATGGTTCAAGAACCATACGGGAATAAGCCCTCTTGAGTTCAAGGCAGGAAAGGCAGTTACAGAAACCAAGGAGGCAGAACTTGCCAAGTTCATGCCTAACAATCTGTTTGATATAACAAAGTAAAAAATACAGCATTAAACACAAATATGGGTATTAAAATACATACCCATATTTTGTAAAAAAACATAAACCATAATTTAACAACAAAATGAAAAAACTCTTATTTGTGCCTTTGTTCACAGCACTTGCAGCCATGACATCATGTAGCCTTGACGTGGATGGCAACAACGCCGAAGTAACAACTCACCATGTCGGAACACTAAACAAATGTGTGTTCACAGATTCCACAAACAAGGTATATGAACCATATATCAAGGATGTATTGAAAAAGGATTCCATCGTCGGAGTATTTTTTACACACACAGCAAAGGTGGATGTTCCTTCCATTGAACTTGCTGTAAGCGTATGCGACGAGCAAGCTTTCTACGACTACAGAACTCTTGTGAGCAGAAAACTTAAAACACTCGATGAATTCAAGAGAGCTATATTCTCTGCATCATACAAAGATGACACTACTTTCCAGAAGATTATCGAAGGAAAGAATAATTATGATGAACTTGACCTCAAGGAATTCAAGTTGGACTTAAGGTTATACAACTATAACAGCCTTAAAGCGATTGGCGATACTACAAGTTTCGTCTATATTATAAAATAAATTTGTATGAAAGGACTTACACTTTCAACACTTTCTCTTTTAGTATGTGCAGGACTTTCTGCACAACCTAATTATGACTACTCCACAATCCAACGGGAAAAACTGGGTCGTGGAGTTGTCTGTATTCGGGATAACGACTCCGTGACCATTTCATGGAGATACCTTTCAACGGACAAAGCAAACACGGCTTTCAACATATATTCCAACGGAAAACGTCTTAACCCATCGCCATTGGTATCTTCAACCTTCTTCAGGTATCCTGCCAAGGACAAGACAACAAAGTATTCCGTTGTTCCTGTCATTGACGGAAAAGAAACAAAGGAAGGCAAAGCTGATTATACACTATTCAAAGAGTCAAGTAAACCTTACATCAGCATCCCCCTCAACCGTCCCGCTGACGTCCAGATTGACGGCAGGATGTGCCAATATTCTGCCAACGATGCAAGTGTAGGCGATGTAGATGGTGACGGCGAATATGAGATTATCCTCAAATGGGACTGCATGGGACATGACAACTCACATGAGGGTGTTACAGGAAACGTCCTGATCGACTGCTATAAGCTAAACGGCAAACAGCTGTGGCGAATAGACCTTGGACGCAACATTCGTGCAGGAGCTCACTACACACAGTTCATGGTATTTGACTTTGACGGTGACGGAAAAGCAGAACTAATGATGAAAACTGCCGATGGAACGAAAGACGGCAAGGGAAATTATATCGGTGACAAGGACGCCAACTATGTCACAAACGGATATATAAACAAAAGCATCGACGGCAAGATGGAACCTCACAAACGTTATGTTAGTGGTAGGATTCTGTCAGGTGCCGAATATCTCACGGTTTTTGACGGAGAAACGGGCAGAGCCTTGAAAACAGTTGACTATATCCCTTCACGTGGAAACATTGCCGCATGGGGTGATAATTACGGAAACCGCGTTGACCGCTTCCTTGCTTGTGTGGCTTATCTTGACGGCAAGCATCCAAGTGCAGTATTCTGCCGTGGATATTACACTCGTACCGTCATTGCAGCATGGGATTGGGACGGCAAGGAACTTACCTCACGATGGGTGTTTGACTCTGAGAAAACAGACAGCATCAACCGTATTACAAATCCAAATGCCCTCCCTTACAGCGGACAAGGCAACCATAACCTTCGTGTGGGCGATGTGGATGGCGATGGATGTGACGAAATAACATACGGTTCGATGGCAATAAATAACGATGGAACCGGACTTTACACCACAGGCATGGGACATGGCGATGCACTTCATCTTATGGCATTCTATCCTGATTCCACCTCACTACAGCTATGGGACGTACATGAGAATAAGCGTGACGGCTCTGATTTCCGTGACGCAAGGACAGGACGTATCATCTTCCAGATAAAGAGCGACATTGACGTCGGCAGAGGTATGGCAGCCGACATTGACCCTACGAATCCGGGACTTGAGATGTGGTCTTCAAGCCAAAGAGGATATTTTGATGTCAACGGTAATCATCACAACACAAGTACGTTCATTCCTCAAAACTCTGCCATATGGTGGGATGGCGACAAGCTCCGTGAACTCTTGGACAGAGAGACGATTACAAAATTCAATTGGAACACGTCACGCTGCGAAATCCTGAAGAACTTCAGAGAGGAAGGATGTGCCTTCAACAACAGCAGTAAGATGAATCCATGTCTTAGTGCCGACATCATAGGCGACTGGCGTGAAGAAGTAATTGTACGCACAAGGGACAGCAAGGAACTACGTGTTTACACCACAACAATACCGACCTCCTACCGTTTCCACTCATTCATGGAGGACATACCTTACAGGATAAGTGTGGCAACAGAGAACGTAGGATATAATCAACCACCGGAGCCATCGTTCTATTTTGGCGTAACAAATAACGAATGACATGAACAGAAAACAGATTACATCCATCATACTGCTTATCGGTGCGATAGTGTATGATTTCATTCCTGCCGACCTTATCCCCGACATTCCTGTCATCGGATGGATTGATGATTTTTTCGTGACTTCATCGGCATTATTCAACTGCATCCAACAGTTTTCGGACGATGGAAACGAGATACTTACACGAATCATGAAGTGGCTCAAGTGGACGTGTCTCCTCTTGGCTGTCCTCATCATTCTCGTCTTCCTCCTGCTGACAGCAACAATCATCTCGATATTTAAGTAAAATCGAATTTTCGATAGGACATAGTGTCATATCATGTAGTTATCTAGAGTCTCTAGTATATCTAGTTTATCTAGAGCCTCTAGTATAACTACCTCTCCACAATAACTTAAAAACTCACAAACATAAAAACTTAAGAACTCAAATATGAGCAAAGTAGATTTAGCATTAGAGATAGCCGTAAAGGCACATTCAGGACAACTTGACAAAGACGGAGAAGCATACATTCTGCATCCTCTTGCCGTAGGACTCATGGGCAAGACAGACGAGGAACGAATGGCAGGATTCCTTCACGACGTATTGGAGGATTCTGATTACACACCTGACAATCTTCTCGAATCAGGAATACCAGAAAGTGTGGTAAATGCCTTGATTCTGCTTACACATAACAAGAACGAATCATACAGTGATTATATTCAGCACATTATCGACTCACACAACCCTATCGCACTTATGGTTAAGTATTACGACTTGACTCATAACTACGAGCGTGGTAAGAACCATCCAGACCTTCAGAAGAAGCATGGTGAGGCTCTAAAACTCATCAAGGCTGCCGTGGATGAATCAAACAAGATTTCACTCTATACTCCTGAAACAGGAACGGAGTATGGCATCTTTGCCGCTGGTTGTTTCTGGGGCGTACAACATTACTTTCAAAAGCGTAAGGGAGTATTGAAAACCCTCGTTGGATTCACAGGTGGTAAGGAAGAAAATCCAACGTACGAGGATGTGAGAACGCACAAGACAAGTCATATAGAAGCTGTACTTGTGGAATACGACCCTGATGTAGTGAGTTACGAAGATTTATGTAAACTGTTTTTTGAAATCCACGACCCTGCACAGACAGACGGTCAAGGACCTGACAAGGGCGAACAGTATCTTAGCGGCGCATTCTATACATCCGAGAGTCAGCACAAAACCATCGATAAACTTGTATCCATACTTCGTTCAAAAGGACATGAAGTGAATACAAGAATCGAGGCAGCAGACAAATTCTGGATTGCTGAGCAATATCATCAGAACTATTATGAGAATACTGGTGGCAGCCCTTATTGTCACTTCCGTATAAAGAAATTTGATTAACGTGTACACTATTGTTTCATGACGTT
>CAMOVB010000231.1:0-4885 GCA_946626925.1 uncultured Prevotellaceae bacterium
AACATCCAAACTCTTGCATTGACTATTGATATTGATGTGCGGTGATATTTGTGAGAATCGAGAATAAAACAATACCGAGGATTTAGTCACATGGACTAAATCCTCAGTCTTGTTTTATATAATTATGAATTAAGAATTATGAATTATGAATTAAGTAAGAGTTTCTCAACACATTCCTTCAGGCTCTCTTCCCAATAAGGAACTTCGATACCGTATGTCTGCTTAATCTTTGTCTTGTCGAGGACAGAGTAGTGTGGACGTGCGGCTGGGGTAGGGTATTCCTCTGTGTGGAGAGGACGAACCTTACATGTTGTGATGCCTGCTATGCGATGTATTGCCTTAGTGAAATCGTACCAAGAGATGACTCCCTCGTTAGAGAAATGGTAAATGCCTGGCACGATACCCTTGTTGATGGCAGTCATAATGACTACGGCAAGGTCGCGTGCGTATGTTGGAGTACCCACCTGATCAAATATAACGCCAAGTTCAGGTTTCTCCTTACCAAGACGAATCATGGTCTTTACAAAGTTGTTGCCATAGATTGAATAGAGCCATGCTGTACGGATAATCATGCTATTGGCACATCCAGCCATGACGGCTTTTTCGCCAGCAAGTTTAGTCACACCATATACTGAGTTAGGACAGGTTTGCTGGTCTTCCTTGTATGGAGTATGGTTTGTTCCGTCAAACACGTAGTCTGTACTTACCTGAATCATGCTACCGCCACGCTTACCAACTGCCTGTGCAAGGTAACCCGGAGCTATGTTGTTGAGGAGATTGCAGAACTCCTCTGATGACTCTGCCTTATCTACTGCTGTGAATGCGGCACAGTTTACGATGCAGTCGATGCTGTTTGCTGTTACGAAGTCCTCGACAGCCTGCTGATTGGTGATGTCGAGAACGGTTGCGTCAAGTCCCTCTGGTATTACTACGTCCGTGAGGAAATACTTATGCTGTGGATTATCCTTGGCGAGAAGCTGCATCTCATTGCCAAGCTGGCCATTACAGCCTGTAATCAATATGTTCATGATTTTTTGAGTTTTTAAGTTCTTATGTTGTTGAGGAAGGCTTTCGACCAAAGACGGTCGAAGGGGATAGCTCCACCTTGCATTGGTCACCCTCCCCATAGAGGGGGAGGGATGGGGAGAGGGTCTATCTTTCCCCCCTTGTGGGAGGGATGGGGTGGGGCCTTTACAGTTCCAGTTCGTTTGCCTTATCCTTCTTATAGTATTCGCTAAGCATGCTGAGCATCTTGACGATGTTGTCAATGGCTGAGGCTGTCTCTGCTGTTACTGGCTTGCCCTGTGCCTTGAGGAGCATTACCATGTATAGTGCATCGAAGCAGTTCTCAATCTCGCTCTTCTCTTGACCGTTGCTCTTGTTGCGATATTCCACTATGAAAGGTAGTGCCTTGTAGTAGGCAGCCGAGTAGAATGGGAACTTAGGCGACTTGAGAACCTGAAGATGAAGGTCGGTAAGAAGAAGGATGATGTTCTTGTTTATCTGAAGGTGACCTTGTTCCTCCACACCTTCCTCGTGCATCATTTGTATGAGGCTTTCGTACCATCCTTTAAGAGTGTTACTACGTTCCTCATCAAGCTTGAACTTAGGAATGTAGTCGCTTGCAATCTTGTCAATGTCAAGATTGTATGCCCTGATGGTATCTTCTATTTGCCACATGTAGAGAAGATACTCTGCTATGTTAACTTGCTTTAGTTGCTCTGAAATATACACGTCCTAACCTTACTGAATTAAAAGTTGAGTTCTTAAGTTTTTAAGTTATTGCAGATTGCTTTCGACCAAAGACGGTCGAAAGGGATAGCTATTGGCGCTGTCGAAAGGGATAGCTCCACCTTGCATTAGTCACCCTCCCCATAGAGGGGGAGGGATGGGGAGAGGGTCTTTAGTACATCGACGGTATGCTATTGCCTGTGAGTGTCCATATTGCAACTACGGCAGAGACAATCATCACGATAACACCAATGACCCTATTGATAATCCATAGGCCTCTTTCTTCAAAGCGGTTCCTTACCTTATCCACGAGCCATGAAAGCACGAACCACCATAGGAGTGCTCCTATGACAATAAAGATGTAACCTGCTATTTGTGGTATCGGGTTGTCGGGAACAATGAACGTAAACTGACCGAACATTGCCAAGAATAGGAATACAATACCCGGGTTAAGGAATGTGGTTGAGAATCCTGTGATGAATGTTGTCACGAGACTTCCCTTGTTGTGTGATACGTTGCGTATCTCTCCTGCAGGATTGCTATGGAACGTGTAGATACCGAAGATGAAAAGTAGGGCACATCCCACAAGTTTCATCCAGAAGAGAAGATGTGGGTCTTCGATGTAATCCACCACGAATGACATTCCGTAACCTGTTATTATTGCATATATGATGTCGCTAAGTGCGGCTCCACATCCTGTGGCGAATCCGTACCAACGACCCTTGTTGAGTGTGCGCTGAATACACAGAACGCCTGTAGGTCCCATAGGGGCAGACACAACGATACCAATAATGGCACCCTTGACAATCATTTCCATCAGTCCGATGGTCTGTTGCCAAGGTATGAAGTTTGGTATGTTCTGTATATCTGCGCTTAGTTGTAGTAGCATAAAGTTTTTTTAATCGGTTTGTTCTCCAGCAATGTTCTTGCTCATAAGATGGCGTACCTCAGTAGGACGGAAACCACGTCCAAAGAGAACCATGAGCTTTGTCAAAGCTGCTTCGATGGTCATGTCGTGACCGCTGATGACACCAGCCTCGATGAGTTGGAGACCTGTCTCGTATAATCCCATCTCAACGCCACCACTCTGACACTGGGTGATGTTGACAATCACCTTGCCGTCTTCTGTTGCCTTGCGTATGGCGTCTATGAGCCATTGCTGGCGTGGGGCATTGCCCGAACCGAATGCACGGAACACGATTCCCTTGATGCACTTCATGGCAAACACCTGCTCTACGGTCTGCTGCTGGATGCCAGGGAAGAGCGAGAGCGCGATGACCTCTGTGCTCAGTTCTGTGTGTGCCTTGAAAGGACTTGTGTGTGGAGTGCGGTATATAGCCGCTTCGTTGAAATGTATGTTGATAGCCGACGTTGCAAGACTTGGATAGTTGTACGAAGAGAATGCGTTGAAGCTCTCAGAACTTGACTTCGTACATCTGTTTCCTCTGAAGAGTTGATGACCGAAGAATACACATACCTCCTGTATGATTGGATGTCCGTCCTTGTCTTGTGCGGCTGCCAGTTCGATGGCTGTTATGAGGTTTTCCTTGCCGTCCGTGCGGAGTGCGCCGATAGGCAACTGCGAACCTGTGAGTATGACTGGCTTTCCGAGGTTTTCAAGCATGAAGCTGAGTGCCGATGCGGTGTAAGCCATTGTGTCTGTTCCGTGAAGAATCACGAAACCGTCGAATTTGTCATAATTATAGTCGATAATCTTCACAATCTTTGCCCATAGTGAAGGCTGCATGTCTGACGAGTCGATAGGCGGGTCAAACTGGTAGTTGTGAAGTATGTAGTCAAATTGGTTGAGTTCAGGAACATGCTTGGTGAGATGGTCAAAGTTGAATGTCTCGAGTGCTCCTGTCTCTGGGTTGCGTATCATACCGATTGTACCTCCGGTATAGATAAGCATAAGCCGCTTGCGTGGCTTGTAGTATATGTTGTTATTTTTTAACATAAAGTGTTTGCGTTATTTGAGAGTCTTGAGCCATGCCGTAAGGTCTGCCATCATCTCTTTGTGATATTTGAAGTCCTTTCTGCATCCCCATCCGTGTCCGCCCGAGGGATAGATGTGCATTGTGGCTGGCACGTTGTGACAACGTAGGGCGAGGTAGTAGTTCACGCTGTTTGGCGAAGGAACAACCTTGTCATCGTCAGAGAGCAGAAGTATGGCTGGTGGTGTGTTGGATGACACCTGAAGGTCGTTGCTGTAGAGGTCAACCATCTCCTTTGTTGGCTTCTTTCCTATGAGAAACAGGCGTGACCACTTGTGAGTGTAATTCCAATCCATGCTTATCACTGGGTAGAAAAGTATCTGAAAGTTCGGCTCTGTACCCGGAAGGCTATGTGTTGCAACTGTTGAAGCGAGGTGTCCACCTGCACTTGAGCCCATGATGCCAACCTTGTTAGGCTTGATACCCCACTTCTCAGCATTCTCCCTCACAATACGGAGGGCTTCCTTTGCATCGCTGATAGGTACGTCTGTCACTTCGTGTGGCATTCGGTACTTGAGTACCACGAACGCAAATCCGAGGTCGTTGAAGTATGGTGCCCAGTCGTAGCCTTCGTGACCAATGGCAAGATGAGAATATCCACCGCCAGGCAGACATAGCACAGCCATGCCGTTTGCCTTGCTCTTCTCAGGCAGGAACACCCTGATGTTAGGTTTGAAGTTCTGCTTTGAATCGTCGTATGGCTCAGTCTTGTCTATGCCGTTACTGTTAGGCAGACCGTCTTGCCAAAGGTCGATGCTTATTGGCTCTTGTGCATTGGCTGCAAAGGTCGCAAATATGCACATTATGGCTGCAAGTAATCTTCTCATCCTTGATAAATATTTAGAAATAACTTAAACTTCGTGCAAAAATAGTCATTTTTTTATAGAATCTAATTGGTTTACTCAAACTTTTTGTACTTTTGCTGATGTAAAAGTACAAACCTAATACAAAAATCAAAATGAAACCATACGTTATTGGTGTTGACCTTGGAGGTACAAACACCGTTTTTGGAATCGTCGATAAGGACGGAAACATAATTGCTGAAGACTCAATAAAGACACAGAAGTATGCTACGGCAGAAGAGTTCGTGGATGCTGGTGTCGAGTGTCTTAATGGTGTAATCTCTCGTGTAGGCGGACTTGATAATATCCAGGGAATGG
>CAMOVB010000232.1:0-4853 GCA_946626925.1 uncultured Prevotellaceae bacterium
ATTTCCCTTACAAATCGTAGGGACACCTAAGGCACACCTAAGGGACAGGTAAGGGAAACACTCATAAACACCTACTTATAAGAACAAATCTTAACACAGGACTTTACCGTGTTAAGATTTGTTCTTTAGTTTTCCTCTGGGTCAACAGTCATTCCGTTATTGACAGGCAGAGTCTCGCGGTCTTGTAGCTTGCTAAAGGAGATGTCGCCAGCAGATGAGACGCGTACCTCGATGGCGTATGAAGAGTCAGCTGCAGAGTCTGGGTCGCCTATTGTTGCGATGAAATAGACGGCATCCTTTGCATTCTCCTTATCCACATTATAACAGAAGCCGATGAGGGCAGATGTCTCGAAGAAGGACTCTGGCACAAGCTGTCTGAAGTCCTCCTTGGTGAAAGTACGCCTCAGTAGGTCTTGACCGTTCTTCGTGATTCGTAGAACAACCTTGTTGTCATAGAACTGGTATTCGAGTGGGTTCTTGACCACAGGAAGACTCTTGTCGTTCTTGAACTGGAACTTATAATCGTATGTTATATTTCCTGCTACATGCTTGCCTGAGTCGCTATATTCATATAGTGCATTTATGCCTGTAGGTATGATGCTGTCAGCCGAACTGCTATCTTCGTCTTGAGACTGAGTGGCATTGCCTCCTGAGCATGCCATGAGTGCAAATAAAAGAGAAGACGCAGTAATCAATTTGGCTATTTTCATAATTAAAATCATTTTGGTTTTCTATTTGTGCTCGCAAAGTTAGTACAACTTATTGAAAAAAGGCGTATCTTTGTGCGATTTTTGAAAGAATTACGTTATGCTGTTTAATAAAAATCCACGAAACTGGCATGTAAAGGGCGGTCAGCCCCTTACAGAATTGGATAAAAAGATACTTTCGTTCCAGAACAGAGGCTTCCTCGTTCCTACTCCTGACCTCATTAAGACTCCTGAACAGATTGACGGAATACGTCGTTCCGGAGTAATCAACACAGGTGTTCTTGACCTCGTGGCAAGCGAGATCAAGGCAGGAATGTCAACGGCTCAGATTGACAAGCTCGTACACGATTATACTCTCGACCATCATGCCATACCTGCATGCCTTGGCTACGAGGGATTCCCTAAGAGTTGTTGCACAAGTATCAACGAAGTGGTGTGCCACGGTATCCCATCTGAGGATGAGATTCTCCAGGAAGGCGACATCATCAACGTTGATTGTACGACAATCCTTGATGGCTACTATGCAGATGCAAGCCGTATGTTCATCATTGGCGAGACGACACCAGAGAAGAAGAAGCTTGTGGATGTGGCTCTCGAATGTCTTCAGGTTGGTGCAGAAGCTTGTAAGCCCTACTCTTTCGTCGGCGACCAAGCCGCAGCAATCACAAAGCACGCTCACAAGAACGGCTTCAAGGTTGTGCGCGACCTCTGTGGTCATGGCGTGGGCAACGAGTTCCACGAGGAGCCAGATATGGAGCACTATGGCAAGAAGGGCACAGGCATGCTTCTCGTTCCGGGCATGGTGTTTACCATCGAGCCTATGATCAACATGGGATGCTGGGAAGTGTTCGTCGATTCAGAGGATGACTGGACTGTCGTTACCGAGGACGAGCAACCTTCTGCCCAGTGGGAACACACATTCCTCATGACAGAGACAGGACTGGAGATACTGACTCATTAAGAAGCCCCTCGTCGTAATGAGAGTTAAAAGTTAACAGTTAAAAGTTATAAGTGGAGTTGATGAGTTTGTGAGTTCTTAAGTTTTTGTTGAACTTGCAACATTCCTCATTCCACATTCCTAATTGTTCATTAACAATGTATATTTTAGCAATAGAATCATCATGTGATGACACAAGTGCTGCGGTACTTCGCGACGGCATACTTCTGAGCAACGTGACAGCAAGTCAGGCTGTACACGAAGCTTATGGTGGTGTCGTTCCTGAACTTGCATCACGTGCTCACCAACAGAATATAGTGCCTGTGGTTGACCAAGCCATCAAGCGTGCTGGTATTACCAAGGCAGATCTTAACGCTGTAGCCTTCACACGAGGACCAGGCTTGATGGGCTCACTTCTCGTGGGCGTCAGCTTTGCAAAAGGTTTTGCACGTAGCCTTGGCATTCCTATGGTTGACGTGAACCATCTTCATGGTCATGTGCTTGCTCACTTCATTCGTGAGAGCGAGGATGACCATGACCAGCCAGAGTTCCCTTACCTCTGTCTTCTCGTGAGTGGTGGTAACTCACAGATAGTAAAGGTGAACTCATATAAGGACATGGAGATTATCGGTCAGACAATAGATGATGCAGCTGGAGAGGCAATAGACAAGTGTTCCAAGGTCATGGGACTTGGTTACCCTGGAGGCCCTATCATCGACCGCCTTGCACGTCAGGGCAATCCTGATGCCTATCAGTTCTCTAAGCCTAACATAGCAGGCTATGACTATAGCTTCTCTGGTCTCAAGACATCATTCCTCTACAACCTTCGTGACTGGTTGAAGGAAGACCCAGACTTCATTGAACATCACAAGGAAGACCTTGCAGCATCATTGGAGAAGACCATTGTTGACATCCTCATGAAGAAACTGCGTCAGGCAGTCAAGGACACAGGTATCAAGCAGGTGGCAGTAGCAGGAGGTGTGTCAGCTAATAACGGATTGCGCAATGCCTTCAAGGACCACGCCAAGCGTTACGGCTGGAAGATATTCATTCCTAAGTTCAGCTATACTACGGACAATGCTGCGATGATTGGTATCACAGGCTACTTCAAGTACCTTGACAAGGACTTTGCAAGCATTGACCTCCCTGCGTACGCGAGAGTGTAGCCCCCGACCCCCGAGGGGGGCGGCCATCCGGAGGTATGGGCCTAGAGGCACTAGAAACTCTAGAAGCTCTAGATTATCTAGAATGTCTAGGGCTTCTAGAAAAGTAAGCCTCTCAAGAAAACTCAAGAACTAAAAAACTTAAAAACTTACAAACTTAAAAACTCACAAACTCACTCTCGATGAAAGAAGTAAGGTTTTTCTATGTTCCCGATGCTGCCACTCAGCAAGAGCTTCCTGAAGAGGAGGCACAGCATGCTGTACGCGTCCTGCGTATGGAGTCGGGTGATGAGATGATGCTCATGGATGGCAAGGGTGTGTTTTATCGTGCTCACGTAGCAGAGGCAACCAAGAAGCGTTGTTTCTATACCATTGATGAGGTAATGCCACAGCCACGCCAGTGGAAGGGTCATCTACATCTTGCCATGGCTCCTACAAAGAACATGGACAGGACGGAGTGGACGTGTGAGAAAGCCACGGAGATAGGTTTTGACGAACTTACCTTCCTTCGTTGTAAGTTCTCCGAACGTACGGTAATAAAGAACGAGCGCATCGACAAGATACTTATTTCTGCCACCAAGCAGAGCCACAAGGCATGGAAGCCAATACTGAATGAGATGATTGACTTCAAGACCTTCATTCAGGAAATAACCAAGGAAGATTCCACTTTCTTCACTCGCCCTGCAAAGAACAAGTTCATCTGCCATTGCTATGATGAACCTGACCTTGGCTCTAAACTCCTGCTCAAAGACTGCATCAAGGCAGGCGAGGATGCACTTGTGCTCGTAGGTCCTGAGGGCGACTTCTCCATTGACGAGGTCAAGATGGCTGAGGCGGCAGGATTCCAATCTGCATCACTTGGCGAGAGTCGCCTGCGTACAGAAACAGCCGCTCTCGTTGCAGTACATATTATGAATCTGTTTGATTAGGACATACAAATCACACATAACAGAAAACGCTGGTTGTTCTCATGTAGAGAACAACCAGCGTTTTGGTTTCAGAAACAACCCACCTTCTGTGGGAACATAGTTATTCATCTTACCATAGTGTTTTCTTGATATTTTTGATAATATTTACATATATACAAAAAAAATGGGCTACCCCGTTGCTCACGCAAAAGAATAGCCACAACACAAACACAAAATAAAACACGACATAATCTACAATTAGTGAACTACTAAAAAATAGTTCTTGCAGATAATTTCCTATTATCATATAAGTGAATGGATAAACTGTAGTTTATCCCACACTTATCTCTAATGCTAATTACTGAATACCTGCATCGCGGAGGTGTACCTGCCACTTCCATGCAGATGCAAGAATCTCGTCAAGCGGAGTGTCTGCTGACCAGCCAAGTTCCTTGTTTGCCTTGTCAACATTTCCCCAGATTGCTTCGATGTCGCCCTCACGACGTGGAGCGTATTCCCAAGGAAGCTTAACACCTGTTGCACGCTCGAAGCCTTCTACGATTTCGAGTGTTGAATAACCATGACCTGTACCGATGTTAAATACCTCAACAGGTTCTGTCTCCTGATCGAGTACACGTGTCATTGCCTTTACGTGTGCCTTTGCAAGGTCAACTACATAGATGTAGTCGCGGATACAAGTCTTGTCTGGAGTATTATAGTCATTACCGAAAATCTTGAGCTGCTTACGGATACCGATGGCAGTCTGAGTTACGAAAGGAATGAGGTTCATTGGTACTCCGTTAGGAAGTTCACCGATGAGTGCAGTTGGATGTGCACCTATTGGGTTGAAGTAACGGAGAATGACACTCTTGATTGGTGCTCCAGAGTGGATATAATCCTGAATAATCTCCTCGTTAATCTGCTTAGTGTTTCCGTATGGTGAGAGTGCCTTCTGAATTGGAGCGTTCTCTGTAACAGGGAGATTCTCCTTAGTTGGCTGACCATATACGGTGCAAGAAGAAGAGAAGATGATTCCCTTTGTACCATACTTAGCCATAAGTTCAAGCACGTTCATGAGGGAATTGAGATTATTTCTATAATATAGAAGAGGCTTTTCAACAGACTCGCCAACTGCCTT
>CAMOVB010000233.1:0-4730 GCA_946626925.1 uncultured Prevotellaceae bacterium
TAGGTATTACATGTCTCTTCTCTGCTATTCGTCAGGGTAAGGTTTGTGCAGCAGGTATCCAGGGCTTGGCTCAGGGACACGATGTACAGACTCCTACAATGATTTATGCAGCTCTTCCTGAGTTCTACGCAATCCTTGCTTTGGTTGCTGCTCTCATGGTATAAGCATACAAGAAAAGAGTAATTATAACAACAAATTAAGGGGTAATAAATGCGAAGCCTGTTGCAAGTGAAAGCAACAGGCTTCTTTTTTGAATGTGAGGTGTGGAGTGAGGATTGGAGGGTGGGGCGGTAGTAGATGCGGAAAGTTCTTGAACGACGCGAAAAGAGAGGAATGTCAAGTGCAGAAATATTAGAATTTGTGCGTGAAATGTATAAATATTTGGACACGAGGAATAATATTTGGAGAAATTTGTTTGAAATTGGAAGATAAAGTGTAAATTTGTGGCCGGTTAACAAACCTTATTACATAATCAAATTATAGAAAGTATGGAAAGTATATTCTTGAATATACGGGAAAAGAGAACTAACAAATTAATCTGATAACAAATAATACATAATATAGATGTGAGACCATGTGTCTTGCGTCTTCAACTTAACTGACATGAGAAAACTATTATCGTTGATTTGCTTTGTTGTTTGTATAGCAACAAGTGCACAGGAATGGACTGATTTCACGGATGTCTTCTTTTCTAATCCAAGATTTAAGAACGGCAGTACTAATGGCTGGTTTATGTACGGTAAGCCTCACGACAAGGTTGATGGAGCCGTCGGATTCAAGGCAAGCTCGGTGATATATATGTACCAGGTGGCAGACGGTATGCCTAAGGGTAAGTATCGCATGACCATCTACGGCTATTATCGCGATGGCTCTGCTACAAATGATTACAGTAAGAGTAAGAATGCCTCATATAAGGGAAATTCCAAAGCTATCTACTATTGCTATGCAGGTGGATATGAGCGTGAGCTTCAGATTCCGTGTGCTTCATCGGGTGCAACTGACGAGAAGATGAGCGCTGATGACGTGCAGATGACTGACGGAAAGTATGTGCCAGGAAGTGTGAAGGGAGCAAAGGCCAGAATTGATGCTGGGCTTTATGCTTTAAGTTTCGAGTTTACGAACAACGCTGACTATATATACGTGGAGCCAGTTATCCAGACTTACGATGGTAACGGTTACTTCGTCTTTGGTGGTGTCAAACTTGAGTTCCAAGGAACTTTGACTAAGCACGAAAGCATAACATTTGACAAAGATAATATAATAATAGGCGAACGCAAATCTGTCCGCAATGACTTCAGCACTTCGCCTGCCAATATTTCTATTTCGAGATACTATTGGAGTTCAAGCAATCCAGCTGTAGCTTCAGTTGATGAATACGGTATTGTCAATGGCTTGTCTCAGGGCGAGGCCGATATTACTGTGACTGCAAGGGATGGCTCTGGAGTGAGTGCAACGTATCATGTCACCGTTGAAGGTGCTATCGAGTTGTCGAGCAAGGACATTCACCTTTCCGAGGTTTGTGTTTCCGACCTTGATATGAACTTGGATGCTTCGTACAACTATGGTTCATGGATTGAACTTTACAACTCATCTAACAAGTTCATGAAGTTGGATGGACTTTATGTGACTGACGATAAGGCAAACCTTAAGAAAGCAAAGGTCATCGGTGCAGGAGGTGACGGTACGAACATTATTAATCCATTAAACTTTGCGTGTGTCGAGTTTGACCATTATGATGCTGTGTTCGCTCCTACGATGATTAACTTCAAGCTTGCTTATGAGGGAGGAACTATATACGTGACTGATGGCGAACACGTTATAGATAGTGTCGCTTATCCACAGGCAATAGCACGTACTTCGTATGCTCGTACTTTGGGTACAGATGTGTGGAGAAGATGTAATTATCCAACTAAGTATGGCTATTATCGTTCTGACTATGATTATTTCTATGCATCTGAGCAAGTTGATGCTCCTGTGTTCTCAGAGCCAGGCGGATTCTTTACTGGCACAAAGGAGGTTGCACTTCACGTCCCAGAGGGATGTCAGGTTTACTATAGTCTTGATGGTATAGTTCCTACTATATTTTCAAAGAATGTGATATCAAATGATACAGTGTTCTCTCTCACAAATACAACTGTTTTCCGTGCTATTGCATATAAGAAAGGTTTCCTTCATAGTGATGTGGTCACTCGTTCTTACATCAAGAAGGACAAGCGTTATGTGTTCCCTGTCATTAATATCGTGACAGACCAAGCCAACATGACTTCTTCTGACAGAGGTATTTTTGTTAGAGGTTATAATGGACGCCCAGGTAATGGTAGTGATGATGCCTGCAACTGGAACATGGATTGGGAACGCCCAGTTAACTTCGAATATATAACTGCCGATGGTGAGTATGTTCTCAGTCAGGAAGTTGATATGAGCGCAAGTGGCGGTTGGAGTCGTGCTTGGACTCCACATTCTTTCAAATTGAAGGCTAATAAATACTACATGGGACTTAAGACTATGGACTATCCATTCTTCAGTGCCAAGCCAAACATTCGTCACAAGGCATTGCAGATTCGCAATGGTGGAAACGATACTCAATGCAAGTTCATCGATCCATCCATCCAAGAGGTTGTGCGCCGATCTGGTATGACAGTCAATACTCAGTGCTGGCAGCCTGTGCATGTGTTCTTCAATGGTCAGTACCAGTATTTGCTCAATATGCGTGAACCTAACAACAAGCATTTTGCTTACTCCAACTATGGCTACGACACTGATGAGATAGACCAGTTTGAGATGTCTCCAGACTCAGGCTATGTTCAGAAGGTGGGTACACCTGATGCATACGATCATTGGTATGACATCTCTGCAAATGCTTCTGATCCAGTGGTATTCAATGAAATATGTAATCTGGTTGACATGGATGAGTTCATCAACTACATGGCTGTTGAACTTTTCCTAGGAAACAAAGACTGGCCTCAGAACAATGTCAAGGCATTCCGCTCTGTACACGACGGTAAGTTCCACTTCGTACTTTTCGACCTCGACCAGACAAATCAAGTGACAGAGAATCCTTTCACTGCGTTTGAGAAAAAGCGTAACTACACGTTCGACTACTTACGCGGAGACAGTCGTACACCTTGGCAAAGTGGAGCTCGAATCACACAAGAAATAAAACTTGTTACCATCTTCCTCAACATGTTGGGTAACGATAATTTCCGCCGTCAGTTCATAGACACATACTGTGTAGTTGCAGGTTCTGTTTTTTCTCCTAAATATGCAACCCCTATCTTTGATGAAATGCGAAAGACAATGAACAGCGGTCTCACATTCGACGGAATCTCATGCGACAACAGCTACACACAAGTTAAAGGTTTCTTCACATCCGATAAGAACCTGAACCGACTTTCACAACTCAAGGCATACTCTCGTCTTGGCATCACCAAGGAACGTTCAGCCAATATAACAACAAACTGTCCTGAGGCGCAGCTCTATCTTAATAACGTGCGCATACCTTATGGCTACTACAGTGGAAAGGTTTATGACGATGTTACCATCACCACTTCTGCACCTGAAGGCTATAAGTTCCTTGGCTGGTCAATGTTTGCAAATGGTGAAATCATTGACAGTTCCCTTACAGTCGCACTCACAAAGTCATCAAACCGATATGTCGCTAATTGGGCTAAGATGGATGAGAACGATATGATAGCCAGCGGACAGCAACGTAAACCTGTCGTCATCAACGAGGTAAGTGCGTCTAACGATATATATGTAAGTGATTACTTCAAAAAGAGTGATTGGGTTGAACTTTACAACACAACTGACTCTGCTGTCAATATTGCTGGACTATACATCACAGACAAAGTCTCTAAGCCTCTCAAGTACCAAGTGCCAACGGATGACGCTCGTCTCAACACCGTTATTCCTGCACACGGATACATTCTCATTTGGTGTGACAAGAAGGATGCCATTGGAACAGACATTCACACAAACTTCAAGCTTGAAGATGAAGCAGGTGAAGTTATGATATCTATGTACGATGGTGACAATATGCTTTACACTGACACACTCACATACTCTGCACACGACGGCATCCAGTCCTTCGGTTGCTACCCAGATGCAGGTACTACGTATATAACAATGAATAAGCCTACTCCGAGTTCATCTAACGTATGCGGAAGCGACATCTTCCAGTACATGACTCCTGAGCGATTCTATACAGGTATCAATGATGTTGTCACTTCGTCATCAAGCTCTGACATTACAATCGCATACGTGGGAGGTGGGGTAGTAAACATTCAGTCAGATGCAACTCTTCGTTGCCTCAACGTGTATTCTGTTTCAGGAAGCTCGGTTTATACTGAGCAACTTCATGGCACTTTCGCCACGGTTGCCTTGCCAACCCTTCCTACAGGTGTATATTTGTTGAAGGTTGTTGATGCACAAGGCAATGTTGTTTCACACAAGATTATAATTAGATAACCCCCTTTTCAAAATATAGAAGCGATATTTACCGAAGGGTATTTATCGTGAAAGCATGGTATCTTTCGTCTGTGATTTCCTTATTGGATTTCAAGGACGAAAGATACTTCTTTTAACAGCCCCATTTTCCGTAATCACACCACCGTTTTCAATGTGACAATATTAACCATTTATTGAATACTATGCTCATAATCAGGAGAAATAATTTTTTTTTCGACCTGTACGGTTGAAACTGTATGTTGTTTTTTGCCGCAGTGCGGCCA
>CAMOVB010000234.1:0-4703 GCA_946626925.1 uncultured Prevotellaceae bacterium
GAATACGAGAAATGGTTTAAGGAGCTTGGAAGCGACAGCATCATCATCTCAGAGATGTTCCGTAAGCACGACCTAAACCATTGGAAGAAATATGGCAATCTCTATTACGAGTCGATGGAGCTTGTGAATATTGCCGACACTCTTTCGCTCAAGGGAAATAACTATGAGGCTCTTGACACACTCAATCGTGCCATACAATGTCTGAACGACTACTTTGGCTTTAAGAGTGATGATGAGAAATTCTACATGTACGACATGACGGACAGGAACGAGGTGTCGAAGGAGATGATACTCATCAACGATCCCGATGTTTATACCATACCTAACTGGTTTGCCTCTATACGTGAGGAGCTGAGTATCGTGTACGGTGCACTCGGAATGAAGGATGCTTCAGATTATAACCATAATATCTACTTCGACATACTTGATGCCACACGTCAAGATCTTAGTCTTCAGGAACGACAGGAGAGGCTTGAGCATGAGGACAGGATACTCAACGTGTTGTTCGGCTCTGTTGTAGTGATATGCGTGGTCATCATCTGGCTCATGGTATTTGTCAGCAGGAAGATTTCAGTACGTAGTGTAGAGAAGTCGGATAAGTTGTCAAGACTTATTGAGTTGTGTACAGCCATGACATCTGCCATGCCATCTGAGGCTATGGACGAAGAAGATGTGGCGAGTGCCATACATGAGGCTTCGGACGATGCTGTCAAGGCTCTCTTCCCTGCAGTCAAGGGCGACTGGACAACATATAACGTCAATAGGCTTGACAAGTTTGATCGTGAACTGCTTACCGTTCTTCAGGTTCTCTATGGTTGGATAATGGACAACGGAAGGGTAGTGGTAGAGATGAATGAGGAAAGCGAACGTGTGGATAGCGAGAGATACGTTCACGAACGCAGGATAGAGGACAACAAACGTCAATATATAGACAAGGAAACAAGCGTAAGTATTGTTAATGGCATTACCCCATTCCTTGACCGTGCATTAAGGGAGGTAGAAAGACTCAAGACGGTAGATATTGACAAGGATAGGGACGAGGTGAACGAGAGACTTGTATATATCAAGGAATTGGTAGAGAAGATAGACGCCTTTAACGAAGTTCTCGGTCACTGGGTCAAGATACGTCAGGGAGCCGTCACACTCAACATTGAGAACTTTGCGCTTCAGCCATTGTTCGATACTCTTGCCAAGGGACGAACTATGTTTGACGCAAAAAACATCACACTTGACATTCCACAGACATCCGAAGCTGTGGTAAAAGCTGACCATGCCCTCACGCTCTTCATGATGAACACCCTTATGGACAATGCACGTAAATATACTCCTGAGGGCGGTGTGGTGAAGGTAAGTGCAGAGGTTGAGGACGATTATGTGGAGATAAGTGTCAAGGATTCAGGCAACGGTCTTTCACAGGCAGATGTCGATACGCTTAACAACAATAAGGTTTATGACTCAAGCAAGATAGGAATAAACGAAGATGCAAGTGGCGATATTCGCAAGAACAAGGGCTTCGGCTTTGGTCTCATGAATTGTCGAGGTATCATAGAGAAATACCGTAAGACCAATGCCATATTCGATGTATGTGCCTTTGGCGTTGAGAGTAACTTGGGCGAGGGCAGCCGTTTCTATTTCCGCTTGCCTAAGGGAGTTCTTAGGGCAACCTTAGCCTTGCTGATGGTATTTTTCTCTGGGGGCGTATATGCAGGAAATAATGTTCATGATGAGGAACTGAGGCTTGCTGAGCAATATTATGACAGCCTCTACAACTGTAACATGAACAGGGATTATGAACGTGCAGTAGCCTTTGCAGATACGGCTATCACTCATCTCAATAGGTATCATCTTATGAACCATGCCGACTCGTCCATGCTCATGTACCTTGATGGCGAGACGATGAATGAATTGACCTTAGAGAAACAGGGCTTTGAGACAAACTATACGGTCATAATAGATATACGTAATGAGGTGGCTATTGCGGCGTTATCGCTCAACAGGCGACATCTGTACCAATACAACAAGGAGATATTCACCCGTCTGTACAAGCAACTATCGGATGACCGCACACTTGAAGACTATTGCAACTCCATGCAGGAGTCAACCGTGAATAAGCAGGTGACCATGACCATAATCATGGTGTTCGTATTTATACTCCTGTTTGTCTATGCTCTACTCTATTACCGACACAATATGTTGTATATCTTCAATATGCGACAGTTACTCAGATTTGCGCACAAGCTATTCTCTACAAAGTATGAGGAACAGAAGAGCATATTGTACAAGGGTATAAATGAAATAAGGAACGTGGATGCCATAGGCATAGCATGTGTGGATGTCAATTCGGTTGACGGACAACTATTGTTCAGCTATGAGGGCAACACAGAGTGCCGTGTGATGCTTGAACAGTTCATAAATATCTGTTACAAGCGTCAAGAACATCTGAGCAACGAACATGAACGATTCATAGCCTATCCGCTCATCGTTAATGCTGATGGCGAAAAGAAATGTATCGGAGCCATTGGTATGATGCTACATGATGCTCATATCTCAAAGAATGATGAGCTCACTCTTCAGCTTATAGCAAACTTCTATGCCATTCATTCGTACTTCTGTAGTACCCGTGTGGACGAACAGAAGGCTGAGCTTGAGCTTAGGCTTGACGAGATGCGTCGTACAAAGCATGAGGACAACCAGATGCATATTCACAACATGGTGCTTGACAATTACCTCTCTACCATCAAGCATGAGACGATGTACTATCCTGGTCGTATAAAGCAGATAGCAGAATCGGCTCTTAAAGAACCAGATGAAGCACGTATCAAAGACCTTGCCGAGATTACCACATACTATAAGGAGGTGTTCTCACTCCTTTGCAGTGGTGCTTCACGCCAGTTGCAGAGGCGAGTGTTCAAGAGGGAGAAAATCGAGGTCAGCGAGCTTGTGCGGTATGCTAAGCGTGCATTTGACAAACGTAACAAGAAGCTGGGTATTCCACTCACGCTTGAGGTGGAAGAACAGGAGACGGGATTGACGCTCATGACTGATAGGATAATTGCAAATTATATGATAGACACCCTTCTTTCTGGGTCATTTGAGGATGAATCAAGTGGTGTTTTGAAGTTAAGTTTTGCCAAGTCAGAAAAATTCATTATGTTTGCATTCACGGATTCAAGGCTTGAATATTCCAAGGAAGAACTCTCAAACCTCTTCTATGCGGACAATGTCAAGTATGACGGCATAACAGGAGTGCTTCATGGCTCACAATATCTGTTGCTTAAACAGATGGTACGTGAGCATGACGAGTATTCAGGCAATAAGGGATGCCGAATATACGCAGAACAGGCAGAGGAGGGAACACGTATAGTCATGATGCTGTAAGGGCCCCCCGACCCCCAAACTTAGCGAAGCGATCTCACTGACCGTAGGGAAGTAACGGGGCGGCCATCCGGATTCCAATTGATAACTTAGCGAAGCGGTCTCACTGACCGCAGGGAAGTAATTGATAATTGACAATTGATAAGCCATCCAGAGAAGGGGAATCGCACCATAGGTGCGGACGAAGAAAAAACAGATAAAAACAAATAAAAACAAGAAAAAAACATAAGAATTAACAATTAACATGCTTATGTTCCGGATGGAGTTTCTCCCTTTGGGGGAGGTTAGGAGGGGGCCTCTCCTTTCATGTTTTTCCAATTGGCCGCTTGGCGGCACCTCCATGCTCCGGAGGCATAAATGATAATTTAGTTCCTCTCCGCGAAAACTAAAAAACTTAAGAACTTACAAACTCAAGAACTCAATATAATGGACAACTTCAAAGTAATAATAGTAGAAGACGTAAAGCTCGAACTGAAAGGTACGGAAGAGATATTCCGTAATGACATACCTGAGGCACAGATTATTGGTACAGCTCAGAATGATACTGAGTTGTGGCTGCTTATCAAGGAGAACCAGCCAGACCTTGTGCTCCTTGACCTCGGTCTTGGTGGCTCTACAACTGTGGGCGTGGATATCTGCCGTATTCTTCGTAAGCGTTATCCAGAGGTGAAGGTGCTTATCTTCACAGGTGAGATACTTAACGAGAGACTTTGGGTAAATGTACTTGACGCAGGAGCTGACGGTATCATTCTCAAGAGTGGTGAACTCCTTACACGCTCAGACGTGATGAGTGTGATGAGTGGTAAGCGTATGGTGTTCAACCAGCCAATACTTGAGAAGATTCTCAAGCGTTTCCGTAAGTCAGTACTTGATGAGGCACGTAAGCAGGAGGCAATCATCGACTACGACATAGACGAGTATGATGAGCGTATGCTTCGCCATCTTGCCCTTGGCTATACCAAGGATATGATTGCTGGCTTAAAAGGTATGCCATTCGGTGTTAAGTCTATAGAGAAGCGTCAGGTTGATCTGATAGCTCGTCTTTTTGGAGAAGGTCATACAGGAGTGAATGCAACACGTCTCGTAACACGTGCATTTGAACTTGGTATCTTGAACATAGATAATCTTGAAGCTGATGATGAATAGACGCAGTGTGTTTGTCATTCTTTGGAAGATTCTTTTCCATCAATTACCATTTATACTACTGTTGGCAATACCGGCAGTAGCTATATGGTCGTGGGTAAGCAGCCTCTATATTGATGGGTCTGTAAGGAGTCTTCTTAACTCGGATGGCATTCGCTGGAGCGTTGCAAACATCATTACCAACC
>CAMOVB010000235.1:0-4689 GCA_946626925.1 uncultured Prevotellaceae bacterium
GGAGAGTAGGTCGCCGCCTTTTTAATGAAGCCTTCAGCAGATATGCTGGAGGCTTCTTCTTTGTGCTTGCACAAAGAAAAGTTAAAAGTTATAAATTATAAGTTAAAAGTTGGGCTGGCGCGCGGAAATAGGTTTGCGTACAGTGGAGTAAGGCTGGCTTGTTTTTCATGAAAGGCAAGAGCCAAGGACGGCTCTTGAGGCATGGTGATGGGCGCGCAAAGGGTGAGTGAGGTTATGAGTAGAAGATACAAAAAAGGCTCGCATATCACTATGGTATGCGAGCCTTTTTGCGTATTGTGGTTCTGTTATTTATTCTTCATCATCATCGTATGATGGGTCTTCAAGATCGATATTTTCCTCGATTTGTGGATTTGTTTCGTCGAGGTCTTCGTCCATGTCATCGTCATCTTGATCTGGTACACGATCTTCGAGATCATCCTCCATATCGTCGTCATCCTCTTCGATTTCCTCTTCGATGTTATCGTCAAGGTTGCTGTCGTCACTCATACCCTTGAAATTGTTGAGACCGGAGTTGTACTTTACTCGTTCTACCTTAGGCTTTTCCTTGATGAATACAGCCTCTATCCATGTGCCTCTTACTATTTCGAGTACTTCATAGCCGTCTTCCTTTCTGCGGTCAATAATACCACCAGCACGGTGCATTGTTGTTGCAGGAAGGACGCTGCAGTCAACGAAGAAGTTTGACTCTATGATGTCCTGTATTGCAAGTGGGAGACCTTTCCATCCTGTTCCCATATTTTTTTCGATAAGGTTGAGTACCTCGTGTGGCTCAAGGTGTGTGATGTTCTCGAGTGTGAGGTCTGTTATCTTCTTAATAGGGTGCTTTCGGATGGCTATTGCATTGTTTTCTCCTTCGCTTCGTGAAGAAAAAATCTCGTAGTGCATAGCCTCGAGTTGTGCAATCTTCTTTTCGTCTTCTCTGTTGAGGTACTGAATGTCGAACACTGTGCGGATGATGTTCATGTAGTGTGACTCATTCTCTGCAAAGTCATCGCTTTTCTTCGCGTCAAGAATCATCTGGTTAAGCTCTGTTTCGTCAATAGTCCAGATGTTTCCTTTCGTGAGGCAGTCCAAAGACATCTTAGAATTCTTTTTCATCTAATAATCTATTAAGTTCTGTGGTTGTTATTTTGTGTGCAAAAATACAACTTTTCTTTTTTAGTAGCAAGCCCTTTTTTGTAATAGATGGTGCAAAATGAATTTATTTTATGTTTTTTGAATATTTTGTGTTACCTTTGCACTAAATTAGTAACATCTAAAGTAATAGAATCAAATGAAAGAGTTAGCATTGAAGTACGGGTGTAACCCAAATCAGAAGCCTTCACGCGTTTATATGCAGGAGGGTGAACTTCCAATCGAGGTGTTGTCAGGACGTCCTGGTTATATTAACCTTCTTGACGCTCTTAACAGCTGGCAGCTGGTAAAGGAACTTAAGGCAGCTACTGGTATGTCATCTGCTGCATCGTTCAAACATGTCAGCCCTGCCGGAGCTGCTGTTGGAGCCCCATTGAGTGATACACTCAAGAAAGTGTATTTCGTGGATGACGTTAAGATTCCTTTGACTCCTATCGCAACTGCATACGCTCGTGCACGTGGTGCTGACCGTATGTCATCATACGGCGATTTCATCGCTCTTAGCGACACTTGTGACGAGGCTACTGCCACTCTCATCAAGCGTGAGGTAAGTGATGGTGTCATTGCTCCTGACTATACTCCTGAGGCTCTTCAGATTCTTCGTGAAAAGCGTAAGGGTACTTACTGTGTAATCAAGATTGACCCAGAGTACAAGCCAGCTCCAATAGAGAGCAAGCAGGTGTTCGGTGTTACTTTTGAGCAGGGACGTAATGAGATTGACCTTACTGGTGATAATCTCTTTGAGAATATTCCTACCCATAACAAGACTTTCACAGAGGAAGCAAAACGTGACCTAAAGATTGCGCTTATCACACTCAAATATACCCAAAGTAACTCTGTATGTTATGTGAAGGACGGACAGGCTATTGGTATTGGTGCAGGACAGCAGAGCCGTATCCACTGTACTCGTCTTGCAGGCAATAAGGCAGATATCTGGTGGTTGCGTCAGTGTCCAAAGGTTATGAACCTTCCTTTCAAGGAAGGCATTCGTCGTGCTGACCGTGACAACACTATCGACGTGTATATCGGTGATGAGTGGGAGGATGTTCTTCGTGAAGGTACTTGGCAGCAGTTCTTCACAGAGAAGCCAGAGCCTCTTACTCGTGAAGAGAAGAAGGCATGGATTGCAAAGAATACAGGTGTTGCACTTGGTAGTGATGCGTTCTTCCCATTCGGTGACAACATCGAGCGTGCACACAAGAGTGGTGTAGAATATATTGCTCAGGCAGGAGGTTCTGTACGTGACGACAATGTTATTGAGACTTGTGACAAGTATAACATCGCTATGGCGTTCACAGGAATCCGCCTGTTCCACCACTAATGTTTAATGTGGAATTAGGAATGTGGAATTAGGAATTGTGTGATGGCAATAATGGCTGTCGGTAACATACAATTCCTAATTCATCATTCCTAATTTCTAATTAAAAACAATTGTTTTTATGGCAACAGACAACGAGATTATGTATGCCATGATGAATGGCATCAGCTTTGGCGGAGCCAAGAAGGAGAAAAAGGAAAATCCTAACAAGGTAAAGACCAAGGCAAAGATTAAATCATACAAGACAGGTGCACATGGTTCTGGAGCAGCAAAGCATAAGGCAGAGATTAAGAAGCGCGTGCAGAACAGACCAAGCCAACGAAAGGGATAAGGTATGAAACGTATCATCCTCTTATCATATCTTGCCGTCGTAGCAGTAATGACATCATGCAATTCAGGAACGCAATCGGGCGATTCGAGCGTGTTCTCATCCCATGAGCAAGTGGCAGACGACGACCTGTTTGATCTCCACGAAATTCAAGATAATGGTGAAATCATAGTGCTTACACTTTATGGTCCCACAAGTTATTTTGAGTTTCGTGGAGAAAATTTTGGTAGTCAGTACATGCTTGCCGATGAGTATGCCAACAGCATAGGCGTGAGCATGAGGGTTGACGTGTGCCGAAGCCAGAGTGAGATGATTGAGAAACTGCAGAAAGGTGATGGCGACGTCATCGCGTACAATATCACCGTGGCAGATTCCCTGAAGGACAAAGTCACTTTCTGTGGAGCTATGCCTTTGACTCACTACCTCGACAGCATGGCGGTTGTTCGTGGTGACCGTTCACTCTCCAGCGGAACTGTAGCATGGGCGGTGCGCAAGGGGTCTGTTGACCTTTCAAAGTCGCTTGTGGCGTGGATGAATGCCAACGAGAGCCGTTTCTTTGATATGACTACGCTCCATCGTCGTGGAGGTAAGTCAGGCAAGTACAAGAATTATGCCCCACGTCGCAAGGTAGCAGCACCAATACTCAATCTTGCTAAGGGACAGATTTCCGTCTATGACCATCTCTTTAGAACATATTCGTCCAAGTGTAACTGGGACTGGCGACTCCTTGCAGCACAAGCATATCAGGAGTCAGGTTTTGACCCTAATGCTGTGTCATGGATGGGTGCTCTTGGACTTATGCAACTCATGCCTTCCACAGCTGCAGATATGGGAGTGGGGGAGAATGAGGTGTTCTCGCCAGAGTCAAGTCTTCGTGGTGCTGTAAGACTTATTGCTCAACTTGACAACCACTATTCATCAATTACTAATCCAGAAGAGCGCATCAACTTCATACTTGCCGCTTACAATGCAGGTCCTGGTCATGTGGACGATGCTCGTGCCTTATGTCGTAAGAATGACAGGAATCCGGATATATGGAGGGGTAACGTGGATTCTTATGTGCTTCGTATGAGTGAGGCACGTTATTACAACGACCCTGCTTGTCAGCATGGCTACTTCCGGGGAAGAGAAACGTATGACTATGTCAACTCCATCCGCACACGTTGGAATGAGTATAGGAATAAGATTAAGGGTTAAGATAGATTTTAATAGAACATATAATAAAGAGAAAGGATGCAATTGCATCCTTTTTGGGTATGGTAACAGCCATATCTTCCCTTGTTTCTTTATGGGAGAATCGACAACTGTATTTGCGTCCGTTTTTGTTGTGAAAAGATATTATGATGATTGATTTGGTAAGAAAAACAAAGAGGATATGTCTGTGTTGGCATATCCTCTTTGTAATGTTTATGTAGTGGTTCTGATTAGAAGAACTTGTAACGTGTATCTGTAACGTTTGCGTTCTTTGTGAGAACCTGCATGATTCCGTAGAATGCGGAACGTGAGATGTTCTGCGCGGCAGTTGTCTGCTCTGCCTTAGCGTCGAACTTCTCAGCAGACTTGTTCTTGTTGATGACCTGGAACATATATACTCCGTAATTACCCTTTACAGGACCTACGAACTTGCCGTTCTGTGCCTTTGATGCAGCTGCACTGAGTACTGACTCGCTGGCGTTGATGCTGCGTACGAATGTTGGGTTGGCAAATGTAATATTGCGAACTGTGTCTGTAACTGCATTTGCTACTTTGGCTGCGCTGGCAAAATCCTTTGCGTTCTTTGCTGACGCGATGATCTTCTCAGCCTTCTTGTCGTTCATGATCTGCTGCTTAAGATATTCCTTTACTTTGTCGATTGAGTAATAGCCCTTCTCGTTGATGCCTGTGAGTG
>CAMOVB010000236.1:0-4668 GCA_946626925.1 uncultured Prevotellaceae bacterium
TCTGCACCAGTGTCGAGACCAGTGATGCGGTCGTTGTCTGTGCCGAGGGCTGTGGTCATGATGACAGGTATGTGGCTCGTGTTGTAGTTGCGCTTAATCTTTTCGCAAAGTGCGAGACCGTCCATGACTGGCATCATGATGTCGGTGATGACGAGATCCACCTTGTCTGGGTTAAGTTGTATGTAGTCCCAACCTTCCTGACCATTGATGAACTCCGTGATGCGGAACTCGTTGGACAGCTCGCTGCGAACGTATGAGCGGATGGCGTTGTCGTCTTCGCAGAGCACGAGGTTACGGTGGCGTGCTACCTTTGTCTTGGCAGTTGGGAGGTCAATGCCTTCCTCTTCCTTCCTCTTCTTTGGTGTGGCTGTTGTCTCGACAACGATGTCGGCATCATTGGCATTGATGTACGGAATCCTTACGATGAACTCAGTGCCCTTGCCCTCAGGATTGTCATTGACAACGATTGAACCATTGTGCATCTGCACGAGGAGGTAGGTGAGGTTAAGTCCGATACCTGTGCCGATGTAGCCGTTCTGATGCTGTGCTGAGTAGAAACGCTCAAATATCTTTGGCTTGTCGGCATCACTGATTCCAGAACCTGTGTCTGTTACCTTTATCTCTATCTCCTTGCCAATCTGCTGGAGTGAGAGGATTATCTTTCCGTTGTCTGGTGTGAACTTAAATGCATTGCTGAGAAGGTTCATCACTATCTTGTCGAGGTTCTCAGGGTCACCCTGCACCACGAGACGGTCGATGGTGTGGACAAAGCGGAAGTTTATTCCACGATTCTGTGCGTTGGCAGAGAACACGTCGTAGATGTTCTGCATGAACTCTACCATCTCCATTGGTCTGAAGTCGAGCTTGTACTGTCCTTTCTCAATCTTGCGTGCATCCATCATCTGGTTGATGAGACGCATGATTCGCTTTGCGTTTTGGTGTATTAGACGGTAGTTGCGTTGGCGTTCCCCGTCCTTGTCGGTGCTTATCAGTTTCTCAAGAGGAGAGAGGATAAGCGTCATTGGGGTACGTATCTCGTGATTGATGTTCATGAAGAACTGGATGCGTGCCTCGTTGATTTCTTCTTCTTTGCGATGCTTGGCAAGTATGCGGCGTACATGTATCTGGTGACGTGTCTGGAGATAGAGTACCCATGCGAGGATGAGGAAGAGTATGAAATAGACTGCCATCGCAACTGGTGACAGGTACCATGGGTCGTGAACAATGATGGCCAGCGTGCGTTCTTCCGTCACCGTATGGTATGCCATGGCCCTTACCTTAAGGGTGTGTGAACCTCGTGTAAGGTTTGAGAGGATGATGTTGTTGGAGTGTTCGCTCTGAACTTTCCAGTCTGAACCGTCGAGCGAATACTCGTATATGGCATGAGCCGTGCCAAGTCCGAGGGCGGCAACTTCGATGGTGATGTTGTTGTCATTGTGGGCGAGGTTAATCTCGTCCACCTCGTTGATGTTGCCGTCTATGATGTTGTAGCTGTCGCCTGAGAGGTCGCCTTGGTAGATTTGCTTGTTATTAATGTAGAGGTTGATGAAGCGCAGCTTAGCTTTCTGGCTGTTGTCAGCTTCGTTAAGTGTACGGTCTGAGAAACGGTTGATACCAGATATTCCGCCAAACCAGAGGTCATTGCCAATCTTGGTTGATGTACGTACTCCGAACTCATTGTCCTGAAGTCCGTCTTCGGCAAAGAAGCTATGGAACGTCTTGGCTTTCCTGTCGTAGCAGGCAAGTCCGAAGCCAGTACCCATCCATACGTTGTTGCCGTCAAATTCGATGCTGTTAACCACGTTGTTTGGCAGTCCGTTGGTGCTGTCGTATGTTGCAATGATTTTGAGTGTCTTGATGTTGATGACGTATATGCCCTTGTTGGTTGCAGCCCAGAGCTCGTTGCCTTCAATCTTGAGGCAGTTGACGTATGTCGCAGCGAATATCTTGCTCAGGTGCTTCAGCTCTGCTCCGTTCATCTCGTAGCCGTTCAGTCCGTCGGCCCCTCCTGCAAAGAGTAGCTTGCCTTTGGTAGCAAGACAGGCAATGTATATGTTACCGCTGATGTTGCGGGTGTTCTTGTTGTTGTCTTTGACTGACGTGTAATGAATATATGTGCCGTTGTCGATGTTGTAGTAGTAGAGGCCGAAGCCCATTGTTGCAGCCCATATTCCATTGTTTGGTGCAGGGCAGATGTCGAACACTCGTGGAATATCAACATTGAGTTTATGGACTGTTCCGCTGTTCTCGTCCATGTACTTCAGTCCCGTGGCATAGGAGCCAAGCCAGATGCGGTTGTTACGTCTGTCCTCGTATATGGAGTTGATGGTTGACGGCATGTTAGGAGTTGTCTCAGGACTCCAGTGCGTGCTTACTGAACCGTTGTGGCTGAGGCGGTAGAGTCCGTCGTGGTCCGTTGCCACCCAAAGCCTGTCCCTGTCAGTGCCGGTCATGGCTGTAACAGGATTATTGCCGATGGTGTTCTTTGTGATTGACATTCTGCCCACATAGTCGAACTCCGTCTGGTTGGCAGTCTTGTGCATCACACCGCGCCAATAGATGCCGACCCACACTGAACCGAAGCTGTCGCAGATGGCATCCTTCACGTTTGATGTGGAGAGGTTGAAGTCGTTGACCTGAATAGGGCTTTGTGAAAGAGTGCCTGTACTCTCGTCATAGACCTTGAGTCCGCTACCGTCCGTACAGATGAATATGCGTCCGTCCGTCCATGGACGTATTGACCAGAGTTCATTGTTGTTGCCTATGTTGCATGCAGGCTCGAACGTGCCTTTCTTCCAGTCGTAGATGAGCAAGCCGTCGGTCATTGAGCCAGCATAGATATTGCCATACGAGCTCTCGCACAGACGACGGATGCTGAGCGACGATGTGACCTGGCGCATCTTGCCGTTCTGCCTGATGTAGATGTTGGAACGGTTGTCCAGTACCCACACAGTGCCCCTGCTGTCCTCGAATATCTGGACAGGCGTGCCGCCCGGAGTGTTGAAGTCCTGCGTACTCTTGGCATATAGGTTTCCGTTGTCATCCTTCATTATCTTTGATGCGTTGAACGAAGCGGCGCATACATATACCTCGCCAGATGACCTCAGACGGGAAAAGCTGATGATGTGGATGCCGATGGTGTCGCCACGCTCTGTGATAAAAGGAACATTGGTGAACTTGTCCGTTGCATGGCTGTAAGACTGTATGCCTGAACCCATACCGACAAGGATGTGTTCCTTGTCATATTCAAACACACAGTTAGTGATATCATTTCGAAGAGAGTGCTCGTCGTCTTCGACATGATGGTAGTTGTTCATCTTTACGCCATCGAATCGGTTGAGACCGTTTCGTGTCGTAATCCAGACGTTGTTTCTGCTGTCTTCGTAGATAGCCTGTACCTGAGTGCTTGACAGGCCCTTTTTTGAGTCGTAGGTGTTTACGCCCTGTGCCTTGATGGCTGATGGAGTCAGGAGCAGTGCTACGGCGGTTAGTAATAATCTGTTAGCAATAGTTTTGAAGTTCATTCGGATTGGTTTAATTGATTGGTGCAAAGTTAGTGAAATAAATGTAGAATGGAAAATGAAGAATGAAGAATTGCTCGTAAGAACCGAAGAATTATGGGTTATGAGCCAATATTTGGGCTCGGAGTATGGTAAAGACCTGTGGTTTGTCCGTTATTCTGTACAACCGTAGAGCGATATTCGTCCAGTCGCCAAAGCTTTCGTTTGGTTCATTGAAAGCTTTGGTGTGTTTTCGCGAAAGCTTTAGAGGTACACAAAAAGGGTGTGCCACGAATGACACACCCTCCATCTTTCATGCTGTATAATAACTTAATTAACCGATTACTTCACGATTACTCGGCGAACGTTACCGTCGCTCATCTTAACGATGTTGATACCCTTGACGAGCTTGTTCTGACGAACACCACCTACAGAGTAGATGTCTGTTACGACAGCTGAAGCATTTACGTTCTCAACACCAGTTGCAGCACCAGCGTAGTCGAAGCCGTCAATTGCACGTACGAAGTAGATGTTTACGTAGTCGAGGTATGAAGTACCTGTCCAGAAGTCTGTAGCCTCATTGCTCTCGTGGCTGACAGCCTTACCTGATACGTAGTTTTCCTTTGCACCGATAGTGAGCTTGCCGTTTGTTACCTTGATATCCTTAACGAATGTAGTTACAAGACCGCTTGCACCTGCGTATGGTGCAACGCCTTCGCTGTCGTCGTCACCCTTAGCGTAGATGTACTTGTCCCAAACGCCCTCATCGTTCTGAGCGTTGTAGTAGTATGTTGTTGGAACATCGTCAACGTCCTTAGTGACGAGTGGAGTACGAGTCTGGATGCAGAGAGTGTAGTAACCAGCAGGGAGTCCTTCGATTTCCTGATAGAGGTCGTAGTTGTTGTTACCGTAAGAAGAAACCTGACAGTCAATAACTGGCTTTTCGTCTGATGGATTCTCGTTGAAGCTGAGTGCTACGCTGCTGCCTTCAGCACCTGGGTTAAGTACCCAACCTGGAACGCCGTCCACACCGTTTACACGATAGAGGTGAGAGTTGCGAACGAAGCTTGAGAGGTCGATACCCTTGAACTCCTCTGGGTTGTCGTTCTCGTTATAAACCTGACTTTCCTCAGGCTCTACAGCAACGTTTGATGTGTTGAACCCACTT
>CAMOVB010000237.1:0-4652 GCA_946626925.1 uncultured Prevotellaceae bacterium
GGAGAGTAGGTCGCCGCCTTTTTAATGAAGCCTTCAGCAGAAATGCTGGAGGCTTTTTCTTTTGGCCCCCTGTCCCCCGAAGGGGGCATCCTCCTGGACAAGGGCGAGTTCAGAATTCAAAATTATAAATTCAGAATTCAAAATTCAGAATTGGCTGACGCATGGAGTGGGGGGAATAAAATCAAAAAAATATAAGGAGAATGAAAACTTTTTCCGTGTAAGGGCTTTGTGTTTTCTAATATTATCGTACCTTTGCAAAAAATTAAAACAAAGAAGTTATGGACGATTATCCGGCGAATAATACAAGTAATATCGGATAAAGGTTTTGACACTCTCGGAGCATAGTCAGAATCTTTATCATACTTCATGTTATTCTCTAAAAAAGTAAAGATTCAGACAATGCGAACATTCTGGAATTTTAATGGTGGTATAAAGCACATTGATTCCTGGCAGCCTAACTGCTGGGTACAGGTTACGTGTCCTGTTGACGAAGACGTTGAATATCTTGAGAAGGAACTCGGTATGCCGGATTACTTCCTCTCGGACGTTGCCGATACAGATGAGCGTGCCCGTTACGACTTGGACGAAGGATGGCTTATGATCATCCTCCGTATTCCTCATCTCAAGAGTTTCTCTTCACGTTCACCTTATACTACTATTCCGCTTGGTATCGTTATCAAGGAGGACAAGATTATCACAATCTGCAATCAGGAGACTCGTATGATGCTTGATTTTATCAATCATCAGATGCGTCGTAATGAGGGATTCACAGATGCTTCAGACCTTGTGTTCCGAATCTTCCTTTCTGCTTCTGTGTGGTACTTGAAGTATCTGAAGCAGGTAAACGGTATTATCGAGAAGGCTAAGCGTGACCTTGACCGTCATATTGACAACAAGGACCTTGTGAACCTTTCACGCTTGCAGGATAGTCTTACTTACTTTGCAACTTCCATCAAGGGAAACGAGACTTTGCTTTCAAAGCTTAAGTTCCGTCTTCCTGTTGACGAACTTGATGCTGAACTTATCGAGGATGTCAATATTGAGATGAACCAGGCTCGCGAAACAACGTCCATCTACATCAACATCCTTAATTCTACGATGGATACCTACGCCAATATCATTAATAATAATATGAATAGTGTTATGCGACTTCTCACGTCGCTTAACATGATTATCATGTTCCCGACACTCATCACGAGTATGTTCGGTATGAACCTTATCAATGGTATGGAGAATTGGTCTGGTGGTTTCCCGATTGCAATAATAACTTGTGTATTATCTACGATTCTGTCTCTCTGGTGGTTTAAGAGAAAGAATTGGCTGTAAATAAATCATTATGATATTCTATTTCTCAGGTTCTGGCAATTCGGAGTATGTGGCAAACACAATTTCTGAGGCATTAGGAGATAAGTGCGTCTTCATTCCTGATGTCCTTGACTCAGATGGTACTTACGAATTGTCGGATGGTGAGCGTTTGGGTTTTGTGTTCCCTGTGTATGCGTGGGGTGTGCCTGAGTTTGTTGCAGATTTTATTTCACATGTATCTGTAAAGGGAGCAGACTATGTTTACTTTGTATGTACATGTGGCGATGATACGGGCAAGACAAAGGAACAGATGCTTGATATTGTAAGGCGTAAGAATTGGCATTTGTGCCTTGGCTATGCTGTGCAGATGCCTAATACTTATGTTTGTCTGCCGGGCTTCGATGTGGATGCTGATGATTTAGAAAAGAGCAAATTGACTAAGTCAAAAGTAAAGTTAGAGGAAATAGTCGTTCATCTCCAGAATTATGATAAAGGATGTTTTGATACGCTTCCTGGCGGTCTTGCTTGGCTAAAGTCTGCTGTCATTCGTCCGCTTTTCAATAAATGTATTATTACAGCAAAGCCTTTCCATGTGACCGATGGTTGCATTCATTGTGGTAGGTGTGAAAGGGAATGCCCTATGAAGAACATAAAGCTTTCAACAGAGGATTCTATGCCAAAATGGGGACAGAAATGTGTTGGCTGTTTGCGTTGCTATCACTTGTGCCCGTCTAATTCTGTACAATTTGGCACGTTTACCAAGGGAAAGGGACAATATTGTTATAAAAAGTAATAAAAAACTTTATTTTTGTGTTATATTAAAAGGATTTTTACTACTTTTGCACAGAATTTGTTCGGGACTTTATGTACTGAAGCTAAAAACGAAACTTTAATCCCAATAATAATAACAATGAAAAAGTACAATTTCAATGCAGGACCTTCTATACTTCCAAGAGAGGTTATTGAAGCAACTGCACAGGCTTGTCTTGATTTCAATGGCTCAGGACTTTCACTTATGGAAATCAGCCACCGTGCAAAGGATTTCCAGCCAGTAGTAGATGAAACTGTGGCTCTCTTCAAGGAGTTACTTAACATACCTGAGGGATACTCGGTAATCTTCCTTGGTGGAGGTGCAAGCCTTGAGTTCTGTATGATTCCATATAACTTCCTTGAGAAGAAGGCCGCATACCTTAACACTGGTGTTTGGGCTACTAAGGCAGAGAAGGAAGCTAAACTCTTCGGAGAAGTAGTTGAGGTTGCATCTTCAAAGGATAAGAACTTCACTTACATCCCTAAGAATTTTGAAATCCCTGCTGACGCTGACTATCTTCACATTACTACTAACAACACTATCTACGGAACAGAGCTTCGCAAGGATATTGACTCTCCAATTCCAGTGATAGCAGATATGTCATCTGATATTTTCTCTCGTCCTATCGACGTTAGCAAGTACGGCATGATTTATGGTGGTGCACAGAAGAACTTGTCTATGGCAGGTGTTACTTTTGTTATTGTTAAGGACGAACTCTTGGGCAAGGTTAGTCGCCAGATTCCAACTATGCTTAACTACAAGACTCACGTAGATAAGGGTTCTATGTTCAACACTCCTCCTGTTGTTCCAATCTACTGCGCACTCCAGAACCTTAAGTGGATCAAGGCTCAGGGTGGTGTAGAGGCTATGGCTAAGCGTGCTCAGGAGCGTGCAGACCTCCTCTATGCTGAGATTGACCGCAACAAGTTGTTCGTAGGTACAGCAGAGAAGGACAGCCGTTCACTCATGAACATCACATTCGTTCTCAAGGACGAATACAAGGACCTTGAGGCTGAGTTCCTCGCATTCGCTACTTCTAAGGGCATGGTTGGTGTTAAGGGTCACCGCGATGTTGGTGGTTTCCGTGCATCTTGCTACAACGCAATGTCTGTTGAAGGCGTTAAGGCTCTTATCGCATGTATGCAGGAGTTCGAGGCTGCTCACTAATAGACAGATAAAATATGGTAGTCCTAAGTCTTCTATTGTAAAATAGAATGCTTAGGATTACACTTTATTTTCACATATAGATATACATAATAAAGACAAATAAACATGGCTAAAGTTTTAGTTGCAACAGAGAAGCCTTTTGCGGCTCCTGCAGTTGCTGGAATTAAGGAAATCATCGAAGGTGCAGGATTTGAACTTGCTCTCCTTGAAAAATATACAGAAAAAGCACAGCTTCTTGCTGCCGTAGCAGATGTTGATGCAATCATCATCCGTTCAGACAAGATTGATGCAGAAGTTCTTGACGCAGCAAAGAACCTCAAGATTGTTGTTCGTGCAGGTGCTGGTTACGACAATGTTGACCTTGAGGCTGCTACAGCTCACAAGGTTGTCGTAATGAACACTCCAGGACAGAACGCTAATGCAGTTGCTGAGCTTGTTCTCGGACTCCTCGTATTCACAGTACGTAACTTCTACAACGGCAAGGCAGGTTCTGAGCTTATGGGTAAGACACTCGGTATCCTCGCATTCGGTAACGTAGGTCGTAACGTAGCACGTATCGCAAAGGGATTCGGAATGAACGTATGCGCTTATGATGCATTCTGCCCAGCAGACGTTATCGAGGCAGCTGGTGTTAAGGCTTGTGCTTCACAGGCAGAACTCTTCAAGTGTGCAGACATCGTATCACTCCATATCCCTGCAACAGCAGAGACTAAGCAGTCAATCAACAAGGCTCTTTGCTCAACAATGAAGAAGGGTGCAATCCTTATCAACACAGCACGTAAGGAAGTCATCAATGAGCCAGAACTCATCGAGCTTCTTGCAGAGCGTACCGACCTCAAGTACATCACAGACATCATGCCAGATGCTAATGATGAGTTCGCTAAGTTCGAGGGACGCTACTTCTCTACACCTAAGAAGATGGGTGCACAGACAGCAGAGGCAAACACAAATGCTGGTCTTGCTGCAGCTAACCAGATTGTTGGTTACATCAAGGAAGGAATCACTAAGTTTCAGGTAAACAAGTAATACTTGTACTATAATAATGAGGTTTCGGAATGATGTGTACTTTTCTACACCTCACTCTGAAACCTCTTTTTTTCACAAACCAAATACTAATCCTTTTACTTACAGATTAATCAAAGAATCTGTACATCAAACTAACCTAATTGTAATATATGGCAATCGTAAAACCATTCAGGGGAGTACGCCCTCCTAAGGCACTTGTAGAACAGGTGGAATCACGTCCATACGACGTACTTGATTCAGAAGAAGCACGTGCAGAAGCAGGCAACAACGAGAAATCACTCTACCACATAATCAAGCCAGAAATCAATTTTCCAGCAGGAACAAGCGAATATTACCCACGCGT
>CAMOVB010000238.1:0-4643 GCA_946626925.1 uncultured Prevotellaceae bacterium
GGAGAGTAGGTCGCCGCCTTTTTAATGAAGCCTTCAGCAGAAATGCTGGAGGCTTCTTCTTTTGGCCCCCTGTCCCCCGAAGGGGGCAGCCTCCGGGACAAGGGCGCATTCAGAATTCAAAATTATAAATTCAGAATTCAAAATTCAGAATTGGCTGGCGCGTGGAACTATGGGCTTGGCTTGTATAAAATCTTAACTCTTAATTCATAGCTCATAATTCTTAATCCATCGTGAAATATTTTTGCTGTTTTTCCGTTATTCTTAATTGAAATGGTTTATCTTTGCAGCATGAACTGGTTTGATAGAATACGAAATATAAAATTCTTGTTGGTGACATTTGCGGTCTTTATTGCTATTGTGTCACTCGTAACGTCTAATTATCTTATTCAGGACTTGAAGGCTGGTGAGATAAATAGTGTTGAAGTGTGGGCGGAGGCGATGCGTTCTCTTAATAATGCTGATGAAAACACGGATTTGAATCTTGTACTGAAGGTTATCAATGGTAATAAGAATATTCCAGTCATAGTGAAGAACAGGGATGGGGAAGTTATTGCCTATCGTAATATTGAGAATGACTATGATAATGCTGTTGATTCCATCGGTGTAGTTAATGGTATTGCAAAGAGGATGTCAAAGGTTGGTTCGCATATCCGTCTTGACCTCCCTGATGTGGAAAATGAAGATGGTACGCAGGTTAAGGACTGGCTTGATATCTATTATGACGAGTCTCTCATGCTGAAAAGGCTACAGGTTTATCCGTTTGTTCAGCTTACTGTTGTGGTCATCTTTGTAATGGTGTCTATCTTTGCTCTCTTTGCTGCTGCTCGTGCGGAACAGAATAAGGTGTGGGTTGGTTTGTCGAAGGAGACGGCACATCAGTTGGGTACGCCAATATCGTCCCTTATGGCATGGTATGAGGTCTTGAAGGAGACTTATCCTAATGATGCGCTTATTCCTGAGATGGAGAATGACATCAAGCGACTTGAACGTATTGCCGACAGGTTCTCTAAGATTGGTTCTTTACCTGAACCTAAACCTGAGGAACTGAACTGTGTGGTTGAACGTGTAGCTGAGTATATGGACCACAGGACTTCCAACAAGGTGAAGATTGAGGTTGACATGCCTTCTGAACCTGTTATCGTGAGTCTTGTGCCTTCACTCTTTGAGTGGGTCATTGAGAACCTTTGTAAGAATGCTGTTGATGCTATGGAGGGTTCGGGTAATATCTTTATTACTGTATCGGAGGATGTGAACTTCGTTGTTGTAGAGGTTCGTGATACAGGAAAGGGTATTGCGAAGTCAAACTTTGAGAATGTGTTCAAGCCAGGATTTACTACTAAACAGCGTGGCTGGGGACTTGGACTTTCGCTTGTCAGACGTATTGTGGAACAGTATCATAAGGGTAAGATATTCGTTAAGTCATCAGAACTTGGCGTTGGAACTACGTTCAGGATTGAACTGCCGAGAAAGCAATGAGATTTTAATTTTAATGAGGAATTAGGAATGAGGAATTGTTACTCTGTTCGCACGCTTTTTCCTCCGCGTTCAATCAAATAATTCCTCATTACTCATTCCTAATTCCTCATTAAGAAATGTCATTTGTGCCTACATGTTTTGTGTGCTCTGTTTGTTAATGTTGCATAAAATGGGGGCATTGTGCAAAAAAGATTATGTAAACTTTTTGTGTAACTTATTTATTTTGTATCTTTGCACGCTGAATGAATGCGAATAGTACATATCAGATAGATTTGTTGAGCTCTCAGCTTGACGGCAAGGTTATTACTTTCAACGAAAGTGATGACTTCTTTGTTGGTATAGATGGGTTGCTTGACAGGGGTAATGTCAATACTGAAGTTAAGTGTTGCTGCACCGGTTCGATGTATAAGTTCACTATCCATTCAGAAGGAACAGTAATCGTGCCTTGTGACGTGTGTCTTGCGGATCTCGAATTGCGGATCGATACCACAGACGAACTGGTAGTCAAGTTAGGTGACGAGTATTCCGATGAGGGTGACTGTGTGATTGTTCCTGAGGCAGAAGGTTATATCGACCTCGCACAGTACATCTACGAATTTATTGCACTCAGCATGCCGATATCGTGCTCTCACGAACCTGGGAAATGTGATGAAGCGATGATGCAGGAACTCAGCAAGCATCAGGCTGCCCGAAGCAGTTATGACGATGAGGAGTGTGAAGATTCAAACGAGCCAGAGGTTGTAGATGAACGCTGGCAAGCATTAAAAGATTTAATTAACAAGTAAAAATAAAAAGATTATGGCACATCCAAAAAGAAGACAGTCAAAGACTAGAACTAGAAAGAGAAGAACTCACGATGGCGCAGTAGCACCAACACTCGCAGTTTGTCCAAACTGTGGCGAATTCTATGTTTACCACACTGTTTGTCCATCTTGTGGATACTACAGAGGTAAGGTTGCTATCGTTAAGGAAGCAGCTATCTAATTCTTTTTAGGGAATAATTAAAAATCAGCAAAGCCTGCAATATGGAAAAGATTAATGCCGTGATAACAGGTATAGGTGGATATGTACCTAACTATATTCTTGACAATGACGAGATGTCTCGCATTGTTGAGACAAGTGATGAGTGGATTATGGAGCGTATTGGCGTCAAGACACGTCACATCCTTAAGCCAGAACAGGGTACAGGAACATCATACTTGATGACAAGAGCTGTGAAGCAGTTGCTTGCCAAGACGAAGGTTGACCCAGATTCTATTGAGGCGCTGATTGTTGCAACTACTACTCCAGACTACCATTTCCCATCAACAGCATCGCTTGTGATTGGAAATTGTGGTCTGAAGAATGCGTTTGGTTTCGATATGGAAGCTGCCTGTGCTGGTTTCCTCTATGCTATGGAGGTAGGTGCAGGTCTTATCGCTTCTGGTCGTCATAAGAGAATCATCGTTTGTGGTGGTGACCACATGTCATCAATGACAAACTATGAGGATCGTAACACTTGCCCTATCTTCGGTGATGGTGCTGCTTGTGTTATGATGGAGGCAACTACTGAGGAAGTTGGCTTGATGGATACATACTTCCGTGTTGATGGTAAGGGCCTTGAGCCTTTGCACATGGCTGCTGGTGGTTCGGCTAAGATGCCAAGTCACGAGACAGTTGACAACCGTGAGCATTATGTGTATCAGGAAGGACGTACAGTATTTAAGCATGCTGTAACGAATATGTCTGATGCAGTAGAGACAATCTGTAAGCGTAATGGTCTTACAAAGGACAATATTGCATGGGTCGTTCCTCATCAGGCAAACGTTCGTATCGAATCGGCTGTTGCACGCCGTATCGGTGTGGATGAAGATCATGTGATGATTAACATCGACCACATGGCAAATACCTCTGGTGGTACTCTTCCACTTGCTCTTTGGGAGTATGAACCACAACTCAAGAAGGGAGACAAGATTGTGTTCACTGCCTTTGGTGCAGGATTCACCTGGGGTGCTTCTTACATGATTTGGGGTTACGATGGAAGCAAGTTTGCTGATACTCCTGCCGACTTCTACAAGGAAGGCAAGATTAGTCGTGAAGAGTGGTATGCAAAACGCAACAATGCAGAATAATTGAACTTTATAAAAAGCGCATCGCTATGTGACGGTGCGCTTTTTTAGTAATAGCCAAAGGCTTTAACAAAAAATAAAACAATGCATAAGTCAGGGTTTGTAAACATTGTCGGCAATCCTAATGTGGGAAAGTCAACACTTATGAATCTCTTCGTAGGAGAGAGAATTTCCATTGCTACATTCAAGGCACAGACAACTCGTCATCGTATCATGGGTATCATCAATGACGAGGATGCACAGATTGTGTTCTCTGATACTCCAGGTGTACTGAAGCCTAACTACAAGCTTCAGCAGTCGATGCTTGCTTTTTCGGAGAGTGCCTTGGTCGATGCGGACGTTCTTCTCTATGTTACCGACCCTGTTGAGAAGTTTGACAAGAACAACGACTTCCTCCTTAAGGTTGCTAAGTTGGATGTTCCTGTCATTGTATTGATCAATAAGATTGACCTTACTAATCAGGAAAATCTTATCAAGCTTGTGGAGGATTGGCATGAGGTTCTCCCAAAGGCAGAGATTGTTCCTGTTTCTGCACTCAACAAGTTCAATGTTGAACCTGTGTTGAAGCGTATCAAGGAACTCTTGCCTGAGTGTCCTCCTTATTTTGAGAAGGACCAGTTGACTGATAAGCCTGCCCGTTTCTTTGTCAGCGAGATTATCCGTGAGAAGATTCTTCTTTATTATGACAAGGAGATTCCATATTCAGTGGAAGTGGGCGTGGAGAGTTTCAAGGAAGACGATACACATATCCATATCAATGCTGTCATCTATGTTGAGCGTGACTCCCAGAAGGGAATCATCATCGGTCATGGTGGAAGGGCTCTCAAGAAGGTGGCTACAGAGGCACGCAAGAGTCTTGAGAAGTTCTTTGGCAAGAGTGTCTATCTTGAGACATTCGTCAAGGTAAGCAAGGATTGGCGTAACTCGGACAAGGAGCTTAACCTGTTCGGTTATAATCCAGAATAATATTTCGACCTGTACGGTTGAAACTGTATGTTGTTTTTTGCCGCAAAGCGGCCAGTTAGAAAAACATGGGGAAAACCAAAGAAAACAAAAGAA
>CAMOVB010000239.1:0-4640 GCA_946626925.1 uncultured Prevotellaceae bacterium
ACTACTCTTTAACTCCTTTTTAACTCCTTGCAAGTAAAGCGTCAGCTGAACTTGCTAAACTTGAATAAAGAGTAGTAAAGTGGAGTAAAGAGACGATAGTCTTTTTTTTCAATCACGAAGTGATGGACATTCGTCCCTTTACTCCTTTTTTACTACTATTTATTACATTATATAATTAATTACCAGAAGTACCAGTAGAATGCCACTGTGAAACCGAGGATGATGCAAGTGTGGATGATATCCCACTTGTTCCAGCTCTGACGAGTTGCCTCAATCTGCTCTGGTGTTGATGTACCGAATACGAGTCCCTTGATCTTCTCTGGGTCTGGAGCCTTTGTGCAGAGGCTGACAACAACTACTACAACGCAGCAGAAGAGGAGCATCCATCCGCAGAAGAACAACCAGTTGAGGTCGTAGAAGAGGTACTTGAACAAGTTGTCTGAAGCGTCAGCAACGTTGCTGTAGTAAACCTTAGCACCGAGACGTGTAAGACCGATGATGAGACCTGAGAGAAGTCCCCACATACCGCCCTGTGCACTTGTACGCTTCCAGCAGATACCAAGAAGGAATGCAGAAGCAATACCTGGAGCAAGAACTGACTGAACATCCTGGAGGTAGTTGTAGAGAACGTCACCAACAGAACGCATAACAGGAATCCAGAGAATACCGAGTACTACGATAACGACAGTTGCAATCTGACCGATGACAACGAGCTGCTTCTCGCTTGTGTTAGGGAACACACGCTTGTGGAAGTCGATTGTGTAGAGCATAGCAGAACTGTTGAAGAGAGAAGCGAGTGAACTCATGAGGGCTGCAAGGATACCGCATACCACGAGTCCCTTGACACCTGCAGGGAGGAGCTTAGAAACGAGGGTAGGGAATGCAGCGTCTGGAGTTGAGAGTGTGAACACCTCACCGTTTACCTCAATCTGGTTCTTAGCGAGAGCGAAAGCAATCATACCAGGGATGAGGAAGAGGAATACAGGGAGAAGCTTGAGGTAAGCACCGAAGATTGTACCGCGGCGAGCCTCACGCTCGTTCTTTCCTGAGAGTACACGCTGAACGATGAACTGGTCAGTACACCAGTACCAGAAACCGATAACTGCTGAACCTATGAGAGCACCGAGCCATGGGTACTGTGGGTCTGAGTTGTCACGCATGAGGTGAATCATTGTGCCCTGTGCACCCTCATAGTTAGGAGTGACGTCACAAGCCTGCATCATCTGATCCCAACCTCCGAGTGCCTTGAATCCAAGGATGAGGATGATTGCAGAACCGAGAAGGAGGATAGGAGTCTGGAGCACACTTGTGTAGAGCACACTCTTCATACCACCGATGATAGTGTAGAGTGCTGTGATAAGCACGAGGCCGATAGCAGCAATCCAGAAGAAGTCGATGCCCCACATTTCCTTGATACCGAATACCTGCTGGAACACGAGTCCACCAGCATATACTGTAACGGCAACCTTAGTCATCACGTAGCTGATGAGTGAGATACCAGTAAGGATTGAACGGCTTGTGCTGTTGTATCGACGCTCGAGGAACTCAGGCATTGTCATTACCTGACTGCGCTCGTAGAATGGAACGAACACCCATGCGAGGATAAGAATCATCCAGCCCTGAATCTCCCAGTGTGCCATAGCCATACCAGAAGCAGCACCTGAACCAGCAAGACCGATAAGGTGCTCAGAACCGATGTTTGAAGCGAAAATAGATGTACCGATTGCAATCCAAGTTGCGTCGCGACCACCAAGGAAGTAGTCACCAGAGTTCTCGTTCTTCTGCATGGCAACATATACTACGATGCCCACCATGAACAATGTGAAGAGTCCAATGACACCCCAGTCCTGCCATGCAAAAACGGATAATGGAATTAAGTTCATAATTTGTTTGTTATTAAAGTATTATTTATTGTTTTGGGATTTAAAATTTCAGACCCTCTCACCCCCGTCCCCTCTCTCCCTCTATGGCGAGAGGGGTGACTAATGCAATATTTAAGTGATAAGTTAGCCATCTTTTTGTTTGTGGCAATTGCATTAGTCACCCTCCCCATAGAGGGGGAGGGTCGGGGAGAGGGTCCGCTTATTTCTCTACCGAGAAAGCATACTTACAATAAGAGTGGTATGGCTTCTCTGGAGTTACGAATGGGTCGCTGAGTTCCCATCCTGGCATTGTGTACTTGTTTGGTGAGTCAGGGAACTTCTGAGTCTCAAGACAGATAGCACAGTGCTTGTTGTAAACAACGCCGCCCTTACCTGTACATGTACCGTCCTGGAAGTTTGCAGAATAGCACTGGATACCTGGCTCGTTAGTATATACGTCCAACTTGATACCTGAACGTGGGTCAGTCATTGTAACCGCAATCTCCTTGTCGTTGCCCTTAGTGTTGAGCACCCAGTTGTGGTCATAACCACCACCTGCCTTTACGAGCTGGTCGTCGGCAGAGTTCATGTCCTGACCAATCTTCTTAGGAGTGCGGAAGTCGAATACTGTTCCTTCAACTGACTTAATCTCACCAGTAGGGATGAGGAAGTCATCACCAGGAGTGAATGCGTCTGCATTGACGTAGAGCACAGACTCGTCAACTGTGTTGTTGAGGTCACCTGAGAGGTTGAAGTATGTGTGGTTAGTCATGTTGATGACTGTTGGCTTGTCAGATGATGCATCGTAAGTGATTGCAATCTCATTGTTGTCAGTGAGCTGGAACTTAACTGTTGCTTCGAGGTTGCCAGGGAACTTGTTGTCGCCCTCTGGAGAAACCATCTTGAGTGTGAGTGAGTTCTCTGTGCTCTCTGCTACATCATATACCTGATACTGCCATCCTGTGAATCCACCGTGGAGACAAGCGTGGTCATTGTTGTTGAGATCAAGTTTTACTGTGTCGCCGTCGAGGACATATTGTCCACCGTCAATGCGGTTAGCGTAGCGACCTACAGAGCAACCGTAGTCAGTCTGATGATTCCAAGGGAAGTAGTTCTCCACCTTGTCGAATCCGCAAGCTACGTCAACGAGCTTTCCGTCCTTGTCAGGAACCATGATGCTGACGATACGACCACCGAAGTTAGTGATGCACACCTCCATGCCGTTGGCATTCTTGAGTGTGTAGAGGTTTACTTGCTTTGCGTTAGCTGTGTCAGCCACGAAAGACTTAGTAGCATAGTCGTAAGCAACGGCGATGCAAGTGTCGAAATCTGCTGGGTTAAGACCAGAAGCAGTTAGTTCTGGAGCAGCCTGCTGGCCGCCAGAGCACGCACAAAGGAATGCCACGGTAGTAGCGCTTCCAAGGATCAATTTTGAAAAATTGTTCATAATTTAGGTTAGAAATTAATATTAGTTTATAAACTTTCGCCAAAGTTCGCTATTTTATAGGTGTAATCATATCTAAAAAAATATGTTTTATAACATAAAGTGTAATTTTGACACTAATAAAACCCATTTTTTTCTTCATCACCACGGATTTTGTAAAGTCCAGTGAACAATTTGCGAATTAATTTTAATGAGAAATTAATTCAAATTAGAAATTAGGAACTAAGCGAAGCGGTCTCACTGACCGCAGGGAAGTAATTAAGCCGTTCGGACGCTTGTTCCGAACGGTTTTGTGGAAGTTGACTATGGTGAGTTGCTCAAAATCACCAATATCCGTAAAATTGAGATAAAACAAACGCTTCATCAGTATTTATAACTGGTGAAGCGATGTTTTAATTATAAACGAGGACGAGGTCTAATTATACAATCGACAGGAACAGGATAATAATCGAAATATTCAATCTTATCACAATCCTTGTGTATTCTAATGGTTGTATATTCTGGTTCGTATTCCCCATTAACACTACTGTCATATCCATCTGGTGCTTCTACACAGCCGACGGCTACTTTCAAATCATACCATGACGATGTCTCATCACAATCTGCGATATATGTATATCTATTGTAAACCACTTGTGATTTTCCGTCTTTTAATAATATCATCGTAAGTTGTGGAGCATCAGGGAAAAAAAAACATTGCTGAGTATGCTATCACACAGGAAGAGGCCATGTCAAATTTTACAATCGGAGTATTGCCTGTCTTCAGTTTTTTATTGTTTGAATAAACTCTCGTAATCCAATCAAGATTGTTGTAGTATTTCTCTGATTTATTGTTGTTCCTGTCGAACCCGCATATTTTTATCGCATTATATGCAGGGTCGTAAGGTGGAACTTTGTCCCAGTTTTCATGCTCACTAAAAAATTGTAGTTGATACTTACGTCCTGTAACATCTATGATTTCCATGTTTGATACAGCTTTGCCATATTCTTTGCTATATTCATTTGACTGTACAGTTAATTTGTTTTTATCCAAGAATTTTTCATTAGCATTTTGTGCCTTACTTGTACAATCTAATATGATTTCTTGTGAGTAAGTGATTGATGATGCTAATAATAAGCTAAAAAACAATATATTTCTTTTCATGGCATACATAAAATCTTAGAGATAGTTTTCATCTTTTGTAATAGCTTTTGTGATTTATTCGTTGCAAAAATACGAATATCATCACATTTTACCAAGTATTTTTAGGTATTTCATCACATTTTTCGGTACTTTTTTAGGTGCTTCATCACATTTTTCGGTATGTTTTGGTGTCTCTCATCACATTTTTCGG
>CAMOVB010000240.1:0-4605 GCA_946626925.1 uncultured Prevotellaceae bacterium
AGCATATCCTTAGTGACCATAATGTTCGTTACATACGAACCAACAGGATTACGATGGTCGTATGAATACCAGTCCTTGTTTGGCTCGCTCGTCACACGAGGCGCATCCTGCTTGAACGGATACGCCATATTTGTGTAGATGGCCTTGCCGTAACCTTGCATCTGCCAATTGCCAGGCACATTTATCTTAGCCCACTTGCTTACATCATAGTCGGTACGGTAGAATTCGACTGGACGTGACTGTGGGTCTTTAGACCAATTGAATGCCCATTTTCCATCAAGAGAAATGATTTCCTTGCATTCAGCCTCTTTTGAAGGCAACTGAAGTGTAGAGTGGTAAGGAAGTTTGTTGATACCTATGATGGCAGGATTCTCCCAGTCATTTGCAGACGTGTTCTGCGCCACCATTGTCATACTTGATAAAGATAATGCGAATAGAGAAAATATTGTTTTCATATATGATTTATTTATTCACTAATGCTAAATGGTACTTCTATAGATTAATAACTTTTTAGGAATTATCTTTTATGATAATAATCAGAAGTACACTTAATAAGAATAGATGCCATAGCTGTTATGGCATCTATTCTATAGGAACTTATTCATAAAGATAGAACATGCGCTCTGCCATGTGCCACTTCTCGTCGCTCTTGGCATCAGCCTCACATCCTTGAAAGGCTGCAACGAAAGCTTCCCATTCTGCCTGACGTGGCATGGTGGCAAGACGGGCAAACGCACTATCCCAATCGAAATCGACAGGAGTATCAACTATCATCACAAGCTTGTTGCCGAGGATGTAAATTTCCATCTCAAGTATTCCCACGGCACGAATTCCGTCACGTATCTCTTTCCAATGGTGTTCCTCAGAGTGCCATTTACGGTACTCTTTGATAAGCTCAGGATTGTCTGTCAGTTCAAGGAACTGAACGTAGCGTTTGGTTTTCTGTCCAAACTGCTTTTGTAAATATCCATTATTCATTCTTTAGTAGTAGTTAAGTATTAGTTAGTTCAATTTTGTTGCCACAAAGTTAGAAAATATATCGTAGTAATTGCTATCTTTGCCACAAAAATCTATAAAAAAATCATATAATGAATCGAATAACATCAAAATGCGCCATATTGGCTGCTTTTTCTGCCATCATAGCTTTTTCTGCCTGTGTAGGTGAGACAAAGAAGGGTAGTGACACCGACAGTACTGCGACCGACGTCGTGGAGGAAGATAAAGGCTCACAGTTCACACTTGAACATTTCACGTATTCTGATTCATGCGAATTTGCATACGTTGATTTCGATATTGAGTTGCCTACAGACAGGACTGATGTGGCAACCAAGATTCGTACCACTCTCCACAATAAACTTGTAGAGACATGTTCTGAGCATATTGATAAAAAGATTTCCCCATACAAGGACGGCAACCTCGTTGATATTGCCCAGTACTGTGGAGTGGCGGTGTTCGATAAGCTGGCAGAAGATTCCCAGACACAATACCTTGTCATGACTGCTGAGCAACGCGAAAATGGAGAGGATGAGTCAAGCTATGAGACATACAAGATGCCATACGACTGTAATAACCGCATGGGATTGGAATACGAGAACGACAACATAGTCGTATTCTACTTCGCCTCAGAGATATTCCTCGGTGGTGCACATGGCTCACATTTCATCACTTACTATACATTCAACGCCAGGACAGGAGATTTGATTACTAATATCCTCGATCGTGACAAGACACGTGCCATGCAACCGCTCTTATGGGCAGGTGTAAAGGAATATTTCAAGGGAGATAACCCGAACATTACGGACAACGAAATAAATGAACAGCTCTTCATCAATGGTTCGCTCATCCCGATTCCAAGTATCGAGCCTCTTCCTTCAGAGGACGGTCTCACCATCATCTACCCAAGCTACGAGATTGCTTGCTACGCCGCAGGAATTGTTTCATTCAAGATTCCTTACGACAAGGTAAAACCATACATGACAGACAAAGCTAAAAAGGAGATGGGAATCAAATAGATTTCCATCTCCTTTTCTGTTGAAAGTCTGTAAGTCTTATGGTAACATCACTTATCTGTGGTAAAACCGTATAAACTTTAACCTTCGGCTTACACCCTTGGATATTGCATTGTACAACAATGGAGTGAGCCATGTTGCTTGATAAGGACAGAGCAATCGATACATACAATCTCCCTATCTGGGAATGCCTTTTGAAGCTGTGACTTAGCAAGCGTATCTTTCTCTGGTTGATTGTATGTCGGCATGAGTACTGCACCATTCATGATAAGAAAGTTGGCATAAGTGGCAGGAAGGCGTTCTCCATCCCAGTAACAAGCGTCTGGCATAGGCAGCGGAATAAGGCTGTATGGTTTGCCATCTGCGGTCATGAATGCTTTTATCTCTTCCTCCATGGCATGAAGCTCAGGATAATGCTCATCCTCTTTGTCAAGACATTGGACGTATGCTATCGTGTCGTTAGGGCAGAGACGTGCAACGGTGTCCACGTGACCGTCAGTGTCGTCACCTGCGAGCCATGAGTGTTCGAGCCACAATATGCGTTCAGCATTGAAATCCTCAAAGAGGCGTTCGCCTATACTTTCGTAGTCGAGTGTGTCATTTCGGTTTGGAGCAAGCAGACAAGATGTTGTTGTAAGGATTGTTCCCTTGCCGTCACTTTCAATACTACCTCCTTCAAGCACGAAATCGAGACAATTAACGTATTCACCATCCACAGCATCACCCTTGTACATGTTCTTGCTTATCTGATTGTCGTGATTGGATGCAAACTTCATTCCCCATCCATTGAACTGGTAGTCATGAAGAATACGCTTGCCATTATCAAGGCATGAGATAAAGCCATGGTCGCGTGCCCAAGTGTCATTTGTCTGGCATTCAAATATACGGATGTTATCCAACCCGATATCGTGAGCATGGAGTTGTTCCTTCACTTCCTCGGGATATTGTGACACAATGAGAAGCGGCTCACGCTTTGCTATCTCGCGAGCCATATTGCAGTAGCATTTCACTACTTCCTCATATATTGGTGCCCAGTCAGTTTCACGATGTGGCCATGTAAGTTGCACGAATTCCTGCTCGTGCCATTCTGATGGTAAGAACACTTTTGAATTAACAATTAATAATTAACAATTAACATCTTTGTCTGCCTCCTTCTTGCCTCCCTCCCATTGGGGAGGGCTGGGGTGGGGCTTTTTTATTTCTCCAGCAAGTCAGGTCTTCTTTCCTTCGTCCTCTTTACGGCTTGCTCGTATTCCCAGTTGCGGATGTTTGCCTCATGACCAGATAGTAGAATCTGTGGTATGCCCCACGTCTCTTCAGGATTATCCACTGGGTGATACTCCGCAGGACGTGTATACACAGGTGGCTCAAGAAGATTGTCTTGGAACGAATCACTCAAGGCACTCTCCACGTCTCCAATCACTCCTGGCACAACACGTATGATGGCATCAGTCATGATGGCAGCAGCAAGTTCTCCACCAGTAAGTACGTAATCTCCAATGGATACCTCCTTAGTTATAAGATGCTCACGAATACGATAGTCGATACCCTTGTAATGTCCGCAGATGATAATGAGATTCTGCTTTAATGACAGTTCATTTGCCATAGATTGATTGAACGTCTCGCCATCAGGGGCGGTAAAGATAATCTCGTCATAGTCACGTTCCTTCTTCAATTTAGAGATAAGAGCATCGAGTGGCTGACATTGGATAAGCATACCAGCGGCACCACCGAATGGATAGTCATCTACTCGCTTATGCTTGTCTGTTGTGTAGTCACGAAGATTATGCACATAAATCTCGGCAAGACCCTTCTTCTGTGCCCTGCCAAGAATACTTTCCTTTGTGAATGGCTCTATCAGTTCTGGTAGAACCGTAATTATATCTATTCTCACGTCCTTGTATATTTTTGTGCAAAGTTACGCAATTGTATTCAATTGCCATAATTGTCGTAAGAAAAAACGTCGATATTCATTGACGCAGACATTCCTTATAGGGTAGGGAATAGACATATTAAGTTGTACATTATGAATGCACAGATCCATGCAATGACACATTGGAGGACAACGATTGACAAGGCCCATCGTGTTCCAAGTTCACGTCTGATGGATGCTATGGCTGCAACGCATGGTACATAGAGGAGACAGAATACAAGAACGGAATAGCCTGATGCAAGTGTGAAGATACTGTCTATAGGCGTGCCTGAGTATAGTACCTCAAGTGTGGAAACAACGCTCTCCTTGGCAAGGAAGCCAGAGGCGAGTGCCGTTGTGATGCGCCAATCGCAAAAACCAAGTGGCTTGAATATCGGTGTGATAGTGGAAGCTATTGTTGCAAGAATGGAATCTTGCTGTTCTGCAACTACGTCAAGACGGAAATTGAATGTCTGCAAGAACCATATCACAATGCTGGCAAGGAAGATGATTGTGAATGCTTTCTGAAGGAAGTCGCGTGTCTTATCCCACAGAAGCATTGCTACGTTCTTTGCCACAGGCATACGATAGCATGGTAGTTCCATGACGAATGGTGTTGCCTCGCCCTTGAAGATGGTACTCTTACATAGAAGGGCGACGAGTATTCCGACCACGATACCCATC
>CAMOVB010000241.1:0-4584 GCA_946626925.1 uncultured Prevotellaceae bacterium
TATGCTGTCACGATAATAGTTGCATGCCCATCCCATGTAGAACCAAACGAATATCCATCCACAGAATTCTATTTCCATTCCGCAGATGTGTTTCCATTTTTGCCCTTTTCTGTGAGCCACAAATGGGTAGATGATTATGGCAGCCACCCATCCCACGACGATAATCTCGTCAAGTGACCACGGACAGATACTTGCCATGAGCGAAAGTACATACGACACACAAGGGTATATGTGGGTTGCATAGAACTCACCTCCGTGCCTTACAAGCCTTATAGTAAATATTGATGCAACAAGTATGGCAAGTGCCCATCTTCTTATTATGATTCTTGACATCTATTCAAACATCTTTATCCACTCCTTGAAGCGTTCATATCCGTCTTCGCCAAAGCCGGCAAGGCTTGCGAGGGCTTGCTCTACAGTCTTTTCTTTCTCCAGCTTCGTCTTTGAGAAAAACTTGTCGGCATAGCACACAATCTTTTCTTCAATACTCTCTGGCAACAGGTCACGATGTGGAATAGGGAGGTTCTGTCTCTCTATCTCAGCTAATGAAAGTCCTGCTCCTGTATGGCGTTCACACACGAGTGCATGACGTGGAAATCCCTCTTCACGCATAATCTCTGCACCTATCGTTCCGTGGCAGATGTAATGTTTGTCGCCAAAACAATATATGGCTGGAGCATCACAACGGAATATTCCTATATCGTGAATCATGGCTGCTTCTTCCACAAACTGGCGGTCAGCTCCCAGTTCAGGATGTTTATCTACAATCGCCAGAGCCTTGTCTGCCACCAGTCGTGAGTGAACCATGAGTATATGTTTCAACTCGTTATCTTCTGGATAATATTTGTCTATTATTGCTTGATAATCCATATTTGTTTTGTTTCTTTATATTTTGATAGGACAAAATTATCTTTTGTCTGTTTTGTCTTTCGTCTTTAATCCTTCGTTAATGTTTCGTTAATCCTTCGTTAATGTTTCGTTAATCCTTCGTAATTCTTTCGTACATATTTCCCTTTACAGATATAGGACAAAAGAAATACATTCGCTTGTCTTGTACGGTTAAAAACGTATTGCTGTTTTTTGCCGCCAAGCGGCCAATTAGAAAAACAAAAGAAAACATGAGAAAACAAAAGAAAACATGTTTTTTCTTGTTTTTGTTCTGTTTCTTGCCTGTTTTTCTAATTGGCACCTTAGTGCAAAAATATAATTGTACATATCGAAATGCTTTTGCGTTTTTGCGTGACAATATTTATGACCACAAAGTTAATGTTTTTATCGTTAATTAATCACGAATTTCCATTATTTTTTTTGATTAATTCGTGGCAAATTGGTGATAATTCGTGCCTCAAACAGTACCAAAGGTGCATTTGTAATAGTCAAAACTCAAATTGCTGTGTGTTTGCTTGTAATCTGTCAAATGTTAAATTTTTAACAGTTCTTGTGGTATGATATGGATAAGATGTCTCAATAGGATAGATGAAGAAAACATCCGTACTCGTTTGGAATGTTCCTCATGTTCCTCCGTTTTGTGTCTGTCGATTCTCAGTTCTGCCTCCGTTGTAAGTCCGTTGATACTCCGATGTGACTCCTAAGAATGTCCACCGCATCTCCATCGCATCTCCATCGAATGTCCATCGAAACGGTGGACATTCGGTGGAGAAATGATGGACATCCGATGATGATGGTACGGAGTCACTACGGAGGAAGAACGGACTCACATCGGACTCACGACTGAGGTATAGCAAAGCTGGATTAAATTAATCTTAGAAACTCTACATGGGAAATATTAGTTGCGATTTTAGGAAGTAAAAAAAAAGTGGTTGTGTTAAAATCGTAAATGTGTATGCCCATATTGTTGTTGCTGTCAAAGACGAAATCTGGTATTTTCTGGGTTGTTATCATTTTGTTGCTTAATTATTTGGTAGTTTCAAAAATAGTATTTACCTTTGTCATACGATCTCTTATTAGGGCGACCTTTTAAGAGTAGGCGAGGGTGTCTCACGTAGATGTCCCCGCCTTCGTATTTTAAATTTCATACGTCTTTGTAGGCTTATCTCCTTGAAAAACACAAATTACTTTTTTAATCCTTGGAGTCCTCTTCATTGCATTGAACAGATCATATTCTGTATTATAGTTTGGCATGAAGATAACGGCGATTTGTGCGTCAGGTTTACTTGCGCAATGTTTCAGTGCATTTCTGATGTTGTTTACCGTACCTGTTTCTGCCGATGCTATCTCGAATTTTAGTCCGTCCCATGTACCTTCGGTGTTTCGAACGTTAGGCCTTGTATGGTATTCTTTATCGTTTTACATGATACATGTTATGTACTGACTAAAACTTAAGCGAGACACAACCTTTTATAACAGATAGTTGTAAAATTTATAAAACGTAAATTATGCACAAACGGCAAAGAATGCGTACATTTGCAAGGAAATAAAAGATTAGCTTTATGAAGAAAGATTTACTGAAATACTGCAAGTATTATAAGGGTGAAGAAGAAACTCCAAGCACTTTTGATGAAAATGCCGAGCGATTTTGGCGGTTTGAGTGTAATTACTACACCGTGGAATACCTCAATAGACATACTTATTGGGAAACAACGGGTATCAAAATGGCAAGTGAGTTTGACGAGGCTAAAATCGTAATGGATAGATACAACGACATTACTATTAAGGGTTTTATTGCTTACATGGCTATTATGCAAATGTACAACGCACCTTACAAGGACTGTTTAGAATTTATGCTTGATTATGGCAAAGACAATTGAAGATACCTTGTTCTACTACAAGGGAGAAAAAAGAAATCCTTACAAGGCTACAGATGTTAAATACTTGTTTTGGGAATTAGAGTATAGTTACATTCACAACGTAATGGGCACTTGCCTTGAAATGGAATATATGCATAATTTTGTTATGGATTTCCCCGACTTGTTGGATGATATTTCCAAAGAAGTTATAACGGTAGTAAAAGGCTTTATGTATGACCAGTATTGCCATGTAGGAGGTAGCAAAGAAGGATTTAAGAAATGGTTCACAGAGTATGTTTATAGCGCAAAAAAAGAGGGCAAATAAACCATCTTTTTTATTGCTTAAATTCTTTCAATGCTATTTGTTCTGTAAGTTCAGGTTTTACATGACACATATTATGAATATTTGTGATGATTAATTAAATTTTTTTGTCCTTTCTATAATATTGAAGTCCTTGAAATAAACTATAGGCATGTTCTATTAATTAATAAATTCTTTTTGAATTATCTTTGCCTATTTGTGCATCTTTTGCACATCTTTTTGCTTAAAGCCTTGAAACATAGCTAGCTATGTTTCTGTGTCTTTTCGCAAAAATCTGTTGTAAAATCTGCTACAAATAGTCTAAAGCTAATTTATAGAACCTGCCTATATTAATTTTGCTCTTGAAATATAACGTTCTTTTGTTTGGCTTACTTTTAAATTAAATCTATGTAAATATGAAATGCAACTTCAAATTTACATAGATTTTGCTTATTTTGATATTGATAATCGATAAAATTTATGCAAATTTGTAGTTGTATTTCGAATTTGCATAAATTTGTTGCGCTGAATTTGGTAGGTATGTTATAAATTCATACCTTTGTTGCGGAAAGAAACAAAAAAGGCTTTATTCAACAAGAAAAATGGTTGGGTTAAGGCTGATGAAAATAGATTTGTATGCATAGTATTTTTGCACAATGTGCCTCTTAGAAAAACAGGCAAGAACCTTTAGCTCGACGAAGCCAAACAGAACAAAAATAAGAAAAAACATGTTTTCTTTTGTTTTCTTTGGTTTTCATCATGTTTTTACTTCCCGCTGGTCAGTGAGACCGCTTCGCTTAGTTCTAACTGGCCGCTTTGCGGCAAAAAAGGCAATACGAGTTTTAAACTTAAATGAGTTATGGAGTATAGTATTGAAGATTACATGGACTTGGTTGCAAGTGAGCCTGAAATCGATTATGGTAGGGCGGTGGTGCGACGCGAGATAAGTGCTGAAGTCAATGAGGCGATGAAGTACTTTCCCGTAATCACCATTACAGGACCTCGTCAGAGTGGTAAGACGACATTCGTGAAGTATCACTTTGCGAACCTTAGGTACTATACGCTTGAAGACCTCGACACAAAGGCACTTGCCATGAGTGATCCTAAGGCATTCCTCAATAGGCATGCTGAAGGAATGATACTCGATGAAGTACAGAACGTGCCAGAACTATTGTCGTATATACAGGGCATGGTGGACGAGCACCCGGAGAAACGATTTGTTCTCTCGGGAAGTAATAACTTCACTTTGCTCAAGAATATGACACAGAGTCTTGCGGGCAGAAGTTGTGTGTTCGAACTTTTGCCTATGTCGCTTGCTGAAGTGTCAGGATGGGTAAGGACACTAACACTTGATGAGTTGCTATTCAATGGGTTGTTTCCGGCAATATGTACAAAGCGTAACCTGCCTAAGTACATGTATCCTGCATATATAAAGACATATATTGAACGAGATGTGAGACTACTCACGAATGTGAAGGACCTTATGCTTTTCCGTACATTCATGCGATTGTGCGCTGGCAGGATTGGTTCGATATT
>CAMOVB010000242.1:0-4544 GCA_946626925.1 uncultured Prevotellaceae bacterium
GGCGTAATCCCAGTCGAGATAGTTAAGCTCTATCTGTACAAAGTCCCAATGGTAACGACCTTCGTCGTGCCACTGGAGGAGCATGTCGAATATCTCCACATCGCCATGATATGAGAAACCGAGGTTGCGAATCTTACCTGCCTTCTTCTGCTCCACGAGCCAGTCGAGGATGCCGTTATCCATGTAACGGACATTGAACGTCTCTTCCGAGTCGAGGTTCTCGCCATCGAGGTTACGGCTTGTACCACCAATGGCATGTAGTAGGAGATAGTCAATGTAATCTACCTTGAGGTTTTTGAGCGACTCGTTGAACATTTCCTGTGACGCTTCCCTTGACCACGTCTGAGGTGCAAAGTTACTTAACTTAGTTGCCACGAAGTATTTATTACGTGGGTGACGACTGAGGGCGATACCTGTGGCAGCCTCCGACTTACCCTGACAGTAGGCAGGGCTTGTGTCGTAGTAGTTCACACCATGCTCCAAGGCATAGTCAATCTGTTTGTTGACCATCTCTTGGTCGATGACATCAGGATCAGTGTCCACCTTTTTTGGCAGGACTGGCAGACGCATCATGCCGTAGCCGAGGATTGACACCATGTCTCCGTTGCCCGGGTTCTTGCGCATGGTCATCTTGTCTTTAGGCGGCTCTTGCATGTCTGCTGTCGTCTGTTGTGCGTTCTTACCTTTACAAGCGGTAAGCACGGCTGATGAAGCTACTGTTGCTCCACCGAGTATCTTGAAGAAATTTCGTCTGTCCATAATAGAGGCCCCCCGACCCCCAAAGGGGGCGGCCATCCGGTTCTGTGGGGGAGGATAGCCTTTGGTTAATATTGGCCCGAAGTTGACGCTCCGGGAACTGTGGCTCTTGGCGTTCGGAGTAACTTCTCCCTCCCTGTAGGGAGGGCTGGGGTGGGTCTGTTTTTAGTTTTCTTTGTGTACTTCGTGCCCTTCTACGTATATTGCAGAGAATGGACGTGAAGGGCAAACGTACTCGCAGGCACCACAGCCAATACAACGCTCCTCGTTGACAGCAGGAACAAGTGGGTTGTCCTCATTGTCGTCAAGGTAAACCATCTGGATTGCTCCAGTAGGGCAATGGCGCTCACAGTTGCCACATTCAGCCTCACCAGTCACAGCTATACAATTCTTGCGTACCCATACGGCATGACCAATCTGTGTGGATGACTTGACGTCAAGGCTTATTGGCTTTATTGCTCCTGCAGGACATACGCTTGAACAGCGGTTGCACTCAGGGCGACAGTAGCCACGCTCGTAGCTCATGACTGGTTGCATGAGTGTCTTGAGGTCGCTGCTTGGACGGAGCACGTCGTTAGGGCACTCGCTCACGCACAACTGACAAGCCGTACAACGTTGTGCCATGTTTTTGGCAGAGATAGACCCTGGAGGAGTGATAGGAGTGAGACGCTTTGGCTGTACCTTATCCTCGATGACGGCAAGTCCGCCATCCACCTTCTTCTTCTCTTGTGCAAGGGTTGCTGTAGCAAGTGCAAGACCTGTACCTACGAGGAACTCACGTCGTCCCTCTACGTTCTTCGTATCTTTTGCTTCTGTCTTTGTCTTGACAAGTCCGGGTGCAACGACATAGTGAAGGGCATCGAACTTACAATCGCCGAGGCAGTTGCCACAGGTCACGCAACGGCTGTAATCCACCGTATGGTTCTTGATGTCTATGCACGAAGCCTTGCAGTTGCGCTCGCACTTACGGCAGTTCTTACACTTGTCTGCGTCAATCTTCACCTTGAACAATGAGAAGCGTGCAAGTTGTCCAAGAATAGTACCAACAGGACATATTGTGTTGCAGTATGTTCGTCCGTTCCTCCACGCAAGGATGCCGATGGCAACAAGGCTCACGATGGAGATGATGAACGTAGGCATGGAGCGAATCCAAATGTCACGCTCATAGAAGGCATAACTCTCATAGTGTTCTGCTGCCATGGCAAGCAGATTGTTTGCACCTATATATATAGGTTGCAACAGATTCTGTGCAATACGTCCGTAGCTGCTGTAAGGAGCCACGAGAGCAGCTATAGAGCCAATGCCTGCAACCATGGCAACGATGAAGATAGCCAACACCGTGTAGCGCAGTATGTTCTTAGCTGGAGAATACGTGTATGGATTCTTTCTGTGGCAAAATACCTTGGCAATCACGTCCTGCATAATGCCGAGAGGGCAGATGATGGAGCAGTATATTCTGCCGAAGATGAGAGTGAGTGCCACGAGGGCAACGACCACGACCACATTGAGAGCCAGTACCGCTGGTAGGAACTGAATCTTTGCCATCCATCCGAGATATGTATGGAACATACCCGTGAAATCGAGAAACAATAGTGTTATTAATGTGAAGAACACTATTGCCAGGGTTCGTCTTATTTTTTTTAGCATAATAGTTATGAAATAGGATTATTTCGCTATGTATTTTTTACCATTCTGGATGTAGAAACCAGTGGATGGCTTCTCTATAGCACGTCCGGAAAGGTCATATATTACATCATCACCAATAACTTCGTCATCAGCTTCGACGTCGTCGATGTCCGTAGTAGCAACGTATGCCTCGTAACCATCGAGCATAATCTTTCTGAAGTCACGAATATATTTATCCTTGACTTGCAAATCATAGCGGAAGTAATTGTAGAAACGATCAATGAGAGTACTTCCTTGTTTTTGATTTATGTATTGCAAGTGAAGGTTGAGCCTTGATAAATCACGATAATAGTTTGAGGCTGTCATGCTCGTTAATTCGTAGTCCTTTAGGAGTTGGTCAATAGGCATTCCAAGCAAACCGCCAATCATAAAACATATAAGACCTGTTCTGTCTGCACCCATGATGCAATGTAAATAAACGCCCCTTCCATTGCGGAGATTATCTACAATAAACTCAAAGTCTGATTTCCATTTTGCTGCATCTTCCTTCATAGCCTTATAGTCAAAAATGGTATGGCCATTGAAGATATAAGGTATGTCGCTACCTAAGGCTGATGATGTCTGGTAACTTTCATCATAGTCGCGAAGGTCAAGGTCAGCCAATATACCTATTCTTCTCATTTCAGCAATATCTTCAGGTGTGGCAGTGTGTTTTTCCTGAAAATCCAGTTCTCCGCCTCTGAATAATAGTCCGTATTTTATCCTCTTACCAGATTGCGCTTCCCATCCACCCATATCGCGTACATTCAGTACACTTGGCAAATAAATCATCCTGACTTGACCATCAATGAATGTCTTACCCGACACAACCTTCTTGCTACTAATGACAGCTTTACTATATACAGTTGTCTGTGGAACAGGATTCATGATGATGCACTCTGTATCACCTTTCTTTATGTCAACAACAACGGCATTGGAAAAGTCTTTAGAAGTGGAGTAGTAGAATTTTCCTTTGGAAGATGCAGGACTTGGTAGTGTTACACGCACAAGATTCGGCTGGTCAAGACGTTTCTCATCCAAACCATTCAGATAATTTTTGATTACCGTTGCCTGTTTTGTATTCTCATATACATTCTCCGTAATGTATGAATGTACGTTTGGATTCTCTATATTTACTGTGTCCGGAACGCCTGAAAACGCTTTTGCTGATAACAATAACAGACTTATAATACATCCTGCTTTTTTCATAGCCATGCCTCTTTTGTTTGGTAGGATTCCGATTCTAACGTAATTTAATACCCTTAACCATGAATCACCATAACCAATAATGATTTACTCTTGTTTTTGCAAATATATCATCATTTTTTCAACTGCCAAACAAAATGACCGAGAAAAACTATTATAAAAGGTAAAATATTTTCTTGACGCAATAGATAATACTCATATTAGATTAATAACTATTCATTATTTCTTCAAATTTTGATTTACTTGTTTTATGACTTTGTTTTGTTCTTTATGAATATATATTTAGTGTCTTTGTATGAAAGACTATGATTAAAACCCCTTAATGAAAGTTCGATTTGTCTCATAGATTGAACATATTAGGAAGAAAAATAGAAACTATTGTTATTTTGATGCATAAAAAATGAAAAAATTTTTTGTTTATTAGAATTTATTCATACCTTTGCAATGAAATAAAAAATCAACTATCATTTGGAAAACATTTTAATATGTTTCTCACAAATGATAATCCAGATACGAAATAGTTAAGGGTAATAAATATAGATAAAAAGGTAATTTGATAAAGTCGGGTTCGTGAGAATCTGACTTTATTTTTTGTAATAACTATGGAATACATGGTAAACATTATTTTGCACAGCTACTTATACATAAATAAAATCAGCTCGCCATTTCAAACAACGGCGAGCTGAACATATTAAGTATAGATGTATTTGGATGTATGGTTCATAATGAACCTATACAATATTGCGCTTGTAATTCATATTGTTTAGAATCAAGCGGAAATTGTCTTTTTCGTATATCTGTTCAGATATCTGTTGCAAACCGAGCTCAAGAGCTGGTGTATATCCCGCACGACTTGAAAGCCATGCATTTCTAATCTCCTTGAACACCATTCTTGCCTGGAAGAGAATGGAGAGAAG
>CAMOVB010000243.1:0-4454 GCA_946626925.1 uncultured Prevotellaceae bacterium
TTACAACTACACAAAGAACCGCAACTGGAATGCACCTAACCGCACATCTATGGATGGTGGTACACGTTCTGCCTATGACCGTATGGGCTTGATGGCGATGTCTTACGCCAACTCTATGTATGCTATGGATAACAAGGTTTATACATGGTCTTTCGACCTCAACAGCCGTATAAACGACAAACTCTCTAACCAGTTCCTCGCTACTTATTCTAAGATTTCTGATGTTCGCTACACAGATTCTGATGAATTCCCATTCATCGACATCCTTGACGGAACTGGAACAACTTCTAACTACATCTCTCTCGGATACGAGCTTTTCACTTATCATAATGCAGTTCACAACGACGTAGTGAACATCAAGGATGAGGTTACTTACTATCTCGACGCTCACAAGATTACTGCTGGACTCGGCTACGAATACCAGATGGCAGACAACCAGTATATGCGTAATGGTACAGGTTACTACCGCTATGCAAGCAAAGAGGACTTCATCAATGGCGCTGCTCCTGAAATCGTAGCCCTCACTTACGGTTACAATGGAGAGAGCGACCCAGCTTCACGCGTTCGTTACAACAAGGGTAGCATCTACGCTCAGGATGACTGGAACGTAAATGACAACCTCAAGCTCACTCTCGGTCTCCGTTTTGATGGTCTCTTCTTCAACAACTGCGACCTTATGACTAACAACGCTATCCTCGAGTACAACTACAACGGTCAGCACCTCGACACAGGTAAGTGGCCAAATAATACGATTACAATATCACCACGTGTAGGTTTCAACTGGGATGTATTCGGTGACCACAGCCTCAAGGTACGTGGAGGTACAGGTCTCTTCGCAGGTCACTCTCCACTCGTGTTCTTCACTAACATGCCACAGAACAGCGGTATGATTCAGAATGCCGTTAAACTCAACAGCGGTAATACAGATATGAGCCAGTTTGCTGGTGGTCTTGTTAAAGACGCAAATGGTCATGTCACTATCGAGGCTCTCAAAGAGAAGATTCTCAACACAGAAATTAAGGAAAAGGATGCAAAAGGAAATGTTGTTTACAACAAGCCTCCTTACGCAATCACTCCAGAGCAGGGTTCACTGCAATCAACAATCAACACTGTTGACCCAAGCTTCAAGATGCCACAGGTATGGAAGACTTCACTCGCTGTTGACTACAACCTTCCTGTTTCATTCCCACTCACAGTTACTGTAGAGGGTATTGTAAACAAGACTGTAAATGCAGCTTGCATCTCTGACCTCAGCATCCCTAACGTAGGTGGTTTCACTCGTTTCAACGGTGCTGACAACCGTCCTATCTATCCAGAGGGATTCCGTAGCAATCCAAGCGCATTCGTACTCTCTAATACAGGCAAGGGTTACGGATATTCAGCTAATATCACAGTTACAGGTCGTCCATTCGAGTGGATGTCATTCATGGCAGCTTACACTCATCAGGCTTACAAGGAAATTACAAGTATGCCAGGTTCAAATGCTGAGTCAGCATTTACATACGTTCCTACATACGAGGGTCCTAACAACATCCACCTCCACAACGCAATCAACACAACTCCAGACCGTGTTATTGCTTCTCTCACTCTTCATGACAAGAGCCACAACCACTATAGCTTCATCTATGAAGGTTGGAAAGGTGGCAACAACTACTCTTATATGATGGTTAACGACATGAACGGTGACGGATATAACTACGATGCTCTCTACATTCCAACAGATGAGGAGGTAGCAAACAAGCAGTTCCGCTTCGTTTCAGATGATGACCAGAAGCGTTTCATGGACTATGTTCATGGCGACAGATACCTTTCTAATCATCAGGGTGAATATGCAGAAGCATACAGCGTTTACTCTCCATGGGTTCACCGCATCGACCTTGGTTACAAGCATGACTTCATCCTCAATACTGGCAAGATTAAGCATACTCTCCAGCTTAGCTTCGATATGAAGAACGTTCTCAACTTCTTCAACTCAAGCTGGGGTGTACAGAAGTACCTCAACCCACAGATAGGTACAGAGGCACGCATCCTCAAGTTTGAAACAATGGATAAGGACGGCTACGCTACATATTCTACTCCAACATCTATCAACGGAGACATCAAGACATTTGTACCAAGCCATACTATCGGCCAGTGCTGGTATGCTTCTATCGGTATCAAGTACATGTTTAACTAAACAACTTCGTAGAGACAAATTATGAAACTAAGAAATATAATCCCAGCACTCATTGCTGGACTCACAATGCTCGTAAGTTGTAACGACGACGAAGCAACTTATCTCGATAGTGTCCGTGTTTCACAGTCTATCGTTTCCCTTCCTGTTACAGGTGGTGACACAGCAATAACTGTAAATGCAAATTCTGCATGGGAATTCAAAAACGTTCCTGATTGGCTTAAGCTTTCTAAAACAACAGGTGAAGCAGGATTGTCAGAAGTTAAGTTCTCTGCAGAAGCAACAGCTACTACACGTGAGGCTATCATTAAACTCATGTGTGCTGGTGACTCACAGCTTATTAAGGTAATGCAATCATTTGGCAAGATTGATATTCCACTCTCAACTTGTGCAGAAGTAAACGCTAATGGCGCTGGAAAGACTGTACACGTCAAGGGTGTATGTGTAAACATCGAAAACCCAGAATATGGCAACTTGTACATCAACGATGGTACTGGCGACCTTTACGTCTATGGTGTACTTGATGCTTCTGGTGCAAAAAAGAACTTCAAGAGCCTTGGCGTCGAGGTAGGTGACATCATAGAACTTGAAGGACCTGCTAAGATTTACCAAAATAAAATGGAAATGTATGACGCAAGTCTTGTTGGAAAACCTATCAAGTCACTCGTAAAGATCGATTCTCTATATGTTAATGACGAGAAGTCTGACGTTGTACCTGCTGATGGTGGCAAGTTAACTGTTTTCATCACTTGCAAGGGTAACGGAGTTGATTACACAGCTTCTGCTGACAATGAGTCAATCCTCTCTATTCGTTCAATCTCAACTAATGGTACTCAGAGCGTTTACACATTCAATGTGGCTAAGAATGAAGGTGGCGACCGCGCCTTTACTGTTGAGTTCAATACTACAGGCGATAATGGTACAGTTTACAGCTCAAAAGCAGAAATTAGCCAGAGGGGTGGTATCGTAACTGCTAATTGTAAGGAGTTCAACGCACAGGAGGACGGTCTTACTCAGTACAAGGTTCGTGGTGTAATCACTAAGATTGCAAACACTAAGTACGGCAACCTCTACATCAACGATGGAACTGGCGAAGTTTATGTATATGGTATCACAGACTGGAACGCTGATAACTTCAAGGTAGGTGACGAGGTTGTTCTTCAGAGCGTAAAGACTTCACACAATAACGCTCCTCAGATGAAGAATGCCGTAGTTGTTGAGAAGGTTGCACATGAAGTTAAGACAGTAGCAGAGCTTCATACTCTTGCTGACGATAAGACAACTTTCTATCTCGTAACAGGAACAGTATTCAAGATGGAAGGTGAAAATATCAAGTGGGATCTTCAGACTTACGGTAACTTCGGTATTAAGGACGAAACAGGCGAGATTTATGTTTATGGCGTAGCTGATGCTCTTAATGGTAAGACTAAGAACTTTGCTGCAACAGGCGTTAAGGAAGGTGACAAGATTACCATCCTTGCTTACAAGTATTCATACAAAGGTGCTAATCAGATTGTTGGTCAGTTCATCAAGAACGAACCTAAAGCAGATGCTACAGAATAATATGTTTGTAGAGGAATAATCCCACATACATACAAGAAAAAAGGCTTAGTTGCATGGTGCAACTAAGCCTTTTTTTGATATTTTTTGTGGAGCTGGAGGGGATTGAACCCTCGTCCAAACAAGGAAGCCATATGCTTTCTACATGCTTATTTCAGACTTTGGTTTTCGTGATGTGACAAGACCTGAACCACCAATCACATCCTTATCCTCTAAATTTCATCTTACGCATGAGGCTACGTAGGACTATTCCCGAATTTTTAGCACCGCTGATCTGGACGCTTCGGAACAACAGCTTCCAGGGCGATGTCTCGTTTCCTCGCCTGGCAAGGAAATAAGGCTAATCTACTATACTTCGATTAAGCAGCGAGAGCGTAAGAATTTTCGCCAATTAAACTTTTGCAGACTGATATTATAGTGAGGGCCAGCGACTCACTGCATGCTTACATACCACTTCATCTCGCTGTCAAATCCAGTCAGCCCCGACAAATGATATTGTTCTGAGAATCATTTCTATTAATGAATACTCATGTGGAAATATTTATGAATTCTGCCGTAAGAAGTACATGCTCTGGTACATCTATCGGCGATAATTATTTGATTTTCCTGTGCAAAGTTACGCTATTTATTGATTTGCTCCAAAAAAAATCAATGAATATTTTAATGATTTAAGTTTCGGGAGTTCTTAACTCGCCATTTTACATTGATATAATTCACAAAT
>CAMOVB010000244.1:0-4390 GCA_946626925.1 uncultured Prevotellaceae bacterium
GATTGCAACTTAAACACTGCAAATGATGTCCATCTGGAACCATTGATGACAAATAAAGGACGTTCATCCCTTTGGTTGAGATTACAAATGGTAAAGTCCTTTACTACACCAACAATGGTGAATGGGATGTCTCCGAAACTTGAATTTGTCACCTGCAATCCTATTACGTTATCTATTCCCTCTTGTTTCTTAACCCTTCGGGCAAAATTCTCATCCACTAACACCTCATTCGTAGCAGAATCTGGACGCTCAGAAAAACCTCTTCCTTTCACGATGGTAAGTCCCATAGTCCTTATGATGCCTGAAGTGGCAAAGAACATGTTAGCAGCATTAAATAAGTCATTTTGATGACCAACTATTGATATATTGTCTCCACTTTGTGAGTCAAAGAACAAAGAGTATGATAGATAGGAACTTTCCACAAATGACAGCTTGTTTGCTTCATCCATAAGCACCTTTGCTTTTTTTGCACTAACAAGATAATGCGTGTACACAACATTCTTGTAGTCATAACCAAGGTCTTTGTTTAGCATATAATCATACTGGCGATAGACTGTTGTGAGTACGACGAACAGTAATGCACTAAGAGCAAACTGAAAGGCGAGAAGTGACAACTTCCATATCCTCTTACTTTCGCTAAAGTGGCGGAATGCAAATGTTACGGATATGTGTGAATAAATGTAGCCAGGAAGAAGAGCACAAGTAAGCAAAACAATAACACACACACCCAATACTACGAACAAAGTCTGACTGGAGAACAATGTACCTAAAGAAACACCAAGAAGAGTCTTTATCAAGTCCTGTCCAACGAGTATGATGAATGTCATAAATGCGAGTGCAATGCAAAGATGAATGGCAGCATCCTTGAATGTTTCCTTATAGAACTCAGAATCATGAGCACCCATACTCTTCTGTACGGCTACCTGCTTTGCCTTACCAGCAAGAGTACCTATGACAACAAGTATGTAGTTCATGATGGCTGTGAAGAGTATCACTATGGCAACTATGGCAAGGATTATGCAAAAGCCTGATTCCATTGCATTATTTATTCGCTCCTCAGCGAGATTATTGAAAATATAATGAAAACCCTTGTGACCAGATTCTGCAAGGTATTTCATTTCCGATGCAAGTTCCTTTTCAATCATTTTGTCGCTCTCGTGTTGCACATTCTCAAGGTTTGCATTTGGCACGAGGCGCACATACGAATTATAACGGTCGTTACCCATCAAGTTGCTTGATCCATCATACGAATAATAACCTATTGATGGAAGTGATACAAACACATCAACATCAGAGTACGACGAGTTGTCAGCATAATCATCGTATATGCCACCTATAGTAAGTGGTATGCTATCATAAGGATAAACGTAGAAATATTTGCCTATGACATCGCCACCAATCTTATCTGCAAGACTTTTGCTTACCATACATTGACCTTTGACAGAGAGGGCTTTGCGCACGTCACCAGTAACTTTGGTATCAAAAAACTGGAAATGACAACTGTCTGCAAATCTCATCTGACGGGTTTTAACCTTTCGTCCATCCTCAAACACAAGCTTTGCTTCAGCTGTGAAAAAAGTATTTCGAGAACATTCCACAATCTCTGGAACATACTCACGAAGCTTTGGTGCCGTACCGCCCGATGTTTGTCCATGATTAAATTCTCCTTGCGTTTTGGTCACGATGTATTCAGACAACCTATATACGTTGTCTATATCCTTTACGCAACTGTTATAATTCAACTCCAATCTTACACGGGCAAGGAGAACCAAGCCGATGGTAAGACCTATGGTGAGTGACAATATCTTTATGAATGAACCTTTACCCATAGTGATAATTAGGAATGAGGAATTAGGAATGACTAATATGTTGTTTCGCTCAAGATTGCTTATGACGGAGGAAAACAATTATGTGTTGTGAATTAAATCAGTTCGTCATTATCCACCACTTGACCATCAAAAAGATTGATGATACGGTTAGCATATCTCGCATCACGATGTGAGTGAGTAACCATGATGATGGTTGTTCCCTCTGCATTAAGCTTGCTCAACAGTTCCATCACCTCAAGTCCGTTCTTTGAATCGAGGTTACCTGTTGGTTCATCGGCAAGGATGATGCTTGGCTTACCTACTACGGCACGAGCTATGGCAACACGCTGTTGCTGACCTCCAGACAACTGCTGTGGATAATGCTTGGCACGCTGACTGAGACTAACCTTACGGAGTATGTTCTGAACTCGTTCCTTACGCTCTGCCTTTGGCACATCAAGATACTTGAGCTGAAGCTCTACATTTTCCTCTACCGTAAGTTCATCAATAAGATTAAAGCTCTGGAACACGAAACCAATACGTCCCCTACGGTAACGGTTACGTTCCTTCTCCTTTAGATGTCCTACCTCCACATCGTCAAAGTATATCTTTCCTTCTGTAGGATTGTCAAGCAATCCGAGGATACTAAGTAGTGTGGACTTACCACAACCTGATGGTCCCATGATGGCAACGAACTCACCATCATTCACTTCAAGACTAACACCATTGAGTGCTGTTGTTTCAATCTCCTCCGTACGGAAGATTTTCATAAGGTTCTCTATACGTATCATGATTCTTTATTTTGTGTAGTAAAGAGAAGTAAAAAGAAGTAAAGAGACGAATGATAAAATCCCAAATCTATAATCATTGTCTTCGGTTCATATCGGACGCATAAATTTGACGAACAGACTATCGTCTTTTTACTTCCTTTTACTCCTTCTAACTACTTTTTACTACATTTATTACTGTATGTTAAAACTTAATTATTTCATTATCTTTGAACGAGTCATAGCTACTTGTGATGACACGTTCGCCAGGTTCAAGTCCTTCAATCACCTCGTAGTACAGAGGATTCTGACGTCCTATGCGGATATTACGTCGATAAGCCTTGCTGCCATCCTTGTCGAGCACAAATATCCAGTTACCACCCGTTGTCTGGAAGAATGAGCTACGAGGAATGAGTACTGCCTGTTCAGGCTTACCAAGTTCGAGGTTAAGATAAACGGTTGCACCGACTCGTGCATCATTCCAATCATCCTGTCCTGCCACCGAACGGTCAAGTTTCATGTCAACCTTGAACTTACCATTACGCACTTCAGGATATACCTTGCGTATTATGAACGTGTACTCACGTTCCTTTCCTTGAGGAAGACGGATTGTTGCCGTAGCTGTAAGGCCGACACGCACACGGTCTATGTAAATCTCATCAACCATAGCCTCAACCTTGAAACTACTCAAGTCATTTATCTGTCCTATTGTCTGTCCTGCCGAAATACTCTGACCGAGTTCAACATCAAGAAGACCAAGCTCACCGTCAATATTGGAACGTACCTCCAGTTTACCTTTACGCTCACGCACGAGTATCACGTTCTTGCGCATATTATCGAGATTATCCTCCATCTGTTCCATCTGCACCTTTCGATAGAGTGCATCCTGCTTGAGTCGTTCAGAGACAAGTCCTTGTTTCTTCTTGGCAAGTTCATAGTCTTCCTTGCTTTGTAGATATGTCTCACGTGAGATAAGCTTCTCCGAATATAGACGTTCATTCTGCTGAAAGGCACGATGCTTGCGTTTCACATCTACGTCAAGCGATGCATTCTCCGTTTCGTTGCTCAGCTTGTCCTGTTGCATAGCCACCTGAGTGTTGCGGAGCATATTCTGTTTTTCTGCCAGTTCTGCCTCTGCGTTCAGAATCTGAAGGTCAAGATTACTGTTGGACAGACGGACAATAACATCACCCTTCTTCAACGACTGTCCTTCCTCTGCAACCTTTTCCGTCACTATACCACCCTCCTCTGGTGATATTCTCACTACCTGAACAGGTACTACCATACCGTTGATACGGATATAGTCCTTAAATTCTCCACGAGTGACATCACTTATGGTAACCATCTCACGATTGACCTTGACGGTACTGGCATGATTGCCAAAGATGACCCACAGCAGAAGAATGACAAATAGTGTCGCTCCTATGATATATGGTATATGTTTGCGTTTTATTCCACGCTTACGTTCTATTACTCTGTCCATTTCTCTCCTTTATAATAACCAAGTATTCTGTTCTTGTAGATGTTAATGAGTTTTGTCTGCAACAGCAAAGCCTTGCTCTGGATAAGCGTTATGCGAGCTGTCTGTACATCAATAGGACTTGCAAGTCCTTCCTCATATTTCCTGACAGTAAGATGAGCCGCAAGACTGTCTGCCGACACCTTTCGCTGCATCTTCTGCACTTCCATATAACTGTTGTTACAATCAACGAGTGCTTCTTCTATCATTCGTCTGAGTTCTGAACTCTGGTAATCAAGATTCTCACGTGCCTTGCGAAGATTGTTTCGACTGCGGCGCATACGTGTTATATTGCC
>CAMOVB010000245.1:0-4305 GCA_946626925.1 uncultured Prevotellaceae bacterium
TAAACCCACACGTATTTATAACGACTACTTTTCCCTTGACAACCTCAGCATCAAGCACACAGTCGTACCCTTTGTCACGGAACAATCTGCCAAGACCTTCGCTATCAACGAGGTTTTTGGAGCATCCCATTGTTATTATGTCAATCCTATATTTCATTATCCAAACAAAGAATCTACAAACTCCTTACGATTGAATAATTGCAAATCATGCATTCCTTCTCCCAGTCCTATATATTTCACTGGTACCTTCAGTTGGTCACTTATACCTATAACGACACCACCTTTTGCTGTACCATCAAGTTTTGTAATTGCCAGACTACTTATCTGCGTAACAGCTGAGAACTGCTTTGCCTGCTCAAAAGCATTCTGTCCTGTTGAACCATCAAGCACGAGCATAATTTCATCAGGAGCCTCTGGGAAAACTTTTTTCATCACCTCCTTAATTTTCTTCAGTTCATTCATCAAGTTTACCTTGTTATGCAATCTGCCAGCTGTATCAATGATAACCACATCAGCCCCATTTGCTTTTGCCGAGGACAAAGTATCAAATGCCACACTGGCAGGATCAGCCCCCATCTGTTGCTTTATTACGGGCACGCCAACACGCTCTCCCCATATAACCAACTGTTCCACTGCAGCAGCGCGGAAGGTATCAGCAGCACCAAGATACACTTTCTTCCCTGCCTCCTTAAACTGATAAGCCAATTTTCCTATTGTTGTAGTCTTACCGACACCATTTACTCCTACAACGAGTATTACATAAGGCTTATGATCAGATGGCAGGCTCCAAGACTCATTATCTTGAGTATTATTCTCAGCAAGCAGAGCAACGATTTCCTCACGTAGTATCTTATTCAATTCTGCTGTTGACACATATTTCTCTCGTGCAACACGTTCCTCTATACGCTCTATAATCTTCAATGTAGTATCTACTCCTACATCACTTGTGACAAGAACCTCTTCAAGGTTGTCGAGTATCTCATCGTCAACCTTATCCTTACCAGCCACAGCACGTGCTATTTTTTCAAAAACGCTCTGTTTGGTTTTCTCCAAACCCTTATCAAGCGTTTCTTTCTTATCCTTACCGAAAATTCCGAAAAATGCCATACTAATAAATGCGATTTACACCAATTTAGTTGCAAAGTTAACAAAAAAACACGTAAAATCAGCATAATTACGTAATATTTTGCTGTTTAATCAAATAATTGCACATATTTATTTGTTAGTGTGCAGAAAAAACGTTAACTTTGCACATTATAAGAAAAAATGTGCATTCATTCTAAATACTAATACATGGAACAAATATCAAGCTTTAATGCAAAGATAGAAGAAAGCATTAAACGCAACTGGAATCTCGACGCCCTTACAGATTATAAGGGTGCAACTTTGCAATATCAAGATGTAGCAAGAAAGATTGAGAAACTTCATATCTTGTTTGAAAACAGTGGAGTTGTCAAAGGCGACCGCATAGCTTTATGTGGACGCAACATGAGCAACTGGGCTGTTGCTTTTCTCGCCACACTTACATACGGTGCTGTTGCCGTACCTGTACTTCATGAGTTTACCGCTGACCAAATACACCACATAGTTAATCACTCTGAAGCCCGTCTGCTCTTTGTAGGCGATGTGGTAGCCAAGCAGATAGACCCAGATAAAATGCCCGCTCTCGAGGGAATTATTAACATACTTGACTACTCTCTAATGATTTCGCGTTCAGAAGCACTTACCAATGCACGCGAAAACCTTAACAGATTCTTCGGCGAAAAATTCCCCAAATACTTCCGCAAGGAATTTGTAAACTATTACAAGGAAGAAAGTCCAGAACAGCTATGTCTCATCAACTACACCTCTGGCACTACAGGCTTTTCTAAGGGTGTAATGATTCCATATAGGGCAATGTGGTCAAACCTTGACTTTGCATCAGAAGTTCTTGACAAAGAGTTGCACCCTGGCGACAACACCATATCAATATTGCCAATGGCTCACATGTATGGTATGGCTTTTGAGTTTATCAAGGAATTTATGAGCGGCTGTCATATCTATTACCTGACACGAGTGCCATCACCAGCTGTCGTTGCTCAGGCATTCAAGGATGTCAAGCCAATAATAATAATCGCTGTACCGCTCGTCATTGAGAAGATAATACGCAAGAAAGTTTTCCCGAAACTGACACCGACAATAAAACTTATGATGAAGACACCAATCATAGGAGCGAAAGTCAAGGAACGCATACGAAACCAAGTCTATGAGGCTTTCGGAGGTCGTCTATACGAAGTAATTATCGGTGGTGCTGCACTGAATCAGGAAGTAGAGGCATTCCTCAAGGACATCAAGTTCCCATTCACCGTGGGCTATGGTGCAACAGAATGTGCTCCTATCATAACCTACGCTGACTGGACAACGCACAAAGCAGGTTCATGTGGGCGTCAGGTGGTACACATGGAGATTAAAATTGACAGCAAGCATCCACACAAGGAGCCTGGCGAGATATTAGCTCGTGGTCTCAATGTAATGCTCGGATATTATAAAAACGAGGAAGCCACTCGCCAGACTATTGACAAGGATGGCTGGTACCATACTGGAGACCTCGGCATTATAGATCGTAAAGGCAATGTTTACATCAAGGGACGTTCAAAAAATATGCTACTTGGCCCAAGCGGTCAAAACATATTCCCTGAAGAAATAGAGGATGCACTCAATTCCCTGCCTATGGTTGCAGAGAGCATAGTAGTACAGCGTGACACGAAACTCGTTGCATTGGTACACCCTGACATTGATGCTTGCTCGGCTCAGAACATGAGTAGCCTTGACGTTGAGGATTTGATGAAGAAAAACTTAGAACAACTTAATGCTACGCAGCCTGCATACTGCAAGATCTCCTACATAGAGATTCACAACGAAGAGTTTGAAAAGACGCCAAAGAAGAGCATTAAACGTTACCTTTACAACTAAAAGTAACAATGTAAGGACTTCATGTACTGATGTGTACCGTGCGTGGGAGAGCAATGTTATCTTTTCGTTTTCTTTGGCTATTCCCATTGGAGCACCGACCCCGACATAATTCAAAAAGCTGACAAAATTAACAAATAGCACACTATTTAATACAAAAAAGGTTCATGGATATGAGATTAACTCATTACCATGAACCTTTTCTTTGTGGCAAACTATCACTTAGTATTCCTGCCAACTCTTAATCTGCAAGTCATCAATTGACAATTTGCAGAATGCTTCTATGAAGGCAGAAGCGAGTCTTGCATTAGTAATCAGAGGAATGTTATGGTCAATAGCACCACGACGTATCTTATATCCATTAGTTTGCTCACGCTTGGTGTAATCCTTAGGAATATTGACAATAAGGTCAAACTTATGGTCATGTATCATATCCATGACATTAGGCACATTAGTGTGCGACTCGTCAGGCCATCCTACAGCCGTAGCCTTCACGCCATTTGCTTCCAGGAATTTTGCCGTTCCTTCCGTAGCATAGATAGTATAGCCAGCTTTCTGCAGTGCCTGTGCTCCATCAAGCAATGAAGCCTTCTCCTTCGTGCCACCTGATGAAAGCATTATTCCACGCTCCTTTGACGGAATTTTGTAGCCTGTTGCTATCAATGCATTGAGCAATGCCTCCTCATAAGTATCACCAAGACAACCTACTTCGCCCGTAGAGCTCATATCTACGCCAAGTACGGGATCTGCATTCTGCAGACGATTAAACGAGAACTGACTGGCTTTGACTCCCATACGGTCAATGTCAAACACACTCTTATCAGGTTTCTGATAAGGAGCATCAAGCATTATCTTAGTAGCAGTTTCAATAAAGTTACGCTTCAGTACTTTCGACACAAATGGGAACGAACGAGATGCACGGAGGTTACATTCTATAACCTTCACACTACCACCCTTGGCAAGATACTGAATATTGAATGGACCGCTTATGTTGAGTTCCTTAGCGATAGCCTTACTTATCTTCTTTATCTGGCGCATCGTAGCAAAAGTAATCTGCTGGGCAGGGAATACCATTGTGGCATCACCTGAATGCACACCTGCAAACTCTACGTGCTCTGATATACCATATTCTACTATCTCACCATTCTGTGCGACACCATCAAACTCTATCTCATTGGTTTCCTGCATGAACTGAGAGATAACTACGGGGAACTCCTTGCTCACCTCACTGGCAGCAGCAAGGAAGCGCTGCAGTTCGTCATCATTATGACATACATTCATAGCAGCACCCGAAAGCACGTATGATGGGCGCACAAGTACTGGATAACCTACTTCATCTATGAACTGCTTTACATC
>CAMOVB010000246.1:0-4288 GCA_946626925.1 uncultured Prevotellaceae bacterium
TCACGCTGACAGGTAACCTTGGCGACGTGATGAAGGAATCTGCCGTACTTGCACTTGAGTACCTCAAGGCACATCACGAGATGCTCGGCATCCGCCACGAGATATTCGACTTCTGGAACATCCACATTCACGTGCCAGAGGGTGCAACTCCAAAGGATGGTCCGTCAGCAGGTATCACCATTGCCACTTCACTTGCATCAGCTCTCACCCAGCGCAAGGTTCGTCCATACCTCGCCATGACCGGAGAGATAACACTTCGCGGCAAGGTTCTTCCTGTAGGAGGAATAAAGGAAAAGATTCTTGCAGCAAAACGCGCAGGAATAAAGGACATCATGATATGTCACGAAAACCGCAAGGACATTGAGCAGATTCCCGAGAAATATGTCGCAGGAGTGACCTTCCACTACGTTGAAAACGTAAAGGACGTGCTCGACTTCGCTCTCCTTGATGAGAAGGTAAACAACCCTCTTGACCTCGAATCAGCAATAGAGGAAAAGAAAGAGGACAAGGACTAAAGACAAGAAATGACTTTTACAGTACAAAATACAGATAGTAAGACAAATGCCCGTGCTGGACTTATCACTACCGACCACGGACAGATACAAACACCAATATTCATGCCTGTGGGAACCCTCGCAAGCGTGAAAGGTGTACACCTTCACGAGATAAAGGATGATATCAAGGCACAGATTATCCTTGGTAACACATATCACCTTTACCTTCGTCCAGGACTTGAGGTAATCGAGGCAGCAGGAGGACTTCACAAGTTCAATGGCTTTGACCGACCTATGCTCACCGACAGCGGTGGCTTTCAGGTTTTCTCCCTTGCAGGAATTCGCAAGATTCGTGAGGAGGGCGTGGAATTCAGAAGCCACATCGACGGAAGCAAACACAAGTTCACACCAGAGGGTGTGATGGACATCGAGCGCACAATTGGTGCCGACATCATGATGGCATTCGACGAGTGCCCTCCAGGTACAAGCGACTACGAGTATGCAAAGAACTCACTCGCCCTTACCGAGCGTTGGCTCGACCGTTGTATCAAGCGATTCAACGAGACGGAACCAAAGTATGGTTACAACCAGTCACTCTTCCCTATCGTTCAGGGATGTACCTATAAGGATTTGCGTCAGAAGGCAGCAGAAAACATTGCCAAGAAGGGTGCCGACGGTAATGCCATCGGAGGACTTGCCGTAGGTGAGCCAACGGAAGTGATGTACGAGATGATAGAAGTCGTCAACGAGATTCTCCCAAAGGACAAGCCACGCTACCTTATGGGCGTCGGTACTCCTATCAATATACTTGAGGGCATCGAACGAGGAGTGGACATGTTCGACTGTGTAATGCCTACTCGCAACGGACGCAACGCACAGATATTCACTAAGCATGGCACCATCAACCTCCGCAACAAGAAGTGGGAAATGGACTTCTCGCCTCTTGACCCAGAAGGCACTTCATACGTGGACGCAACATACACAAAGGCTTACGTTCACCATTTGTTCAAGGCACAGGAACTTCTTGCCTTGCAGGTTGCAAGTATCCATAACCTTGCCTTCTACCTTTGGTTGGTAGGAGAAGCACGTCAACATATCATTGCTGGCGACTTCGCCATCTGGAAGACAAAGATGGTAGAGGAACTTGGCAGAAGATTGTAATTAGATATTCCCCAGACATCAATATGGCAAAAATGACATCGTGGAGCAAGATAAAGGATTGGTGCGATGAGCACAACCCTGTGTCAAGACTTGACCGCTACATCATCGGCAAGTTCCTTGGCACATACTTCTTTTCTATTGCCCTCATCATTTCCATATCTGTAATATTCGACTTCAACGAGAACATCAACAAGTTCTTGAGGAACAATGCCCCAATGAAGGCAATCATCCTCGACTATTATGTGAACTTCATTCCTTACTATTCCAACCTTTTCAGTCAGTTGTTCGTATTCATCTCGGTAATATTCTTCACCACCAAGCTTGCGGACAACTCCGAAATTATTGCGATGATGTCAACAGGAGTGAGTTTCAAGCGCTTGATGCGTCCATACATGATTTCGGCAGCAATTATATGTGCCCTCACGTTCGTACTCGGAGCATATATAATTCCAGAATGTAACGTGACGAGAGTGAAGTTTGAGAACACCTACAAGCGAAGGAACAACGTATCTACATTCACCTCCAACGTACAGATGGAAGTCGATTCGGGAGTCATCGCCTACATAGGCAGGTACGAAGACACCCAAAAGACAGGATGGGATTTTCAGCTGGATAAGTTTGAGAACAAGAAACTGGTGAAGCACCTTCAGGCAATGACCATACAATACGACACATTGTCCGAGGAACCTTACCACTGGATTCTCACCAATTATCAGACACGTGACCTCAAGGGATTGAAGGAAGTACTCGGCAGTGGTTTCCGCAAGGACACCATCATCAAGTTCGAGCCACAGGACTTTCTCATCACCAAGGGACAACAGGAGACACTCACAACTCCTAAACTCAAGGAGTATATAGATAAACAGAAATCACGCGGATTCGCCCAGATAAAGGAATTTGAAGTGGAATACCACAAACGGATCGCGAGTCCATTTGCCGCATTCATACTTACGGTAATCGGGCTTTCACTATCTGCACAGAAGCGAAAGAACGGTATGGGATTCTCATTAGGTATAGGCCTTGCACTAAGCTTTACCTACATCATGTTCCAAACCACATTCGCAACCTTTGCAACCAACGCAAATATGGCACCATTCATTGCAACATGGATTCCTAATATCCTATTTGCCATCGTTGCCTATTTCGTTTACCGCAAAGCGCCTAAATAGAATGGAGACAAACAAGCCCCCATTCATAACAGAAGACAATTAGTAATATGTATTTTGACGAACTACCATTAGATGATGACATTCTCGACGCACTCGATGCGATGAACTTCGAGACATGCTCACCAATACAGGAAAAAGCCATTCCGCCTATACTCAAAGGCAGGGACATCATAGGCATTGCACAGACAGGAACAGGCAAAACTGCCGCTTATCTCCTACCTGTGCTGAACCAACTCAACTCAGGCGACTATCCACAGGATGCCATCAACTGCATCATTATGTCGCCAACACGCGAACTTGCTCAACAGATTGACCAGCAGGTCGAAGGTTTCGGATACTTCATCGACGGGGTGTCCAGTGTAGCCGTATATGGAGGTAACGACGGAGCACGCTTCGAACAGGAGCGTAAGGGACTGGAGCATGGTGCAAGTATCATCATCGCAACACCAGGACGTCTCCTCAGTCACCTTGCAGGAGGACACATCGACCTCAAGCGTGTCTCATTCTTCATCCTTGACGAAGCCGACCGTATGCTTGACATGGGCTTCTATGATGACATCATGAAGATTGTAAGCTACATGTCACCTGAGCGTCAGACAATACTCTTCTCGGCCACAATGCCAAACGAGATACAACGACTCGCAAAGAACATTCTCCACGACCCAGTGGAGATAAAGATTGCCGTGTCAAAGCCTGCCGAGAAAATCAAGCAGACGGCATACCTATGCTACGACGGAATGAAGGATAAGATTGTCGAGAGTATCCTGTCCGACAAGACACTCGACCGTGTCATAACATTCGCATCTTCCAAGCAGAAAGTAAAGGAACTTGCACGCTCGATGAAGCAAAAAGGCTTCAAGGTGGAAGCTATGCATTCCGACCTTGACCAAAAGGAACGCGACAACGTGATGCATGAGTTCAAGAACCGACGCATCAGCATCCTCATTGCCACAGACATCGTGAGCCGAGGCATAGACATTGACGACATCCAACTCGTCATCAACTACGACGTTCCTCGCGACCCAGAGGATTATGTCCACCGTATCGGACGTACAGCACGTGCAAACCGTGACGGACAGGCAGTAACACTTGTCACTCAAAAGGATTATCACCTTCTCCGACGAATAGAGAAACTTATCGAAAAGGAAATTGACAAGCCAGAACTTCCAGAAGGATGTGGAGAGAAACCGATGATGAGCGAAAAAGCCGAACGAAACAACAGCCGTAATCACAGAAGGCAAAGCGGAAACAGGCGATTTCTACCCATGTCTACGGGCAAGAGTGGTACCAAACCTTCTGCAAGTACATCAAAGGCAAAATCCATTGCAGTTGCGCCATGTGCTCCTGCAAGACAAACGATAGCATGAATCGCTCCAGAGGACCAGTTTCTGAGGTTAAACACGGGACCAGGTTAAGCGTCACGCATCACCGACTTGGCAAGAACTGGACGCATTCTGAAGCCAA
>CAMOVB010000247.1:0-4284 GCA_946626925.1 uncultured Prevotellaceae bacterium
TGACAAGGTCACTCCTTGGACTCCAGAGAATCCTAAGTTGTACGACCTGACTGTGTCTCTCTATAGTCTGAATAATGGTGTGAAGGATAAGCTTGTTGACAGACAGGTAAAGAAGATTGGCTTCCGCACAGTCAAGTGTTCGGCTGACGGTGGCTTCCAGCTCAATGGCGTGACTCGCAAGATTAAGGGAGTGTGTCTTCACCACGACCTTGGTATGTTGGGCGCAGCAGTCAACAAGGCAGCTCTCATCCGTCAGATTAACCTCCTCAAGGGTATGGGATGCGATGCTATCCGTACGGCTCACAATATGCCAAGTCAGATGCAGATGGACGTGTGCGACTCTCTCGGTATGATGGTCATGGCAGAGAGCTTTGACATGTGGATTTATCCTAAGTGCAAGAACGGCTATGCTCGTTTCTTCAACGAGTGGAGCGACCGTGACATCGAGAACCTTGTTCGTGCCAACCGCCTTCATCCAAGTATCGTGATGTGGAGCGTGGGCAATGAGATTCCTGAGCAGGGTATGAAGAATGGTGCAAAGATTCTTCGTCATCTTCAGGAACAGGTACGCAAGTTCGATGCCACTCGTCCTATCACTAATGGTATGGACAGAATTGACAATGCTCTCAATACTGGTTTTGCACAGGTGGCTGACGTGCCGGGAATGAACTACCGCACCCACCTTTACAATAAGGCTCATGATAATCTTGGTCAGGGCTACGTGCTCGGTTCGGAGACTGCAAGCACGGTGTCAAGCCGTGGCGTATATAAGTTCCCGGTTAAGCGTGCCGACGGCAAGGCTTACGACGATGGTCAGTGTTCAAGCTACGACACGGAGGCTTGCTGGTGGTCCAATATCCCAGAGGAGGACTGGCTCTTGCAGGACGAGAAGTCTTGGGTCATTGGTGAGTTCGTATGGACGGGCTTCGACTACCTCGGTGAGCCTACACCTTACGATGAGTACTGGCCAAGCCGTTCAAGCTATTTCGGTATCTTCGATCTCGCAGGACTTCCTAAGGACCGTTATTACCTCTACCGTTCACGCTGGAACACAGCGGACGAGACCATTCATCTCCTTCCTCACTGGACATTCCCTGGACGTGAGGGCGAGGTGACTCCAGTATATTGCTACACTAACTATCCAACTGCCGAACTCTTCGTCAACGGTAAGTCGCAGGGCAAGATTACCAAGCGCACAGACGTCAAGAGCGGTTCGGGCAAGGATGGTAAGATTTCAGACATCAACGACCCGGCACTTGACCGTTATCGTCTCCGCTGGAACAATGTGAAGTACGAGCCGGGCGTGATAAAGGTCGTAGTGTATGACAAGGACGGCAAGCAGGTAGGTACAAAGATGGTGCGCACGGCAGGCAAGGCTTCTGCCATAAGTCTCACTGGCGACCTTGGAGCAGCCATCAAGCCTCTCAAGGCAGACGGCGACGATATGACGTTCATCACCGTCAATGTGGTGGATAAGGACGGCAACCTCTGTCCTGATGCCGACAATCAGATTAGCGTCAGCGTCACTGGTGCTGCCACATTCAAGGGTATCTGTAACGGCGATGCTACTTCGCTCGAAGTCTTCACTCGTCCAACGATGAAGGCTTTCCACGGACAACTCGTCATCGGCATACAGTCAAACGCTAAGACTGGCGATGCCGTTGTCAAGGTAAGTGGCAAGGGCATCAAGGCACAGACCGTTAAGGTGAGCGCTTCGCGCTAAGGTTATCGTGTTTATGCCGCCAAGCGGCCAATTAGAAAAACCTTAAAGAAACAGAACAAAAACAAGAAAAAACATTCTCATGTTCTCTTTGTTTGGTTGCTGGTTTTCTTTTGTTCTACTTTCCTTTGGAAAGCAAGAAAATTGTTTTCTTTTGTTTTCTTTGGTTTTCCCCATGTTTTTCTAACTGGCCGCTTGGCGGCACAAGATTGCCAAGATTGAAAAAATAAAGATTGAAAAGTTGGCCTAAAGATTGCGCAGATTACCTCCCATTCGGTCGGTGAGAAAAGTTGCGCATTTAGCCGCCCCCGGCGGCGGGTTCTTTAAAAAGAAAATTTCAGTGCAGCCGCGCCAAGCGCAGCGTGTTTTGAAAATATATAGCATTTAATCAATTTAATACATTTAATTAAAACATGAAAAAGTATTTAGTGATTTCTGCCCTCATGGGCATGACGTCAATGAACGGCTTTGCAGACAGCACACGTACGCTGTTCAATCAAGGCTGGTCGTTCGTCGAAACAGACGTTAAGGACGTGAAAAACCTTAATGCTCCTGACATCTCGTGGAAGGCTGTTGACCTCCCACATGACTGGGACATCTATCATGCACCATCGCCTGACGGTGCTACTGGTAATGAAGGCGGCTATTATCCTGGTGGTACGGGATGGTACAAGAAGACTTTCATGACTCCTGCAGGCAAGGACGCTCGCAAGGTTCGTATCCACTTCGAGGGCGTGTATCAGCGTTGCGAGGTGTATGTCAACGGACAGTTTGCTGGTCGTCATGCCTACGGCTACACTCCATTCTCATTGGACGTGACTCGTTTCCTTGCTCCTAAGGGCAAGAACGTGATTGCAGTCAAGGTGAATAACTCACAACAGCCTAATTGTCGTTGGTACAGCGGTTCGGGTATGTATCGCAGCGTGTGGCTTGAGACTACCGAAGATGTATATATAGAGGAGAACAGCGTGTTCGTCACTACCAAGAACGTGAGCAGTCGTGGTGCTGATGTTTCAGCAAGCGTGACTGTCAGGAACGAGTCTGAGCAGCAGCGCACGGTGTCTGTCTCTGTCTTTGGCGAGAGCAAGGATGTTACTCTTGCTGCAGGCGCGTCAAAGACTGTGACGATAGACAAGCACGTTACTAATCCTCGTCTCTGGAGTCCTGAGTCTCCTGAACTGTACAAGGCTGAGGTAACAATCGCTGAGGGTGGCAGAACACTTGGACATGAGACTGTCAGCTACGGAATACGTACATTCACTTACGATGCTGAGCGTGGATTTGTGCTCAATGGCAAACCGCTGCTCATCAACGGTGCGTGCGTTCATCATGATGACGGAGTGCTCGGTGCAATGGCATTTGACCGTGCCGAGATACGCAAGGTGAGACTGATGAAGGATGCTGGCTTCAACCTCATCCGTACATCACACAACCCATCCACACGTGCTTTCCTCGATGCGTGCGACAGCATCGGTATGCTTGTCATCGATGAGGCTTTCGACGGATGGCGTTCAAGCAAGACACCTTTCGACTACTCAACTCTCATCGACTCATGCTACCGTGAGGACATAAGCGCAATGGTGCTTCGCGACCGCAATCATCCGAGCGTCATCTCATGGAGCATCGGTAATGAGGTCATCGAGCGCAGGGAACTGAGAGTGGTGCAGACGGCACGCCAGCTCAAGGCTGCCATCCTTGCACACGACAAGACACGTCCTGTGACTGAGGCTCTCTGTTCTTGGTTTGGCGACTGGGAGATATTCGACCCTCATGCTGAGGTTCTCGACATCGTGGGCTACAACTACATGATACATAAGCATGCCAGCGACCACGAGCGTGACCCACGCCGTGTGATGTGGCAGACGGAGAGCTATCCTCGTGATGCTTTCCGCAACTGGAAGCGTACATCCGACTATCCATATATCATTGGCGACATCGTGTGGACAGGTCTCGACTACCTCGGTGAGTCAGGTATCGGTCAGTTCTTCTATCCTGACAAGGGTGAGGCAGCCGTTGAGCACTATCAAGCCAAGCATTTCCCTTATCACGGAGCATACTGTGGCGATGTCGATATGACAGGATGGCGCAAGCCAATATCTCACTACCGCAGTATTCTGTGGACAGGAACGACAAAGATAGATGGTAAGCAGCACGTCATGTACATGGGTGTTCGTGAACCTAATGGCTACTATGGCAAGATTCACTGCACATCATGGGCTGTATGGCCAACATGGGAAAGCTGGAACTGGAAAGGTCATGAAGGCAAGAACATCGACGTTGACGTATTTACCCGTGCACCTCGTGTACAGCTCTACCTCAACGGCAAGCTCGTGGCTACACGTGACGTAAGTCTCGCAACAGAGTACAAGACTACCTTCACCCTTCCATACGAGGCAGGCGAACTCAAGGCTGTTGCTCTCGATGCAGCGGGCAAGGAACTGGAGAGCAGCATCATCCGCACGGCGTCTGCTCCTTACTCTTTCCGAATGACTCCAGAGCGAAAGGTACTCACAGCCGACGGTCAGGACCTTGGTTACATCATCCTCGAACTCATTGATAAGGAT
>CAMOVB010000248.1:0-4275 GCA_946626925.1 uncultured Prevotellaceae bacterium
GTGGTTATTGCGGCTCCGACAAATTATCACCCAGTGAAGAATTTCTTTGATACGCACTTCGTGGAGGATGTGATTGACCTCGTTCTTTCCGTCAATCCTGATGCGGTGATGGTCATCAAGTCAACGATTCCTGTTGGTTACTGCCGCTCACTTTACAAGAAGTATGCACTTCAGTTCTTGCTGAAACCAGAGTTGAAGGGTAAAAAGTTCAATCTGCTTTTCTCACCTGAGTTCTTGCGTGAGAGTAAGGCTCTTTATGATAACCTTTATCCTTCACGTATCATTGTGGGTTATCCAAAGATACTTGCTGGCAACGAGTTTGACGAGGAGAATGCGGCTATTCAGGCTATCGGTAATCCTGACATAGAGACATACGCTAAGACATTTGCCTCACTCCTTCAGGAAGGTGCGATAAAGGAGAATGTTGAGACTCTCATCATGGGTATGACAGAGGCTGAGGCTGTCAAGCTTTTTGCTAACACCTACCTTGCTCTCCGTGTAAGCTACTTCAATGAGCTTGATACATATGCTGAGATAAAGGGACTTGACACGCAAGCCATAATCAATGGCGTCGGCCTTGACCCTCGTATCGGTACTCATTATAACAACCCATCGTTCGGCTATGGTGGCTATTGCTTGCCAAAAGATACTAAGCAGCTCCTCGCCAACTATCAGAATGTGCCACAGAACATGATGTCTGCCATTGTAGAGAGTAACCGTACGCGTAAGGATTACATTGCTGATGCTGTTCTTCGCAAGGCTAAAGCTCTCATGGGTAAGGAGTGTCAGGGACAGAGTGTCGGTCAGACATATATACAAGGTGAAAACGATGGTACAGGCATCACTATCGGTATCTATCGCTTGACGATGAAGTCTAACAGCGATAACTTCCGTCAGAGTGCTATTCAGGGAATCATGAAGCGCCTCAAGTCACGTAATACTGAGGTCATCATCTATGAGCCAACGCTTGAGGATGGAAGTGCATTCTTTGGTAGTAAGGTGGTCAATGACCTTGCTTCATTCAAGAAGGACAGCAATGTCATCATCGCAAACCGCTACGACTCTTGTCTTGATGATGTACAGGAGAAGGTATATACGCGAGATATATTCCGTAGGGACTAAAAGACCCTCTCAAAGACCCTCTCCGCCCTACGGGCACCTCCCCCTCTAAGGGGAGGAGGCTGCGCAAGCATTTGGGATTATCCATATAAATGAAAAAGGACTAAAGGCAACACTTGTTTGTCTTTAGTCCTTTTTATATTATCGCCTTCAAAGCAAATTCGTCCATATTGAATACCCCCATCCCCTTAGAGGGGGAGATGCCCGCAGGGCGAAGAGGCCATGTCTCTTTTATCCCTTTACAGCGATAGCTTCAATCTCGATGTTGGCATTCTTTGGAAGAGCGGCAACAGCGAATGCTGAGCGTGCTGGGTATGGTGCTGTGAAGAACTTTGCATATACCTCGTTTACGGCAGCGAAATCGTTGATGTCAGCAAGGAGAACTGTCACCTTTACTACGTTTGCCATCGTGAGTCCTGCCTCAGCAAGGATATTCTTGATGTTGGTGAGTGACTGACGTGCCTCTGCCTGTATGCCACCTTCGGCAAATGCGCCTGTGGCTGGGTTGATAGGAAGCTGACCGCTAACGTAAACTGTACCGTTAGCCTCGATGCCCTGGCTATATGGACCTATAGCGCTTGGAGCGTTTGTTGTTGATATTGCTTTCATATTTTTGAGTTTATAAGTTTTTAGGTTCGTGAGTTTTTAAGTTTGTGAGTTTTTAAGTTCTCGCAGTAGTCCAAACACAGAGACCACAGAGGACTCAGAGGATTGGTTAATTTTGAACAGTCAGTCATACGTCCTTTAACTCCATGAAGCATAGCGTAATTACTTCTTTTTACTCCATTTTACTACAAGAAAATGAAAGAAATCATTTCATGAATACAAAGAATACAGCCAAGATGAGACAAAAGAATGCTGCCAAGTGATTCCATTCGAGAGGCTCACCCTTGAAGCAGACAACGGTAAATACAGTGAATACCGTGAGTGATATTACTTCCTGAATAATCTTTAGCTGCATAAGTGAGAATGCGCCTCCGTTGCCACGAAAACCATAGCGGTTGGCTGGAACCATGAACATGTATTCCATCAATGCCATTGCCCATGAGAGGAGTATAACAATGTAAAGTGGAGCATTCGCTGGCAAAATCTTCATCTCTGTAAGTTTTAGGTGACCATACCAAGCGAAGGTCATGAAGATGTTGGATATTATGAGTAATCCAATTGTGATGCAATAATTCACTTTGAAAAATATATCTTAAAAAATAATACTATTGTTTTTTTTACGCTTCTGCGTTATTTTTTACTGCAAAAGTACGGAAATTTTTGTGAAGAATGATTAACTTTGCTCGGTTTTTTGATGGAAGGGCGAATTGTATTCCCCTTACGCCTTTGGTTTTAGGATGTCCGTTTCAGTTTGTGTCGGAACATATGGCGCAAGTGGTGTGGACGGAAAGGAAAAGATTTGAACATCATTTTAACATAAACAAAGTAACATCTACAATTTATGGGAGGCTTTTTTGGAGCAGTGTCACTCGAGCCAGTCGCAGCAGACCTGTTTTATGGAACAGACTATCAGTCGCACCTCGGTACTAAACGCGGAGGTATGGCTACGTATGACTGCGAGGGTGGTTTCTATCGTGCTATCCACAATCTTGAGAGCACGTATTTCCGCACTCGTTTTGAGGGCGAGTTATCGAAGTTTAAGGGTAACAGCGGTATTGGCATCATTAGCGACACGGATGCACAGCCGATGCTCATGAACTCGCATCTTGGACGTTTCGCACTCGTTACGGTTGCCAAGATTAACAACATGGAGGAAATTGCAGACTCACTGCTCGAGGAAAATATGCACCTGTCCGAATTTAGTTCAGGTAAGATAAATCCGACCGAGTTAGTGGGTCTTCTTATTATAAAAGGTAAGACCTTCGTGGATGGTATCGAGAACGTGTATCGTACAGTCAAGGGTTCGTGTTCAATGCTCCTCCTCACCGAAGACGGAATCATCGCTGCCCGTGACTTCTGGGGACGTACTCCTATCGTAATCGGTAAGAAGGATGGTGCGTTCGCTGCTACAAGCGAGTCAACTGCTTTCCCTAACCTTGGTTACGAGACTTCATACTTCGTAGGTCCTGGCGAGATTGTCAAGCTCAAGTCTGACGGCATGGAGGTGCTCCGCAAGGCAGAGAAGAAGATGCAGGTGTGCTCGTTCCTTTGGATTTACTATGGCTTCCCAACTTCATGCTATGAAGGCAAGAATGTGGAGGACGTACGATATACAACAGGTTTCAAGATGGGCGAGACCGACGGTGTAGAGATTGACAGCGTAGGCGGTATTCCTGACTCAGGTGTGGGCATGGCTATCGGTTATGCTGCAGGAAGCAAGGTTCCATATCAGAGAGGAATATCAAAGTACACTCCAACTTGGCCTCGTTCGTTCATGCCAGCCAATCAGGAGATGCGTAACCTCGTGGCTAAGATGAAGCTTATCCCTAACAAGGACGTGCTCAATGGCAAGCGTTGTCTCTTCTGTGACGACTCCATCGTTCGTGGTACGCAGTTGCGCGACTCATCAAAGGCCCTCAAGAAGCTTGGTGCAAAGGAGGTACACATGCGTATCGCTTGTCCGCCACTTATCTACGCTTGTCCGTTCATCAACTTCTCAGCGAGCAAGAATGAGCTTGAACTCATCACTCGTCGTGTGATTCAAGACTTTGAGACAGGCAACACCAAGGCTACTCTCCTCAAGGATGCCCATAGTACGGAGAACGTCAAGATTGCTGATGAGAGAATCAAGGCATACGCCACTACGGACTCTCCTGAGTACAAGGCAATGGTAGCAGAGATTGCCAAGCGTCTCGGACTTGACAGCCTCAAGTTCACTAAACTTGAGACTATCATCGAGGCTATCGGTCTTCCAAAGGACAAGATATGTACTCACTGCTTCGATGGCAGCTCGTTCCATACCTGCAATGGTGGATGTTCATGCTGCGGCAAGTAACGTATAATACGTGTTTTAAGAAAGACATAAATTATATGTTTTTAAAAGCACGAATTATCACGAATTTGCCGCGAATTATCATAAATTTTTATTTCGATAAGAATCGAAATTGGAATTAATGATAATTCGTGCCTAAAATGAAAATTATATGTGCTAATAATTTCGACCTGTATGGTTGTAGTTTTGCACAAAGGTGCATATTAAAAAAACAGTCA
>CAMOVB010000249.1:0-4267 GCA_946626925.1 uncultured Prevotellaceae bacterium
TTGAGGTCAGATGGCTTCTTTGTCCAGAGTGGGTTAGTGTCATTGATAACATCATCCTCGTCTGTATCAACCATCTTCTTCTCCTTGTCGTCCCACTTGCTCTTCTTACCGAAAGCAACAGGGATTGCGAGGAACTTACAGTACTTGTTGAGGAGTTCCTTAATCTTGTTGCTTTCAAGGAATTCCTTGCACTCGTCATCAATGTACATCACGATATCTGTACCACGATCTGCCTTGTCGCATTCTTCTATTGAGAACTCTGGGCTTCCGTCACAGCTCCACTTTACAGCCTTGCTGCCTTCACGCCAGCTCTTTGTGATAATCTCAACCTTCTTGCTTACCATGAATGATGAGTAGAATCCGAGACCGAAGTGACCGATGATGGCATTTGCATCTTCCTTGTACTTGTCGAGGAAGTCGTTTGCACCTGAGAATGCAATCTGGTTAATGTACTTATCTATTTCCTCTTCTGTCATACCGATACCGCGGTCGCTGACAGTAAGAGTACCTGCTTCCTTGTTGACAGAAACCTTTACTGTAAGATCGCCTGCCTCACCTTGAAGTTCACCCTTTGTTGCAAGTGTGCGAAGCTTCTGTGAAGCATCTACTGCATTACTTACTATCTCACGGAGGAAGATGTCATGATCACTGTAGAGAAATTTTTTGATGACGGGGAAGATGTTCTCTGTCGTAACCCCGATGTTACCTTTCTGTGCCATTATTGTATTGTTTAATTTTTTTCTTAATCCTGTTGTTGGTATAAGCAAACAAAATGCCAGCCACGTTGTGACTGACATTTTGACAAAATGACACGATAAGTATTCTTTTATGCTTTCTTTCTGACTATGACCTTGTCGCCATCGAGGATTGCTTCTATTGTTGCTCCTTGCTCAATGTCTCCTTCAACTATTGTCTCAGATATTCCGTCTTCAAGGTACTGCTGGAGTGCACGACGGAGAGGACGTGCTCCAAACTGCTTGTCGTAGCCTTTCTCTGCAATGAACTTCTTTGCCTCGTCGGTAATCTCGAGATGATAGCCAAGTGCTTCTACACGTTCGTAGATGCCTTTGAGTTCAAGGTCAATAATCTTGACGATGGCATCAAGTTCGAGTTGGTCGAACGTGATAATCTCGTCAATACGGTTGAGGAACTCAGGCGAGAACTGCTTGTTAAGTGCCTTCTGAATGACGCTTCGGCTTACCTCCTGGTCATTCTTTCCAGCCATTGCGCTGAATCCAACACCTCGTCCAAACTCTTTCAACTGACGTGTACCGACGTTGCTCGTCATGATGATGATTGTGTTGCGGAAATCGACTGTACGTCCGAGAGTATCTGTGAGACGTCCATCGTCCATTACCTGAAGGAGAAGGTTGTACACATCAGTATGTGCTTTCTCTATCTCGTCAAGAAGTACGATGCTGTATGGCTTGCGTCTTACCTTTTCGGTGAGCATACCACCTTCCTCATATCCGACATATCCTGGAGGTGCACCTACAAGTCTGCTTGTTGTGAACTTTTCCATATACTCACTCATATCTACACGTATGAGGGCATCTGAACTTCCGAACATACGTTCTGCCAGTTTCTTTGTTAGATATGTCTTTCCGACTCCAGTAGGACCGAGGAACATGAATACTCCTGTCGGACGGTTAGGGTCTTTGAGTCCTACACGACTGCGGAGGATTGCGCTTACGAGTTTGTCGATGGCAGTATCCTGTGCTATGACAGCTTCCTTGAGAGCCTGACGCATTCCTTTGAGTTGGACACTTTCTGTCTGTGCCATCTTCTGTACAGGGATGCCTGTCATGATACTTACAGTGTCTGCCACAATGTCAGCATTTATTGTCTGACGCTGTTCCTGCTGTGACTCTTCCCATTCCTGTTTCCTTACTTTGAGTGCATCAGTCTTGATACGAACCTCATCACGGAAGTTGGCTGCAAGTTCGTAGTTCTGGTTCTTTACAGCCTGTTCCTTGCGCTTGTTTGCCTCGGCTATGTCCTTCTCCATATCCTCAATGTCCTTAGGGACGGATATGTTGTTGATGTGGACACGTGAACCTACCTCGTCAAGTGCATCAATTGCCTTGTCAGGGAACTGACGGTCGGTTACATAACGTGCTGTCAGTTCTACGCATGCCTTGAGGGCTTCTTCTGTATATGTTACGTTGTGATGCTCCTCGTAACGCTCCTTTATGTTGTGAAGAATCTCAAGTGTCTCCTCCTTTGAAGGTTGCTCTACGATAATCTTCTGGAAACGTCGTTCGAGAGCTCCATCCTTCTCTATGCTTTTGCGGTACTCGTTGAGTGTTGTTGCTCCGATGCATTGTATCTCACCTCTTGAGAGAGCAGGCTTGAGCATGTTGGCGGCATCCATCTGTCCTGCCTGATTGCCTGCACCCACGAGGTTATGTATCTCGTCGATGAAGACAATGATGTCTGGATTGGCACGCAATTCCTTGATGATGGAACGCATACGTTCCTCAAACTGTCCGCGGTACTTTGTTCCAGCAACGATACCAGCCATGTCGAGTGAGATGATGCGCTTGTCAAATAGAATACGGCTTACCTTATGTTCGTATATGCGAGTGGCAAGTCCTTCGATTATTGCTGTCTTGCCGACTCCAGGTTCACCAATAAGCACAGGGTTGTTCTTCTTTCTGCGTGAAAGAATCTGTGCCATACGCTCTATCTCACGTTCACGACCTACAACAGGGTCAAGCTTACCTTCTGCTGCTGCCTTCGTGAGGTCAAAGCCGAAGGTGTCAAGTGCGGGTGTGTCAGAGTTTGACTTCTTCTCCTTTGTCGTGGCCGAATTGTTTCTTCCTGCTGATGGTGGCGGAGATGCAAGTTCTTCGTCTTCGTCTTCCTCGTCAAGGCTTACTCCAGCCTTAGGTGCGGAAGGTGCAGGTTGTGAGAGTGCATTGGACAGAGCCTGATATGTGACATTACAGTCCTCAAGAATACGTGCGGCAAGGTTGTCCTTCTGCTTCATGATGGCAAGGATAAGGTGTTCTGCATCGCTTGCCTTGCTCTTCTTTAGGCGTGCCTCAAGGATACTGAGACGAAGGACTGTGGATGACTTGTCGTTGAACGCAATGTCGTTGGATAGCAGTGTGATTGACTGGTCGCGCAACATTGACTCAAGACTGGTCTTTACCGCAGGAATGTCAAGATTGAACTTGTCGAGGAGGGTAGTGACAGCTAAGTTGTCTCCATCACGAATGATGCCCAAGAGCATGTGCTCTGGACCGATGAAGTCATTGCCGAGGCGTAATGCCTCCTCCTTGCTGTATGTCAGTATCTGACTCAGTTTCTGTGTATATTGATTGCTCATTTACTTGTTTCTATTGTGTTACCATCACTTATCCTGCAAAGTCTATGCCAAGATGATTTTGTGTCAGTTCTTCCCTAAATCTTTGTCGTGTAGAATGAGTTTGTGCTGACAGCGTAATACTGTCAGCACAATTCATATTTTTAATTGATAATTGACAATTGATAATTGATAATTAGCAATTAACATGCAAGTCCTACCATTTTTATTTAAGATATTTCATCTGCAGTTTTTGCAGATATTCTCCGAATGGCTCTCCCCATATAGGGGGAGATGTCCGAAGGACAGAGAGGGTCTCTTAGTAAGAGCGTGCGATGAGAACACGGTACTTGGCTGGTTTGCCGCTTACCATATCTGTACCTGGTGTCTGTTCGAACATGAATGGCACACAACGAATTGTTGCCTGAGTGTCCTCCTTGATTTTTGCCTCTGTCTCTTCTGTTCCATCCCAGTGGCAGAGGAAGAAACCACCGTCCTTAACCTTCTCCTTGAACTCCTCGTAGTTGTCACACTCGTAGATGTGAGAATCGCGGAATGCCTTTGCCTTTGCAAGGATGTTCTTCTGAATCTCGTCAAGGAGGTTCTTGATGTATGTCTCGATGCCCTCGATACTTACGTTCTCCTTTTCGAGAGTATCACGACGCATGATTTCTACAACACCCTGCTCGAGGTCACGAGCACCGAGTACGAGACGTACAGGTACACCCTTGAGCTCGTAATCTGCAAACTTGAAGCCTGGACGCTTGTTGTCTGCGTTGTCGTACTTCACGCTTATACCCATAGCACGGAGGTTGTTCACGATAGCATTTGCCTTCTCGTCGAGCATAGCCATCTGGTCGCCCTTGCCGATTGGGATGATGACAACCTGAATAGGTGCGAGTGCTGGTGGAAGTACAAGACCATTGTCATCAGAGTGAGTCATGATGAGAGCACCCA
>CAMOVB010000250.1:0-4230 GCA_946626925.1 uncultured Prevotellaceae bacterium
CGAGATAACGAACCTGCGGCTCCTTACCGACATTTCCGATAAGCATCACTTTATTCATAAGCGTAACAATTTAACTTGGTTAGTATAACAATATGTTCTAAAGATGAACTGTCTTGTTCAAGAGATAATTATCGAGTATCACCATTGCTGCCATTGCCTCAACCACAGGTACGGCACGAGGAAGGACGCAAGGGTCATGACGACCCTTCACCTCAAGCATGGTGTCGTTGCCATCCTTATCAACCGTTGGCTGTTCGCGAAGCTGAGTGGCAACAGGCTTAAACAACACACGGAAATAAATATCCTGTCCATTGCTTATGCCGCCCTGAATACCGCCACTATGGTTAGTACGAGTATTTATTTTGCCATTATCATTAAAGAAAATGTCGTTCTGCTCTGAGCCTCTCTGCCCTACTCCGTCAAAACCTTCGCCATACTCAAATCCCTTGACGGCATTTATTCCGAGCATGGCAGCACCAAGTTCTGCGTGTAGCTTACCGAAAGCAGGTTCGCCAAGACCGACAGGGCATCCCTTGATGACACAAGTGATGATTCCGCCGATGGTGTCACCATCTTCCTTGACGGCAAGGATGAGATTCTCCATCTCCTTTGCCTTGTCGAGGTCAGGACAACGGACATTATTCTTCTCGATATTATCAAGATTGAGTTTAGAGTAATCCCTTTCGATGGCAATATTACCTACCTGAGACGTGTAAGCCGTAACGATGATGCCCAACTGGCGAAGTGCTATCTTGGCAAAAGCACCACCCACGCATCGTGATATTGTCTCTCGTGCACTACTTCTTCCACCGCCTCGATGGTCACGGAGACCATACTTCTGAGTGTAAGTATAGTCGGCATGTGAAGGACGGAACACGTTCCTGACGTTTTCATAGTCGTTGGAATGTTGGTTGGTGTTCCTTACGAGGAAACCGATAGGACAGCCAGTACTCTTTCCCTCGAACACTCCGGAAAGAATTTCTACCTTGTCGCCCTCCTGTCTTCCTGTCGTAATCTTACTCTGACCAGGTTTACGGCGGTCAAGCTCGCTCTGGACGAAGTCGAGGTCGATGTCAATACCAGCAGGAAAGCCGTCGATGACTCCGCCAACGCCAGCTCCATGACTTTCGCCAAACGTTGTTACGGTAAATATATTGCCAAAAGAATTTCTCATTTTGAGTTCTTAAGTTAGAAAAAAGAATTAGGAATGAGGAATTAGGAATGAGGAATTGATTCTAATGAGTAATTAGTAATGAGAAATGAGAAATTGCCATTCGGTTCAAAACACATGACGGAACTTGTCATTACAAATTACTCATCACTCATTACTAATTTCTAATTAATGACAGCAGCCTCCGCAACCGCCACTACCGCAGTCGCCGCCGCCACAGCCACCACAACCGCCGCAGCCGCCTTCGCCACTCATGTAGTTAAGCATCTGAGTGACCTCTTCATTAGTGGCAGGACGATTGACACATACCTTGCCTACGAAATGAAGGTCCTGACCTGCACGTGGGTGGTTAAGGTCAATAGTAACAGCATTATCCTTGATTTCTATGATTGTTGCATGGAAACGTGAGCCATCCTCGCCCTGAAGAGGAACGACGTTACCCTCAAACACATGCTCTGTATCGAACTTGCCGTTGAACTCAAAAATCTTCTTGTCAACGTCAAACATAAGCTCATCCTCAAATTCACCATAGGCATCTTTGCAAGGAATGACGAAGTCGAAGTTTGCGCCTGAGGCAAGAGCGTCAACCTGCTGTTCGAAAGCAGGGATTGCTGCGCCAAGGTTACTGATGAACTGGAATGGATGTTCCTCATTGCATTCTTCAACAAGAGACTCCTTCTCATCCTCATCATCCTTTACGTACAACTTGTATGCAACTGTGATGTAATTATTCTGAATATCTGCCATATTAATAGTAAAGTTGTTTGAATATTTCTGTTAATATTGTGCAAAGATAATAGAAATAGCCCGCAGAGCAAAGAAATATTTGCACTTTTGTAAAAAATAGACTACCTTTGGACAATAATAACAAACAATTAGACAAAGCCAACAGATAAAGAAGAAATGAAAAAGCAGATTATCTTACCAATAGCACTCTCACTCCTCTGTTCATGCGGAGGCAACAATACGGGAAAGAAAACAGAGGCAAAACAGGAAAAGAATACTGAGGACAGCCAGAACATAATGAGGACACAACTCAATGTTCATGGCAACTTCAACCAGATAACAAGTCTCGGAGGAATAAACATCGTATATACTCAAGGCGACTACAGCTTTGAGGTAGAAGGCGACTCTATAGCCATCAGCCACGTCAAAGCCGACGTAGAAAGTGGAATACTCACTCTCTATACATCATCCGACAACAATCCTGAACTGAACGCATACGGCAACAAGCAGAATATTACAGCATACATCAGTTCGCCAGACCTCAAGTGCGTGGCACTTTGTTCCACAGGCGACTTCACTTCGCATGGCACATGGAAGGAGCAGAACATAGAACTGGGTGTCATCGGTTCTGGCTCATTCAACCTTGACAGCGTAGAATGTGACATCTTCAAGTACGAGGCAACAGGCGACGGCGATGCAACATTCAAGCATATAAATGCCACCGAGGACATTACCCTGACCAGCATGGGCAACAGCGATGTTGAAGCCGACATAAACACAGGACTCATATCTGCTACCACGCAAAAAGGCAAGCTTCACCTTACAGGAACAGCAAAGCAGAAGGATTTATCCGCAACAAACAAAGCACTCATAGAGGACAATATCGTCAAAAACAAGCAATAACAGTCATAAAACAACGAGGACGTACCACGAAAGTACGTCCTCGTTGCTTTTTGTACATTCCGTCCGGCCACAAAGCGCGAACATTACAAAAAAACTGGGTAGAAGAAACCGTTTCCTCTACCCAGTTTATTTATACGGATGCTAAAAATCACATCAGGCTTAGAACCTAACGCCGAAAGTCACCTGTAACTTTCCACGATTTAAATTAACCTCTGTTGGCTCTAAATAAATTTCACAATCTTTATTTATATCGTCATACACAACATCATTGAACGCATAAAAATCGCCCTTCTGCATGTGATACTGGTAAGCAAAATCAAGGAAACATTTCTCAAAGCGGAAACCTATACCAGCTGTAATTCTCTGTACGTTCTTCCAGTTTATCCAGTCTGTTTCTGAAGGATCACCATCATAAGCGAGTTCCTTAAACGCTCCTGTTACGTATGGAGACTTAATATAATTGTATCCAAGTCGGAGACTAATATTATCAACAGGCTTGAATTCTGTTCCGATCTTGAAAGTATGCTGCGCCTTTGCCGTTTTCTTGATCGTCTGATTCATTTTACGGAAAGTTATGTCATCTGCTACGCTATAATAAGCAGAAGAGTAATTAGCATTTGAAAAATCCTCATATTCATACTCTGCACCTATAGCGAATTTCTTACCTACAGTATATCCAAGACTGAAATTGATAGACCAAGGATCATTATATTTGTATTCATAATCACCTGAAGGTATGGAATATGAATCGGCATCGTAACGGTCATTCAAATGACTCGCACCGTAATAAAGAGTCGTTGTGCTACGATCCGTCAATGAATATGCTGTAGGAGTCTTGTAAGTAAATCCAAAGCGGAATGGTGAATCCTCAAATGGACGGACAATTGCTCCAATCTTGAAATCTACTCCATATCCAGTTGTCTCATAGAAATTCTCAAAAAGATAACGTGTGTCAAACGACTGTCCCTCGCTATCCACATATATACCATTTTCAGAATACTCACTCAGACGTTGCATTTCCAGCCAATGAACACCAAGATTTGCACCAATAAAGAATCTGTCATCAATATTTACAGAAACATTAAGGTCGCAAACTGTGTTATAACCATGCGTGGCACGATAATACTGAGCAGAATTAGCCGGTCTTCCTACATACATAGTATCAATGCGTTCATAACGTTTTACAGCTTCTCTCGCAAGGATTCCCGGATGCTTTTCACTCTCAGCAGAAATATCAGCAAGGATACCCCAATTATTATTATATTCTGCAGCATTTGCGTAATCAGCAATCTGATAAGTCTGAGAGAAAGCAGGGATGCCATTGACCGTCAAGCCGCCTACATTTACGCCAAGATTGCCAAAATAGTTACGATCATTCTTGATACCTATACCCAACTTGAACGGGTTATCATCAGGATCATCGCTAAAAG
>CAMOVB010000251.1:0-4195 GCA_946626925.1 uncultured Prevotellaceae bacterium
TCCTATATAACTCCATTTTAACTACAATTTAACTACAAGCTAAACTTGAATAAAAAACTTAAAAACTCAAAAACTCAAGAACTGTCCTCAATCTCCTCCCCTCGTGGGAGGTCGGGAGGGGGCAAAAACTTACAACATAATGAACAAAGCACTTTCATTTCTTTCAATGGGTATGTTGGCGCTATCACTACCAACAATGGCTCAGACATCAACAGTAAACGGCAAGATTGCCAAGTATCAGACAACTGATACCCTTCTCGTGTACATTGAGGGACATAAGAAATGTCAGAATGGATATGACACGATAAAGGTGGATAAAAAAGGACGATTCACATTGTCATACGATGTGAATGAGATGAGCGAGGCTCTCGTCTTCGTCAAGTCAGGCAATAAGCCTGAGCCAACAGCTGCTTTCTGTGTTCTTCTACAACCAAACAAGACATTGAATGCAGACATTAAGCTCAATCCTTTCAAGGTTACATATACAGGTGATGAGCCAGAGAAATCTACATACGCCAATATGTACTATAACACAATCTCTAACTCATACAACCTTGTGCCTGACTCAATGGCAGTCAAGTTTGCCACATTTACCGATGCAAAGACATATGTCAATGCAGAACTTGGAAAGATGGAGGCAGTCATCAAGACAATATCAGACAAGGAGTTTGCAACTCAGGCTCAGGCAGCCATAAACGATCAACGTGAGAGTGCACTTGTCGGCTATGGTATCAGTCGTGAGAAAATGGGAAAGACAATGGTAAACGAGAGTGACTATATGTCATACATTGGTGATATTGACAAGAACGACACCCTTCAGGCTGCGAAGATATACAACTACCTTGAGTGGTACTATGCCGCTCATCCATCACTCTACACTCCTATGCAGGCAGATGGAGCAAAACTGAAATACCTTGCAGAATACACACAGAATCAGGATGTACGCAACAAGGTTGCCAACTTCTATATATTGAACCTCATGTTCCTTTCCAACTGGGGACTGGACACGTCAAGCGAGGAATACAAGGACCTCTACGAGCAGTATTTGAAGGTTTCAACAGACACCACATATACTGAGTTCGTGAAGGAGAGCCTCAAGAACATGGCAGCCAAGGCTCAGGGACAGGATGCCATTGAGTTCACTATTGCTGATGTGGATGGCAAGGAACTTCAATTCACAAGTCTTCTTGGCAATGGCAAAGTGACATACATCGACTTCTGGGCTACATGGTGTGGACCTTGTAAGAGAGAGATACCATATCTTGCCAAGCTTGCAGAAGAGTACGAAGGAAAGAACATACGCGTTGTATCTATTTCCATCGACACAGACAAGAAGGCTTGGGTCAAGAAGGTTAATGAGGACAAGCCAAAGTGGGAACAGTACATCGTACCAGACCTTGCTAACAGCCCAGGCATTAGCGGTTATGGCATCAACAGTATTCCACGCTTCATGCTCTTCGACTCTAATGGCAAACTCTTCAAGAGTACGGCACCTCGTCCAAGTGACCCAGAGATAAAGGTGCAGATTGATAATTTACTTTCTAAGTAAAGTATAGTACATGATTCGTATTCTCTACATATTATTGCTATTCCTTACACTCACAGCGAGTGCACAGGAAAAGGAGGATGCTTCCAATGACAGTCTTCACACAGATGTGCATGCAGCATTGGTGGTCATCACTCCAGGTGAGACACCATCCACCATGTTCGGCCACATGGCAATAAGGATGTGGTGTCCTTCGGCTGGTCTCGACTACTGCTTTACGGAAAAGATTCCAGAATGGGGAAATGATTTCATTACTGGAGTATTCAGAAGAGTCAGGGAGGGAATCATTCCAGAAGAAACAAGAATGTTCCGTGAGGACTACCGCAAGGAAGGCAGAGGCATAACGGAATACGAGCTGAAACTCAGTCTCAAAGAGAAACAGAGACTATGGATGTTGCTTGACAAGGAATTTGAAAAAGGATTGGCATATGACCTCGACTATATCACGCGAGGATGTGCAACAATAGCAACCAACATGGTTCTCGGAGCGACATATGAACGTCAGATTAACCTCTCTCCATACATAGACAAATATATCGAAGGTAATACACGGCGCGAAATCGTACTACGCTACATTGACTTCAATTCATGGCATGGCTTTATAGGACATAGCATCTTTGGAGGTACTCCTGACGATGAAGTAAGTGGGGATGCTAAACTAATAATGCCACAGGACGTGATAACGGTATTTGATGCAGCCAATCTCATTCAAAGCAAAAACGTAATCTGTCGTCCAACAGTAAAGGTAAAGGGTGATTCATATTTCTCACCACTCGTATTTGCCATACTGTTTCTCATCCTATGTTTTGTCAAGACAGACATCATAGATTATCCTGTCATGGCATTGCATACATTCCTCGGATTGTTCCTTTGTACCGTTGTATTCATATCCAATGCACCGGGAACAGAGTGGAACTGGCTCGTGGTAGTGTTCAATCCAGTTGTCTCGGTACTCTTCTGGTTCCGCAACAAGAACATACATTGGGCATTAGTCATAGTGACAATGGCATTTCTGCTATTTATGATTATCAAGCTTGATACAATCTTCTGCATATCACAAATGCTGATTGTCGGAGGATTCCTAATAAGAGAGATTTACAAGATTATTAACGTAACACAAAATTAAAATCGATTATGAAGAAACTATTCACATCTTTTCTTCTTGCCACAGTAGCATGCCTTTCTGCTTTTGCTGAAGGTGACGGCAAGTATTACTGGTTCTACGATAGAGCCGAGGTGGCAACAACAGGTAAGGGACTTATCTACCTTTCAAATGCGAGCAGCGAGGAAGAAGCTAATTATGCTGATATAAGTGAGACAAAGCTGTATGAGCTGGGCTATTCTTCTACCACTATCGACTATCATGCAAAGCCTGCTGACGGATATCAGTTCGTTGGTCTTTTCCCAACAGCCACTCCAGCTTCATTGACCGAAGCGTTAACAAGCAACAGCCTTGAAGGCAGCATTTCTGTCAAAACAGAACAGGTTACAGAATCAACAGACGTAGAAGGATATGGATTTGAGCCAGACAACACATACTATGCAGTATTCTCAAAGGTGTATGTCAAGGTCGCAGACGCATTGAAGCGTGCGGGTAGTGTCAACATCGACAAGGTTATCAACGACAAGGGTGACAACATCACAATCACAGCTACACCTTCATCTGATGACTTCCAGTTTGACTATTGGATGGATTCCAAGGGCAACAAGATTACAGAGAACCCATACACATTCGTTGCTGGTGACGACAATGAAGTATATACCGCTTACTTTAAGGGCGACAATATTCTTACCATCGACTTTGGAGAAGGTAAGTACATTCCATTCTCTTCTATGTACGAAGCAGACTTTGAATCTGGAATTCAAACTTACATCATTCAAGATAAGTATTTAATGTTTGAGAACGAAGAAGGTATAAATATAGCTTTCGATGAGACACAGAATGCATGGGGATATTACAATGATGATGAAACATTCGTGAAATATACAGGTGAAGTCCCAACATTCTCAACAAACTATGAGGTATTCAGTACTGTTCAGGCTTACGTTCCAAACACAGGATTTGTGCTCTATGGCGAGGGCGTAAAGACTATCGTTCTTTTCAAAGAGACTCCAGAGGAAGAGCTTTTACAAATCAACACCTATCTTGTAGGAACAGCAACAGGAGCAGTAAATATCGAGTCACTTCCAAAGCAGGATGATAACAATAACAACCTTGTATATTATGTATTTGATACAAATGCATTTGTTAAGGCTACATCAGGTACAGTGGCAGAGAACTCTTGCTACCTCGCACTCACAGAAGGTGTTCAGTACCCACTTCCTGAGAAGATTTACATAGATGCAGCAGATGACCCAGCAACCATCACTAATGTAAATACAGAAAAGAAGATTCAGTTTATAGGTGTTTACACTATCGACGGCAAGAAAGTAGAAGCACCAGTTAAGGGTATCAACATCGTAAACGGTAAGAAGGTATTCGTAAAGTAAATTATTAAGTTTGTGAGTTTTTAGGTTTTTAAGTTTTTTAGTTCTCGCGGAGGCTTATCGCATTAACATAAAAACTCAAGAACCTAAAAACTTAAGAACTTACAAATTCAAGTTTAGCTTGTAGTTAAATTGAAGTTAAAATGGAGTTATATAGGAAGT
>CAMOVB010000252.1:0-4188 GCA_946626925.1 uncultured Prevotellaceae bacterium
TCTTTTTAACTTCCTATATAACTCCATTTTAACTACAATTTAACTACAAGTTAAACTGGAATTATTTTATACCTAAATGTTTTAATAACCATCCCTGCCATTCGTCCCATTGCTCCTGATACCAGAAGTGGGCTGTCTGAGGATAAACGGAGAGAGTCTTTTCTGCTGTCACTATATTATATGTGCCGTAAGATGATGTTGGCGGCACCACGTCATCATTATATCCGAAGGAGAAATAGCCAGGGGCGGTAATCCTGCGTGCAAAGTTCACACCGTCGTAGTAGCGCATATTCTCTATGTCGCGTGGGTCTGGATTGGTTACATTATAATAGTAATGAGGCCATCCGCACGCAACCTTCTTGAGCGAAGACTCATGGTCGCAAAGGGCAGCATGTACTGCACCATAACAGCTCACGCGCTTGTCGAGAGCCGTACATACGAGAGTGAGGAATCCTCCCTGACTTGAACCCGTAACACCAAGGTTCTTGCCGTCCCATCCCACACCGAGTGAAGGGTTGAGGCTGTCAAGCGTTGCTATGAGGTCGATGGCACGGAGGCAACCCGTGATGACCTTCTTGTAGTAGCTCTTGTTCTTGTCATTCGTTCCGTACCACCAGTATTCGTTGACGGCTGTCTGCATCAGTCGCTCATAGTAGTCACGCTCATAGATGACAGGAACGCCATGAATACCGATTTCAAGAAGTATTGCTCCCTGACTTGCAAACCAGCTGTCACCTTGGTAAGGACGTGCCCCGGCTCCTGGTACTTTGAGGAGTGCAGGATACTTGCCCGGCTTTGTCGGCACGTTGAGTATTCCGTATATTCTGCGTCCCCACTGGTCATTCTGGAAACTTACCTGATATGTGTTTACAGCAGGCGTACTCTTGAGAGGAAGAAGTTCGAACGTAGGTTCAAGGCTTGTCCATCGTGCCTGCTCCACCGTCTTTGACCAGAACTCATCAAAGTCCTTCGGACATTGTGTGCTTGGCACAATCTTCTCAGGCGATACGGCTACCGTACACCAGTTCTCGTAATCCTTGCCACCCACATGAGCCGTGACCTTCAACTTATAGAATCCCGGCTTGTTCATCTTGCCCACAATCCTTGTGTTTCCTGTCTTGAGTGTCATGTCCTTCTTCACCTCTGGGTACATCTCAGGTCCCATCTCGTATGAGATACTGGCATTGTCAAGCAACGTGCTTGACTTGAGCACACACACGTTGTACTCAATCTTTTCGCCCACCTTGTAGTTCCAGTCCTTGTGGTCAGGAGTGACTGTAACCGTGATGTTGGTGCCACGAATCTGTGCAAATATGTTCGTCGTTGCAAAGATGCAAGACAGAACCACCAGTGTGATAATTGTCTTTATTCGTTTCATATTTGTTATATATTTAGCCCATGCCCCCCGACCCCCAAAGGGGGCGGCTATTCAGCACTATGGGAAATTAATCGTGAATAATCCGAACGGCCGCCCCGTTATTCCCCTGCGGTCAGTGAGACCGCTTCGCTAAGTTGAGGGGTTGGGGGCTTTCTCCGTGTTCTCTGTATCCTCTGAGTTCTCTGTGTTTTAGCGAGCAGAGTAAAATTTATTTTTCACTATTCACTATTCACTTTTCACTACCTTTAATCCTCTCCACCGCTTTCTTTATAATATTAAGAGTGCTGCTGTCTGCCTTAAACACGGAGTTGAGGCCTTGCTCTTCCTGTGCAGGGTCGCATACGTAATCGTCCCAGCGTTCCCAGATGGTGTGCTTCACGTTGGCTCTGCCTCCCCATCCCCAGAAGTTACAACCAGCTATCTTGCCTGACTCCTTGATAATGTTGAAGACATACTGGTAGTATGTGTCCCTTCCTGTGGTAGGACTTCCTGCTGAGAATTTGAATCCGTCACGAGGATAACCAAATTCCTCAAGTACGAGTGGCTTGCCTGCTTTCGACATAAGCTCATGTGCCTCATCTATGTAGGCGAGTGTACTGTCACATGCTTTTCCTACGTTGCTCACTATTGGGTCTTCTCCGCTCGTTGTCTTGTCGGCATCGTAGTTCTGTACGTATTCGCCAAGCCATCCCCAGTTGTAAGGCCAGATATGGATACAGGCGTAATCAATATTTGGAAGCGTATGGATGGTGTTGAACAGTTCAAGGCTCTCCTCACATCCGTGCTTGCCCTCCGAACCAGTTGTGACAAGATGGTTTGGGTCGAGTGACTTGATAAGCGTACTCTGTTCGTCAATCCATTCCACGAACTTGGCTCTGTGCAAGGAGTCATTGATGAAACATCGAGGTTCGTTGGCTATCTCCCATGCCATCAAGGCAGTCGATTCGGTGTAAGACTTACCCGTGATGCTGTTGGTGCGTGTCACCATGTTCCTCACGTGTTGGCTGGCAAGTTCCTTTGCCTTGTCGTTGGTGATGAAGTTACCCACATATTGCATGTACTCCCACCATCCGTCGTAGCTTGGTATAGGTGTCTGCTCAAAGTGCTTCAACCCAGAGCCGTCCGAACTCATGACGCTACCCTTGAATCCTACCCAGTCGAGGTAGGCACCATATCCACCGCTCCATTCCCATGCGTTATTGAAGTAGAGCACAGCCTTCATGTTGCGTTTCTCAAGTTCGCTCATGAGGTAGTCAAGACCGACGAGGATAGTGTCATTATATACTCCAGGCTTTTCCTGTAGCTTGGGTGCTATATGTGAAGGTATTCCGTCACGTCCGTCTCCGCCTATGAGTACACGCACATTGTCTATGCCTGTCTCCTTCATGTCATCCAGCTCCTGCAACAGTCGTTCACGATTGCCTCCACGACCTTCGCTTCCGAGTATTGCACCATACCACATGTTTGTGCCGACGAATCGGTATTCATTCTTGCCGTTATAGAACTTACCGTCCCTCACGGTTATATATGGCGACACGACATTATTGCTCGTTGTGCTACATGATGACGTGACCATGAGTGCCATGAACAACATTATGTTATATACAACTTTCTTCATTGGTTTCACATGGATTAAGTAATTAAGCGACGTTGCAAATGTATGATTTTTTCATAATACACAAAGGATATTTCTGCACAAATCTTATACTTTTATTTGCAAAGGAAAATCATTAGATAAAATAGTATTATTCCCATTCTTGCTCATGAGCCGAATGTACATATTTTGGTTCATCACTCCAAATGTGGGACTAATCAAAATTCACACAGAGGTTAATCTTTTTCCACAATCATAAGTCCATGAAACGAAAAAATGTTTACCTTTGTCGCAAAAGAAAACATACAAAGATGAAGAACTGGAAACCAATCTTGGATAGTATTCTGTGTATGGCAAAGTGCTCACTTTGGACTACATTCATGAATCTGTCAATAATCGTCGTTATCCTTATTCCATTTATAGCATTATACAATCTGTTGTGTTATATTATTTTAGGCACCCCTATCCATTATCTGCTCCGGAAACAGGAATGGATGTTCCAAACAATAATGGTATGGCTTATAGTCAATACCGTTTCAATAATCATAATGTGGCATCTGCTCATGCCATCGGGAGGTGAAGGCCCGATGTGTATATCTCCATTTTCAATTATTCTTCCTGCGACATCCGCTCTTGCCAGCTTCCTGTCAATAATCCCTATTGGCTTCATGTGTCGTAAGGCAAGGCAAAAGACGGAAGAATAATAGAAAGTGTTTGATAGAATCATTAAAGCCCCCATGACCGTGAACAAAAAGCAGAAACATAAGAAAGACAAAAAGAGTTCAAATACTCCCACACGTTATTATGACCAGAGACTATTGTGGCTGTTCTTGTTGCTGGCAGGACTTTTCTTGTCTGTTCGTGTCGTTGTTTGTCAGCATTTCCACGTTCCATTCTTGAACGGAATAGCTCCTGACAGTCTTGAATATAGCGAAGTGAACAAACCATATAAGCAACTTGTAGGCATCATTACGCTGGTAGAGATGTTTGTTGCAATGATTGCTTCTGCATTATGTATTAACGAAACCAAGAACAAAAACAGCCGTAACGATGGCACGGAGAAGGAGTCAACCCTCATGTGGCTTTGGCAGTTTGCCATAGTGGCACTTCCTTGCATATTAGCATATTGTTGGATTTATTGTTGGTATGCCTATAGTCTGGTGATGCTTCCTCTTTCTTTCATCATTGGAAAATATGACGGATTTACCTCTCCACT
>CAMOVB010000253.1:0-4101 GCA_946626925.1 uncultured Prevotellaceae bacterium
ATAAAGGCGATAGTCAATCTCCAGCGTGACCCAGAGACAAACCGTTTCTACGAGGGACGTAACTATGCACTTGCCGCACTCATGGAGCCGGGTTCAACATTCAAGACAGCATCCCTCATGGTGGCTATGGATGACGGATATGTGCATAAAAGCGACATTGTAGATACTGGCAACGGTATCGAGATGATGTATGGAGCCAAGATGAAGGACCACAACTGGAACAAGGGAGGCTATCATGTTATTGACGTTCCGCATGTCCTTATGGTATCTTCAAACATCGGTACGGCAAAGCTTGTTGACAAGTATTATCATAAGAAGCCAGAGAAGTTTGTCGAAGGACTCCGACGCATAGGTATTGGTACTCCGCTCCATCTTCCTTTCGTAGGTACAGCCGATCCACAGATACGTTATCCTGCAAAGGATAGGAGTAACTGGCCACACACTACCATTCCATGGATGTCAATCGGTTATGAGACACAGATACCACCTATATCTATCGTGACATTCTACAACGCCATAGCCAATGGCGGTAAGATGGTAAAGCCACGCTTCGTATCAGGTCTTTTGCAGAATGGTGACACGGTCAAGCATTATCCTGTGGAGGTCATCAAATCGCAGATATGCAAGCCAAGCACTCTGAAGAATATACAGGAAATGCTCCAGAGGGTTGTATGTGACAAGGACGGACTTGGTAAGCCTGCTGGCAATCCTATGTTCCATGTTTCAGGTAAAACTGGTACGGCACAGATTTCAGCCAGAGGACGATACGGAACAGAACACCTCGTTAGTTTCTGCGGATATTTTCCTTCGGAAGAACCAAAATATACGTGCATCGTGTCAATACGTCACAACTACTTCATCTCAAGTGGTGGTGGACAGGCAGGTACGGTATTCTCAAAGATATCACAGCGAGTACTCTCCAAGCACGTGACACGTGAGCTTGTGTGTGCGGTTGATTCAAACACCCAGCTTGTGCCAGACGTGAAGAACGGTAGTACGGCATCAGCCAAGGCAGTTCTCCGTAGTCTCGGAGTAAAGGCATACGAGGATAATGTGGGTGAGTGGTGTAATGCCAAGATAAAGCATGGAAGTCTTACCCTCTCCTCACGTACCATGTACGAGAAATCCGTTCCTAATGTGATTGGCATGGGGGCCCGTGACGCTGTCTATGCCCTCGAGAGCAAAGGACTCAAGGTAAGGATAAGCGGAAGAGGCAAGGTAGTAAGTCAGAGTGCTTCGGCAGGCAGTTCGTTCGTGAAAGGACAGACGGTAACGCTCAGGCTTAATTAGCCTTAGCGAAGTTAAAAGTTAAAAATTAAAAGTTAAAAGTTGAATTAGGGAGTTTTTAAGTCTTAAAGTTTTACAGAACGGAAAGACTATAGGCAGTCTTAAAATTCAAGAATAAACCGAAGACTTAAAAACAAAACATAATAGTAAGTTATCAATTAAAATATTCCCCATGTAAATTCTCTTTCCCCTTGGGGAAGGTAGGGTTGGGGGCCGAGATTATGAAATTAAAGGAACTTGTAGCAAAACTGAATGTCCTTGAGGTTGCAGGCAACCTTGATGTGGATATTAAGGGCGTGAATATTGATTCACGACTTATTGGTGAAGGTCATCTCTTTATAGCTGTTAAGGGTACACAGGCAGATGGTCACAACTATATCGGCAAGGCTATCGAACTGGGTGCGGTTGCTGTAGTGTGTGAGACTGTTCCTGCCGAATATGCGGACAAGGCAGTCTTTGTACGTGTTGAAAACTCAGAGCAGATTGTGGGACAGATTGCCACAACCTTCTACGGCGACCCAACAAGCAAGTTGAAGCTTGTTGGTGTGACAGGTACTAATGGTAAGACTACCATCGCTACAGTCCTTTATGACATGTTCCGTCACATGGGACATAAGGCAGGACTTCTTTCTACAGTATGCAATTATATAGATGGTGAGGCTGTTCCAACGGAACATACTACTCCAGACCCTGTTACACTCAATGCACTCCTTGCACGCATGGTGGAGGCAGGATGTGAGTACGCATTCATGGAGGTGAGCAGCCACTCTGTAGTACAGAACCGTATAGGCGGACTCCGTTTCGTGGGTGGTCTCTTTACTAACATCACACGTGACCACCTCGACTACCACAAGACATTCGAGAACTACATCAAGGCTAAGAAGCAGTTCTTCGACAACCTTCCAGCCGATGCCTTTGCCATCACTAATGCTGATGACAAGAACGGCATGGTAATGGTACAGAATACTAAAGCTACTGTCAAGACATATTCCGTACAAAGCCCAGCAGACTTCAAGGCTAAGATTATTGAGTGCCACTTTGAGGGAATGTACCTTGACATCAATGGTAAGGAAGTAGGAGTACAATTCATAGGAAAGTTCAACGTAAGCAATCTCCTTGCTGTATATGGTGCAGCTGTCATGCTCGGCAAAGCTCCAGAGGATGTGCTCGTAGCACTCAGCGCGATGAAGCCAGTAAACGGACGTTTCGAGGCACTCCGTTCACCATCAGGCTACACAGCCATCGTGGATTATGCTCACACACCTGATGCACTTGAGAATGTACTCAACGCCATCCACGGAGTGCTCAACGGCAAGGGTAAGGTCATCACCGTATGTGGAGCTGGTGGAAACCGTGACAAGGGTAAGCGTCCTCTCATGGCACGTGAAGCTGCCCGCCAGAGTGACAAGGTTATCCTCACAAGTGATAACCCACGCTTTGAAGAGCCAGAGGACATCCTTCGCGACATGGAGGCAGGTCTCAGCGAGGAACAGAAGCAGAAGTCAATAACAATCGTTGACCGCCGACAGGCAATAAAGACAGCTTGCATGCTTGCACAGCCAGGTGATGTCATCCTTATCGCAGGAAAGGGTCATGAGGATTATCAGATAATAAAAGGTGTAAAGCATCACTTCGACGATAAGGAAGAAGTGAGAGCTTGCTTCTAAACAGCCCCCTAACCCCCGAAGGGGGCAGCCATTCGGGTCTTCTCCCACAATGAGACAATACTTATTGTATAAAAGACTCGGTTGTGTTTTGCTAATCGGGGTTAACATGATTAAGCCATCTCCCCCCAAACCAGATGGCCACCGAAAGAGTTGTGAATTATGAGTTATGAGTTTTGAGTTAGCGTTTTACCAAACTTAACTTTTTAACTTATACTTTTTAACTTTTAACTCCGAAGGTCGGGGGGCTATATGTTATATCATCTAAGTCAATATCTTAAGGAACTTGATGTTCCAGGAATGGGAATGCTCGGGTATGTGTCTTTCCGCTCACTTATGACACTTATCCTTTCGCTTGTCATCTCAATGGTGGCAGGTGAGTATTTTATCAAGTATATGCGTCGTCGCAAGCATATAGAGGAAGCACGTGATGCATCCATCGACCCATACGGAGTACAGAAGAAAGGTGTGCCTTCAATGGGTGGTGTCGTCATCCTTGGAGCTGTACTCATTCCAGTTCTCCTCTTCGGAAAACTTACGAACGTGTACACCAACCTATTGCTTATTACCATCATCTGGTTCGGATTGCTTGGATTCATTGATGACAAGATTAAGCTTGGCGGTAACAAGGACGGTCTCTCTCCACGTTACAAGATGCTCGGACAGCTTGTGCTCGGAACAATCGTAGGTATCACCCTGTGGATGAGTCCTCAGGCTGTTGTACGTGAGAACGTAACTCAAGAGATTGGTCATTCTGAGGTTGTATATCATAAGAGTGAGGCTCGTAAGTCAACAGTCACAACCGTGCCTTTCCTCAAGAACAACAATCTTGACTACAACGCTCCTTTCAACTGGATAAAGAACGGTACGACAAAGCGTGCGTGTGGATGGATTCTCTTCATCCTCGTCACTACATTTGTCATTACAGCCGTGTCAAATGGTGCAAACCTCAACGACGGTATGGACGGTATGTGTGCAGGTAATTCCGCCATAATAGGTGTGGCACTCGGAATACTTGCGTATGTGTCTGGACATATCCAGTTTGCAAGTTACCTCAACGTGATGTACATTCCTGGTACGGAAGAGGTGGTTGTATTCCTGTGTGCATTCGTTGGTGCGCTCATCGGATTCCTTTGGTACAACGCCTATC
>CAMOVB010000254.1:0-4084 GCA_946626925.1 uncultured Prevotellaceae bacterium
CTTCATTAATGATAGTGACGCCACGAACCGTGACATCCTCACACATCACAGGATGAAGCACCCAGAAAGGAGAACTGAGGAGCGTGACACCCTCGATGAGCACTCGCTCGCAACACATGAAGTTGACAGTCTGCGGACGCATGGCATTGTCCTTTGTGAAACGTCGTTCTGTAACAGGCGTCTGACTCTCACTCCATTCCTGAAGCTGGGCACGACTCTTGCGCTGGTTATACATTCCGTCCTTCCAACCGAAGCGGTCAACACCCGTCCATGTCCACCATGTAGAGCGTGTGCCACCACCGTCTATGGTACCCTTACCCGTGATGGCAATATCATGCTCGCCATTAGCATAGATAAGCGGAGAGACATTGTAACAACCCAGTCCTTCCCAATGCGTCTCAACGATTGGGTAGAGACTGACGTCAAAGACAAACTGGAGCGTTGCCCCTTCTTCAATCACGAGGTTGACGTTGCTCTTCATCACCAATGCACCCGTGTTCCAGGTGCCACGAGGGATGATAACCTTTCCACCACCCTTTCGACTGCACGTCTCAATTGCCTTGTTGATTGCCTTCTGGTTCTGGCGTGCAGAAGCACCCATCTTTGCGCCGAAACGAGTGACAGGATATTCCGCATCAGAGAGACGGACGGAAGCAATACTACTAATGAGACGTGGATAATCCGTGTCCCACTCGTCTGCCAAGCATGCCAGACAAGAGACACAGAACGTGATGAAGGTGAGGAAGAAGTATTTCATTATGAGAAAATAATGGTTTTGTTCTTATATGTTAGCACCTTATGCTCTATGTGTTTCTTCACGGCACGGGAGAGTACAATCTTTTCGAGGTCCTTACCCTTGAGCACAAGTGACTCAGGTGTATCCTTGTGAGTGATACGCACAACGTCCTGTTCAATGATAGGTCCTGCATCAAGCTCTGCCGTAACGTAGTGGCTTGTTGCACCGATAATCTTCACACCACGCTGGTAAGCCTGATGGTATGGGCGTGCACCCACGAATGCAGGGAGGAACGAATGGTGGATGTTGATGATGCGGTTAGGATAAGACTCTATCATCTCGTCGGAGATAATCTGCATATATCGTGCAAGGACAATAAAGTCTATATTCTGTTCACGCAGGAGAGCCATCTCGGCATCCTCCACCTCACGCTTGTTCGACCAATCCTTCTTGATGCTCCATACATAATAAGGTATATGGAACTGGTCAGCAACCAGACGCAGGTCTTCGTGATTAGAGACAATACAAGGTATCTCCACATTCAGTTCACCAGCCTCATAACGTGCAAGGAGGTCATAGAGACAATGTGACATCTTAGACACGAAGAGCGCCATGCGAGGCTTCACGTCGCCGAAGTAAAGATGAAACTTGAGGTCGAAGCGCTGAGAATACAAGGTTTCGATGTATTCGCTAATCTTGTCGGCAGGAATAAGGAAATCTTCCAGTTCCCATTCCACACGCATGAAGAAACGTCCCTCCAGTTTGTCAACATATTGGTCGAGGTAAACGATGTTACCCTTATTGTCGGTTATGAACTTTGTTATCTCCGTAATGATGCCCTGCTTGTCAGGACAATGTAAAAGTAAGATGGCTGTCTGTTTCATTGTGTAATAATATTCATTTTGTCCGCAAATTGTACATTACGAACAGTTTTTATGCTTTCTAAGTGACAATATACTCCATTTTGTCATGAAAATATTGTTTCACATTCCATATTGTCACATGGAAAACAGTTGCAAAAGTAGTAATAATTTAATATAATATTGTATAATCATCCAAAAAAAACACATCTTGGACTTCTGTTTCCCGATTAGATTAACATTAAAGGTATATTTGCAAAAAGTAACTTCACAGATAAGATCAGCCTAACATGACTCAAAAATCAACTATTTGTAAGACTATCCTTTATGGTTTATTTGCTTTTACGACGACCGCCATTGTCCATGCCAATTCTGTACCAGAAATAAACAATGAGCAATCAAACGGCAACAAGCCGAAACACATCAAGAATGTGGAGCATATCGTCGTGACTGTACCAAGCCATAACGTACCAAGTCTTCCATATCAGGTATGGGTCACATATAGCGACGGAAGCCACGAATGGCGCCAGGCTATGTGGACTAACTCACGTCTCGCAACGGAACGTGAGCAAGCAGACCCTACGCTCAATCCTAATGGTAAGACATACACCATAGGAGGATATATTATCGGTGACAACACCACCGATAAAGGCTATCCTATTACCGCAACAGTAAAGGTAAACGATGATTTGTGGCTCGACAGAGGCAAGGATGCTATTGCTGAGACACTTCCACTTACTGACGTGCAGATAAAAGGTCATAACCGTCTTACGAATAACCGTGACCTTGACATCAATGCACTTCTTGCTCTCGACATCACACAGCAACTATACAACTACCGTGACACCTATGGCCTCTCAAAGGATGGCTACAAGGAGTCAGACGGTTGGGACTCCCCTACCACCAAACTCAAGGGACATGGTTCGGGACACTATATGTCTGCACTTGCCTTTGCATACGCCTCAGCAACGGATGCAGGCAAGAAGGAACAACTATTTGACAGGATAGAGAGAATGGTGAACGAGTTACGTGAGTGTCAGGAACGCACATTCGTGTGGGACAGCACGCTCAATCGCTATTGGGAAGCACGTGACTATGCGCCAGAGGCAGAACTTGTGGAAATGCATGGTACTTGGGAGGCATTCGATGAATACAAGAAGGACTACAAGCACTACGGCTACGGCTATCTCAATGCCATCCCTGCGGCTCATCCCGCCCTCATTGAGTGCTATCGTCCTTACAACAATGAGGAAGGAGTGTGGGCACCATACTACACCATACATAAGCAGTTGGCAGGCCTTATCGACATAGCCAACGTGATGCGTACATCAGACGGGAGCAACAACTCCATAGACAGACGTGCAGGACATCTCACCCAAAAGCAACTTGGCGACAAGGCATTCCTCATTGCCAAGGACATGGGTCTGTGGGTGTGGAACAGACTCCACTACCGCACATACGTAAGCCATGAAGGCAACAAGGCTCAGCGTCTGTCAAAGCCTGGCAACCGCTATGAGATGTGGAATATGTACATCGCTGGTGAGGTCGGCGGTATGGCTGAATCCATGGCTCGTCTTTCCGAGATGACATGCAACCCAGAGGAGAGCGCACGTCTCCTTGAAGGTGCTACCTATTTCGAGTCTCCTGCATTCTTCTGGCCTTTGTCACACAATATTGACGACATACGTACTCGTCACGCCAACCAGCACATACCGATGATTATAGGTGCTCTGCGTACATACAGCAACAACAAGAAGCAATACTATTATGACATAGCATCCAACTTCTGGAACATGATACAAGGACGCTATGCATATGCACCTGGCGGTGTGGGCAATGGTGAGATGTTCCGTCAGCCATATTCACAGATTCTCTCCATGAATACAAGCGTCCAGTCGGATGGTGAGAAAAACATGTATCCTAATCCAGACATCAACGAGACGTGCTGTGCATACAACCTTGCCAAGCTGACCAAGGATCTCAACTGCTACGAACCAGACAATGCCAAGTACATGGACTATTACGAGCGCGTACTCTACAACCAGCTTGTCGGTTCAGTACGTCCAGATGTCTGGGCTGTAACATACCAGTATGCCGTGGGAATGAATGCCATCAAGCCTTTCGGCAACGAGACTCCACAATCAACATGTTGCGGTGGTACGGGCGTTGAGAATCACGTGAAGTATCAGGAGGCAACATACTTTGCCAACGACAGCACACTCTGGGTTGCCCTCTATCTCCCTACCGACCTGCAATGGAAAAAGAAGGGCGTGACCATATCACAAGACTGCGAATGGCCTGCAGAGAGCAGCAAGATAAGGATTAGCAGGATTGCAAACAGAGGCACACGCTTTGCCATGAAGCTACGTGTACCTTATTGGGCAACAGAGAACTTTGACATCAAACTCAATGGCGTATCCATTGCAGACATGTTCAAGCCAAGCTCATACGCAGAAATAGCAGAACGAGAATGGAAGGAAGGCGATGA
>CAMOVB010000255.1:0-4061 GCA_946626925.1 uncultured Prevotellaceae bacterium
AATAAAATTATTATTTGCCCGATTTAAAAATCCCCTAATGGAAATTATTATAACGGAACCATTGAGTTTGCTCCAAACCTCTCTTGGGGACATACAGGCGTTGTGCCTCTTGCTAAGATGTTCAGCGAGAAACTCGGAGGACTTGGCGTAAAACTTACTAATGATGCTAATGCTGCAGCCATGGGTGAGATGGCATACGGAGTGGCTCAGGGTATGAAGAATTTTATTGTCATCACTCTCGGAACAGGCGTAGGCTCTGGTATCGTCGTAAATGGACAGCTCGTCTATGGTCATGATGCTTTCGCAGGTGAACTTGGACACGTCATCATGGTACGTGGCAAGGAAGGCCGTAAGTGTGGATGTGGACGTACGGGATGCCTTGAGGCTTATTGTTCTGCTACAGGTGTAGCACGTACAGCACGTGAGATTCTTGCCAATACCGACCGCCCATCTCTCCTTCGTGAGAAGCCAGCCGAAGAGATTGAATCTCTTGACGTAAGCATAGCAGCAGGCAAGGGTGATGCTGTAGCACAGGAGATATTCGACTTCACAGGAAAGATGCTTGGTGAGGCATGTGCTGACTTTACAGCATTCTCAAGCCCAGAGGCTTACATCTTCTTCGGAGGACTCTGTCGTGCAGGTGAGCTTATCATGAAGCCAATCCGTGAGTCATACGAGGCGAGCGTTCTTCCTATCTTCCGTGGCAAGGCTAAGTTCCTTATCTCAGGTCTTATGGACAAGAATGCTGCCGTACTCGGAGCAAGTGCTCTCGGATGGGAAGCATAGCTTGCATCACTCGTTCCTCGTGATGCAAGAGTTAAAAGTTAAAAATTAAAAGTTAAAAGCTGAAAAGGCTATGGCTCAGATGCGAGTCATAGCCTTTTTCGTTTTGTTTTTCCTTTGTCCTTTCGTCTTTTTTGCTTTCCTTTGCAAAATATTTTGAAAGAACGCACATTTTGTGTGACTTAATACTCTAATTGGTAGATGGGTAAGAAAAAGAATCATGTAAGTTGGGGGAAGACTCCACATTTGAATAAGCAGCTGAAAAATATTTATCCTGAAGTGACATCTTCCTTACCAACAAGGCAGATATTAACGTATGTGTATAGGCTTTTGTTGAAGAATGTCTTGCTGATCTTTGTTTTGGGATTAGTATGCTTCTTTCTGCATGTTGCAGATTATGATTTGCTTGATTGGAAGATTTATGTATTAGTTTTTTTGCTTTGGGGACTAATACATTTTTCCCAGAAAAAAGAGATAGATGTTTTATATAACGATAATAGGCAGTTCCTTTTAGAATTCCTTTCTATGGTAGTCGTCGCACTTTGTACATTTTGTCTTTATATCTTCCTGTATGATGTAACTGTGGATGTCGTAAATTATGATTCTGTAAAGGATGTGAAAAAATGGGATGCGGATTATTATGTCTTTAAGGAAGAATGTGTCGTAGATACAACAAAATATGGTGAGGATGTTCTACGTAAAGAATGGGAAACAAGTAGGTCGGGATTGTCTCTAAATATATGCTTTACTGTGTATTATACTGCTCCTGTCGTTGGAACAGAGGATGTCTATTTTGCAAAACAGCTATATAGTGATACTTTGCATCAAAGTAGAATCGAAAAATGGAAAAAAGATGAATTGGCATTTTATAATGCTTTCATGAAAAGGTATAATGAGAACATGAGGGCAAATCAGGAAAAGATTCCGTCTAAGGTGTATAGACTTGTTACGAATCATAATGATCTTGAACATTATGAGGTTGCTATGACGTATGGATGGTTAAAAGAATATAAATATCATGATAGGGGGAATGTCTATTTTCTGGAGGCTTCTGATTATCCACATATCCGTATGGGGTTTGTTTATGTGTTTTTTTTCTCTTTGGTATTGTATTCTTTCTTTGTGTTTTTAATTTACCGAAATAATGGTTTGGTTGTCTCTCCAACTCCTTTTGCTTGGGGTGATTGCAAGCATAAGTAGTCAGGTTTATGTTGATTTCCTCTTACGTTCCTGTTCATTTCTCTTATGAAATGTGGAGGATGGTAAGGGAATGGCAAGGCGAAGTGTACAAACAGGAGAAGACAAAGGACAAAAATGTGTCAAAAAGCAGGTGTACACACGATTAAAAAGGAGAAAATGAACAAAAGTGTAAAATGACAATGTATTTCTATTCTGGTTTGAGAATAGGTACTTTTGAAGTACTGACTAAGTACTGACTAAGTACTGACTCATTAGGGACTAATTACTGACTATGAACTTTAGGACAAAATTTGAAGTCCAAAACCTTTTTCGTCATCCGAATATGTCGTATGTTGTGCAGACAATTTGAACATTTGTTTGGGATAATTGCTTGATGTCAATTGCTACTCCTGTTTTGAAGAATTGCGCATTTCAGAATTCGTGATTATCCATTTGCAAAAATACGATAAGTCTACTGTTCTTAAATACGCACGCTATTGTCCTTTAAAATGCCGAAAAATCGGCATTTTTTTTGTGCGCGTAGAAAATAAATTTTGTACGCGTACAAAATTTATTTGTATCGCGATGCCGATATTTTTTCTTTGGGAGCAAAATTTGATTTCCTCGTTTTTTGCGATTTTTATGCCCCTTAAATTACGATAAGCCACCCCAAAAGCCAAGAAAGAGAATCGTACAAAATGAACAAACGCAAAACATAGCAAATTACATTCGTGTTAGGTGTACCTTACGTTCCCCTTAGGTTCTCCTTCAGTTCCCTTACAAAATGAAGTGACACCTAAGGCACACCTAATGGGAAGGTATGGGAAACACAACTTACTATGGGAAATGATTGACTCTTGATGTGGAAATGGAAAACGTAAAGTGTAAACTCGATGGAAACAGAAATTGTCTTTAATTGTCGTCAAGAAAAATAATATTTCTTGTCACTTTTGTTTGTCCTCTTTTGGAAAAGTGTTAACTTTGAACCTTGAATTAACACTATTTGTATTTGATGCAAAGTTAAATCCATGAGTCTTGAAAAAGACAAAATAAATTTTTGTTTGTGACAATAAATATAAAGAGGATTGATTAAATTAACAAAATGATATAATCGTATGAAACTGAAACGTCTGCTTAAATTTATGATTCTGTTTCTTGTCGTTTTAAATTGGATAATCTTGGGACTATTATGGCTTGGTTGGCAAATGGATTACCAATATGGAGATGGATATGAAATTGCAGAATCATTTGGTGAAAATTCTTCTTATGGATTTGAGGCGTTAGGTAGGGTGTATTCTGGAATTTTTTATAATATCTATTATTTTACTGGTTTTTCTATCTTGCTTTCTGTTTGTTTGATAGCATTGGCAATTGTTAATTCTAATGAAAGTTCTGGAAAAAGAACGAAAGAATAAAGACGAATAATTGACTTCGAAAATCTCATAAATTGTGTTAAATTGCGTGAGTACACTCAAAGTATTGACTAAGTACTGACTTATATGAGACTATTTATGAGATTCACATAAGACCTAGAACTTATGAGTGAACAGGGTAAACTTGATTTTTTACTTTTCACTTTTTACTTTTCACTTAAAAGTTGTATCTTTGCATCATTATCAAACTTTTAGTGGATTATGGAACAACTAAAGACGTTGCCAATTGGCATACAGAGTTTTGAGAAACTTCGTGAAGGCGGTTATCTTTATGTAGATAAGACGGAACTTGTCTATAAGTTGATAAAGGGAGGAAGTTATTATTTTCTCTCTCGTCCTCGTCGTTTTGGTAAGTCTCTGTTGATGTCAACCATTCATGCCGTCTTTGACGGTAAGCGTGAGTTGTTCGATGGTCTTGCCATAGCTGATAAGGCGGATATGGATTGGGCAAAGCATCCTGTGTTGCATCTTGACTTGAATACGGAGAAGTATGATAGTAAGGAACGACTTGAAGGTCAGCTCAACAATTTCCTTGCTCAGCAGGAAGCTATATATGGTAAGAATGAAAATGAGGTTACTTATGGCTTGCGTTTTGAGGGCGTAATCCAGCGAGCATACGATAAGACGGGTAGGGGAGTAGTCATCCTTGTGGATGAATACGACAAG
>CAMOVB010000256.1:0-4057 GCA_946626925.1 uncultured Prevotellaceae bacterium
CTCTCACATTCTTTGCACGTGACTATACTGCCACATCATCTACAGGCGCACAGGCAATGATGTTTGACGTTACAAACCTTGTGGCTTGTATCTTCATCGTCTTTGGTGCATTCTCCCTCTTCCAGGGTAAGACATCAAAGGAGAAAGGTATTGGAGCAGCACTCATACTGCTTCCACTCGCTTATCTCTACTGGAACTATACAAACCTTCCAGCAGAGACAAAGGTAAGCGCACCTATCTTCCAGCAGTTCAACGCATGCTTCGTCGTAATGCTCACACCTGTCAGCATCGCTCTCTTCAGCTGGCTTGGCAAGAAGGGCAAGGAACCAAAGGCACCAGTCAAGATTGGTCTCGGAATGCTCGTGGCAGCAGGAGCATATCTTCTCATGACAATGGGTTCACTTGGTCTTCCTGCACCAGAATATGATGCAGCAGGCAACAACCTCCACATGGCAGACGTAAGTCCTAACTTACTCGTGAACACTTATCTCATCCTCACTTTTGCAGAGCTTCTTCTCTCACCAATCGGTATCTCATTCGTGACAAAGGTTGCTCCTCCTAAGTACAAGGGTATGATGATGGGTGGATGGTTCGTATCAACAGCCATCGGTAACTTCCTCGTACAGATTCCTGGCTACCTCTGGGGCAAGGATCTCTACATCGTATGGGGCACACTCATGGTCATCTGTCTCGTTGCAGCTCTCTTCATCTTCTCTATCATCAAGAAGCTCAACAAGGTTGCATAAGCAGACCTGCACAATCAAATAATAATGAGCGATTGACACAACATCCGCGTGTCAGTCGCTCTTACTTTATATTAACAAATCAAGTCGTCATTCTATAGCAAAAGAAAAAACACAAAGGACACAGAGGACTCTGAGCTATCGCCTCTATATCTACCATCACAAATCTTTTTATTGCCGAACAAAAAACATGCCATTCACCATGAAAAACATGATTTATGAGCAACATTTCTTTATTCGACACTGTTGTTTATATATTCAACACTGCTGAATATATAAACAACAGTGTTGAATATGTGTTCAGCAATGCAATTTACAAAATTATTGATGAATAAACAAACTTTTCACGCAGAAAAGACGAAGTTTTTATGCCCACCAAATAATTTTATGATGGTAGATACATTTTCAGATGATGTAGAAGTCAAAGTTGGTAGTAGGTTTCAGCCTTTACAGAAGTCGTGTTTTCAAGGAATTATGTTAACAATGCACTATTACTGGCGACAACAGGACATGTAATTCTGCAAGAAAGAAAGTCAAAAGCATAACGAGAATTGTATTATATGACAGTTTTTTGTATATTTGCATTCGATTTAAATGAATAACAGAAGAATAATCAATTAACAAACTTATGAAGAAAAACTTACGAACCATCCGAAAAGGCATAACCATCCTGATTTCTGCGATGATGCTGACAAGCTGTGCGACAGGCTACACAAGCGCAATAGTCGGCGGCGAGTATAATATAAAGAAAGACGTAACTGAGTATTTTGTTTTGCCATACGGTTCAGTTTCCATTCCAGGAGAATGGACAAAGACAACATATAATAGTAATGCCAGACAACAATTCTTCACTAATAAAGACTCGGTAATTATCTCCATAGCATTCGGAAGATATAACAAGTATGAGTTCAACAGAGACGGCAAGTTGAAAGGAATTGATTTCTTGAACGCATTCTACAAATGGGAAGCTGATTATTTCGCATCAAGCGGATATTCCAGTACCATACTGGAAACAGATACAGAAAAACAATATATTCTATATCACATATATAGAGACAAAACAGATAATTATTTCCTGATACGTGAAATGAACGGAAACGTAAGTAATTATTCCATTCATGTCGCAAAAGACTGGTCTGAAAGCCAGAAGACAGAGTTTCTCAAGGGATTGTTAGAACAGCACTAATATTCTGTCCATTGTCCGCTGCAAGCGTTGATGGCAGCGGAAATGGCGAGAGGGTCTGTTTCATTAAGGATTTGCACGAAGAATGCGGTAAGAAATCACGCAAGCATCGCAAATTAGGCTTAACAACTAATTTACAGCAACATAACGACATCAAATTCCGATAAAATGCCATTTTTCTCTCTCCAAATTCCGATAAAATGACAAAAATCAGCGATTAAATTCCGATAAAATGACGTTTTTCTCTCTTCTAATTTTTGAATTCTGAATTATGAATTTTTAATTTCAGGTAGTTATCGTGCACTTCAGTTCCACACTCATCTCCCTTATCTCAGGAGGTGTGGGCGAATGGCTTGACTACCGTGGACTCTATGCCATCTAACTCACGAGTGGAGACGAGGCGTACGTACTTGCCAGTTTGCTTCGCTATGCCAAGTCTCATGACATGGATATAAACATTCCAGTTTATTCTTTCGGGCCATACACCACCCGATGTGCACACGAGGCAGGACTAATCATAAGTGCCACTTTACGCCCCACAACTATGGTTTTATTTATAAGCCACACACATTTTAACTTACGCAAAACGTACCAAGTTGTTTTTATAACCACTTAGTAGAGCGTAATATATTCGTAAGTATTACCAATGGTTGCAAGATAACGCTCAAAGTCGGTACGAGTTATGACTACAGTACCTCTACAATCATTTGGATGGAAACTGAGTGTTTCCGCATTCTGCAGATTGGCATCGAGGAAAAGATGAACATGGTGTTTCTCATCGTTTATGAGACCGAAAGGAGAAACACTTCCGGGTTCAAGTCCGAGATATTTCATCATCCTCTCAGGCGAAGCAAAAGACAGTTTACCGCACGAAGGCAAGCCCAGCGCTGTAAGTGATGCTTTCAGTCGTGCTTCAAGGTCATGTATGTCGAGGTCATGGTCACAATGGAAACACACAAGATAATGCTTATTACCCTTATGATTACGCAGGAAGATATTCTTGCAATGTACACTTCCGTCATCTTTCCACCATCTCTTTGCCTCTTCTATAGTCTTTCCCTCAGGATGATTGTAACAACTAAACGGTATGTCGTGCTCCGTAAGATAATTGAGCACCTTTTCTACTCGAGTCATAAGTCTGTTATTAATCTTTCAAAAAAGATGCACTATCACATAGTATTTGCAAAGATACACATAAAAACAACATCACGTATTCCCAAAATGATGATGTTAGAACATAACCTGAGATTTTTGCGCGAGTTCGATATAATAAGTTCAAGACAGACAAACTTTATTGCATATAACTTTGATGATTATAATTTTGAATGACTCATTTCCATGTTTATATAGCCTAAGGATAAGTTTTTCTTGCATACCCTTTGTTGTATGATGAAATAATTGTACCTTTGGCGCAACTAATTAAAAACAGTAGGATTATGATGTTAACGGCACAGCAGGAAAACAGAAGACAGCAGATTACGGACATTGCAAGTACAATGAGTCGTGAGGATATGGCATGGGCTATTAAGTTCTTGACAAATTGCATGATGGCATCAAAAGTCAGTGCTTCTTCTGTAGAAAATGAAAAACGTCCTTCTTGGTGGAACAGACCTATAACGGAAGCAACAAAATCCTTAATGCCAAAGGTACGACAGGACCTGGGGGACGACTACAAAGAATTTCCCCGCTAAATCTTAATTTTTAATTCTTAATTCTTAAAATTCCGTTTCAATTTTCGCTCACCCGTACGGTTGAAACTGTGTGTTGTTTTTTGCCGCAGTGCGGCCAGTTAAAAAAAACATGGTAAAAACAAAAGAAAATCAAAAAAAACATGTTTTTTCTTGTTTTTGTTCTGTTTACTTCCCGCTGGTCAGTGAGAAAAGTTCTTGACTGTTTTTTAATATGCACCTTTGTGCAAAACTACAACCATACAGTTCGAAGATTTTCGAACTGTACGGTTGAATTTTATACCCCCACGGAGCCACGGAGAGCACAGAGTTTTTTGATTAATCCTCTGATTTATATTATGTTCTCAGAGGTCACAAGTGCTCCATTGAGGGCACGGAGGAAGACCCGCCCTATCCAACCACCGTCGAACATGGCACTGTTCTCCCCTCATTTCAGGACAGAG
>CAMOVB010000257.1:0-4025 GCA_946626925.1 uncultured Prevotellaceae bacterium
TTCTAATTACTTTCCTACGGTCAGTGAGACCGCTTCGCTTAGTTCCTCATTGAATTAAATCTTAACTCTTAACTCTTAATTCTTAATTTTTTATCACTTCCTTTATGAAACCGTTGCGGTATGCGTAGAGGAGTTTCTTGAGGTCTGCCACCTTTGCCTGGAGCATGCGTCCCTTGTCGGTATCCTTCACGAGCATTCGCTGTGAACTGTTCTCCACGATTTCGGTGGTGCTGCGTATGTCCTCACATTTCTCGATGGCAAGTTCCGTTGACTGGAATGGCTGGTGCTGTACGAGGTCAAGTCCACGTGAGTGGTAGGTGAGTGTATATCCAGCTATACCTGTCGTTGGCTGGTATGCCTTGGAGAATCCTCCGTCGATGACTATCAGTTTGCCGTTGGCCTTGACTGGTGACTCGCCTTTGAGGAGGCGGACGGGCACGTGTCCGTTTATGATGTGGCGGTGTTTGCCTTCCACTCCGAAGCTGTCGAGGATATGGTCAATGACCTTCTCGTCGTTATTGTAGAGGTAGTAGTAGCCTTTGTCTTCCACGTGCGACTTCTTGTCGTCAATGAAGTAGCGTTCAAAGGTTGCCATCTTCTTCTTGTCGAAGAGTGGCGAGTCTTCTCCACACCACAGATACCAGATGTAGTCGATGGCAAACTGCTTGTCTTCCTTGCTGCAGTCGTTGCTGAATGCCTGGCGCACAAGCATGCCTGTCTTCTTCATCAGTTTTATGCCTGAGTATTTCTTTCCGTTTATCTCTACTTCCTTGAGAGAACCGTCTTCGTTGAGCGGTACGGATGCATGGAACATGAGGTTGCTGTTGGCGATGGAGTACATACATCCGTGTGCAAGGAGGCAATCGACATGGCGTCTTAGTTTCTCGCTTGTGAGGAATGAGCGTTCTATCTTCTGCATCATCTGCTCTTCTTCCTTGGTGAGCTCGCATCGCTTGCCGTCGATGAGGGTAGGGAAGAAGGTGTCGTTCAACTTGTATTCCTTACCTTCGATGATGCACGTGCCTTTCTCCTTGTTTATTGTGTCGAGGATGAGGCGGTGCTCCATGTTGAATTCCTTGCGGCGTCTGATTATCTGTTCCTCTACCTTGAACTGTATGACTGTTATCGCCTTGTGCATCATAGCTATGAGACGTTGCGATTTCTCGTCCTGACGTGACTCGCTGTCGCCACATTCCTTCATCTTGAAGTGTGTGCAAGGATCATCCTTGTATGTGTCCATTGCGAAGGTGGCGAGCGGAAGGAGGTTGATGCCGTAGCCGTCCTCGAGTGTTGCCATGTTGCCGTAGCGTAGTGATAGGCGGAGTACGTTGCAGATGCACGCACGGTTGCCTGCTGCTGCTCCAAACCAGTTGATGTCGTGGTTGCCCCACACCATGTCGAAGTTCTGATAGTTGCAGAGGGTCTCCATGATGAGGTGTGCGCCTGGTCCTCGGTCAAAGATATCGCCGAGCAGGTGCAGTTTGTCTATGGCGAGACGCTGTATGAGGTAACAGATGGCTATGATAAACTGGTCAGCCCTCTGTGTGTCGATGATGCTCTCGATGATGACATTGTAGTACTGGTACTTCTTGTCAGATACGAGTGGCGACTCGTGAAGGAGCTCTTCGATGACGTATCCGAATTCCTTTGGTAGGTCTTTGCGTATCTTGGAGCGTGTATATTTTGAACTCACCTCCCTGCACACCTTTATGAGCTGGTTGAGGGTGATGGTGTAGAAGTCTCTGAGGTTTGTTTCCTTTGCCTTGATGAGTTGCAACTTCTGCTCAGGGTAGTATATGAGCGTGCATAGGTCTTTCTTCTCCTGTGTGCGTATGGTGTTGCCGAAGATGTTTTCTACCTTGCGCTTTACGTATCCAGACGCATTACGGAGTACATGATTGAAAGCCTCGTATTCGCCGTGAGGGTCGCTGATGAAGTGCTCTGTCGGCTTTGGGAGGTTAAGGATGGCTTCGAGGTTGATTATCTCTGTGCTTGCCTCTGCCACATTAGGGTAGGAGAGTGCGAGCAGCTGGAGGTATCTGAGGTCGTCCTTTATGCTTTCTTCGTCTATTATGTTACTTGTTTTATTCATTAAGTCTATTTTCTGCAAAGATACGTTTTTTATAAATAAGGTGCTGAGAAAAACGAAGAAATTTGAAAATAAGTTTTAAAGTTTTTGAGTTTTTAGGTTTTTTAGTTCTTGATGAAGTGAAAATGAGGAATTAGAACAATTACTCATTACTAATTCCTCATTCCTCATTGTTATTTACCTTATCACTCTTGTGAACTCTGCCTTTGCGCCTTGTTTGTTGCTGAGTGTCACGAGGATGATGGATGTGCCTTCCTTGCCGTCCATGCCACGTGACTTGACGGTATATTTGTAGTCGGTACCATCCTTTGTGATGCGCTTGCCTACTGTCTCAGGAGTGCCGAGAGGGAACTGGTAGTCGCCACATGCATCGTTGAATATCTTCTTCTCCTCCTCTGTTACAGGTTTCTGCTCTGAATAGGCAGCTTCTTTTGCACCAGAGAAGAATGCCTTTAATTCTGCTTGTACGGCGTTCTTGCGTGCTGTACGTACTCCGTAGCCTTTGTCTGCAACATTAGCTTTAGGGAGATTTTTCTTGAGGTCTCGTGTGCTCTCCTCAAGTCCGCCGCTACCGAAGGTACAGAATGGCACGATGGTCTTGCCTGCAAAGTCCTCCTGCTTGATGAGAGCCTCGACTGGTGGGGCGTAGGTGCCGAACCATATTGGGTAGCCGAGATAGATGGTGTCGTACTTCTTCACATCAACCATAAAAGGCTTGAGGGTGGGCAGAGTACCGTTCTGTCTTTCCTGCTGACAGCGTGCGATGGTCTGTTGGAAATCGCCGTCGTATGGCTTGTCGAGTTCTATGGACTGTATGTCTGCACCGAGGTTCTTCTGTATTTCCTCAGCCACATACTTTGTCATTCCTGTCTGTGAATAGTAGAGAACGAGTGATTTTGTCACTTTTCCTTGTGCCATGGATGCTATTGACATGAAAGCTGACATGGCGAGCAAAACGATTTTTTTCATAAAAACGCTTAATTAGTTTAACAAGTTAGTTGAGTCTTATCGGTTGCAAAAATACAATCTTTTGGCGAGATACCAAAAGAGTTTCATGTTTTTTGTTTTGCTTGTTTCTGTGGAGGTCTGGATGGACTTGTGCGGAACTGCAAAAATAATCCAAAATGGTTGTGAAGTCTAAGAATGAACGAAAAATGCTTGCGAAATGGAGTGTTAGTTGTTTTAAAAGCGAAAGCGCCTCTCTTCGCAGAGAAGCACTTTCATTTCTTTCAATAGGTATTAGTTTTTTAAGGTAAAAAGATTGTTTTCAGGATAACTGCTGCAAAGGTAGTGGAAAAAATAGTCCGTGATGCCCCTAAAAATTATGTTATAAAACATATTTTAACTTAAAATAAGTGAATTTGTTTGTTTTTTTGCTCCAGATCAATAGAATTTGGTACAAAAACGTGTGTTTTTTGTATCGAATCGTTAAAAAATGTGTTATCTTTGCATTGTTAAAGGTTATGCTCCGTGGATGATTTTTTTGTGTTTTGTACTATAGAGCATGCCACAAATGTAACAATCGGATAAAGTATGTATCAGAAACCAGACATTCCGTCGGTAGGGTCGTATCATCTCACGGTTGATCCTTTCGACGTTGATTTTACGGGGCGCCTTACCATAGGTCAGTTGGGCAACCACCTGCTCAATGCGGCTGGCTTCCATGCCAACGAGCGTGGATTCGGTATCTCCCGACTTAATGAGGACGACAACACATGGGTGCTCTCACGTGTAGCCATAGAATTTACCGAACTGCCTCGCGAGTACCAGCACTTCACCGTGGAGACATGGGTTGAGTCGGTTATGAGGATGTTCACGTGTCGTAATTTCCGTATAGCAGACCAGATGGGTAATACTCTCGGTTATGCCCGTACCATCTGGGCGATGATTAACCGTCAGTCACGCAAGCCTGTTGACCTCACCACCATTAACGACG
>CAMOVB010000258.1:0-4000 GCA_946626925.1 uncultured Prevotellaceae bacterium
TTTTGTTTCTTATAAGTACACAAAGGTATGATTTGTGGTTGTGTTATCCAAAAAATGTGTCAATTATTTCTTACTTTCGTGTAAAAATGTTCTTTTTGTATTATGTCTATTCCATGTAGTATTGTTTTTGTATTGATATTTTTGCATTATATTTCAGTATGAACTGTGTGTTTTTTATATTGTCGTTTGCTTCTAATATTGATTATGGGGCGAATTGAGTTGTTTTATTTTTCCTACAAATATAAAATATTGATGAAATATTAAAGGTTGTAATTGCTTGTGAAATGAAAGCAGAAAAATAATTCCATTTTCATATCTATTGTATTTATTGCAAGTAACTGTGATATTTCCGCATCGTAACTATGATGTTTACGATACGTAAAGTGTCATGATTTATTATTGTGCCCATGATTTTCCATTATGATATGCTTGGGTATTGAGAAAAAGACAGTATCTTTGTGTCGTTAGGCAAGAGTCCTGTTGCTGTTACAGGCTGCAGAGTAAATGTCGCCTATATTGCAACATTGTTATATGTATATTTGTTTGCAAAGTCGAAAATATTGAGGAAACCGTTAATGAATAGATAATGGAAGAACAGAATAATCCTATCATAATATACCAAAGCGAGGATGGTAATACTCGTATTGAGGTCAAACTTGAAAATGAAACGGTTTGGCTTACTCAACAGCAATTGTGCGATTTGTATCAGACTTCTCGTACCAACGTTGTTGAGCATATACAACATATTTATGAAGAAGGAGAATTAGACGAATCTTCAACCTGTCGGAAATTCCGACAGGTTCGCCAAGAAGGTTCAAGAATGGTCGAAAGAGAGTTATCATACTATAATCTTGACATGATTATATCCCTCGGTTATCGTATTCGTAGCAAGGTTGCCACTCATTTTCGTAAATGGGCGACAGAGCGTTTGAAGGAATACATAATCAAGGGCTTTGCACAACTGATGGAACGTGCAGATGTTGTGGTGCTTGATGTACGTACCGAGGAGGAGTTTAAGGAAGGACACCTTGAGGGTGCACTCAACATAGACCAAGGAAAGGATGGCTTTGTGGATAAGGTTAAGGCAACATTATCCACAGACAAGACTATTGCAATATATTGCAGGAGCGGTCGTCGCTCTGCCAATGCTACCGAGAAGCTTGCAGCCGTAGGTTAGTGGCATCATTGCATGGAAGGAAGCAACTATGCCTGTGACAACCGAGACGTACGAAGTGGATGTGTTCAGACAAAGAGTGATAAAACCTGTAAGAGAAAATCATGATATGTTGAGAAAAAATTATTGGAAATAAGATGTCTCAATGTTGATTTCAATAACTAGACGTTTTATATAAGAACTTATGTGTACATAAATCAGATATTGGTTTATGTACACATTTAATAAAAAATAGAAATGAATTGTTTTAAGATTTTACTTAATGGATATGACGAAGTGGGTGGTATGGTTTATGGGAATAGACCATCTCCAATAGCTTCTGATGGGGAAGAAATAAAAGATTGGCAGTCTTTACGTTTTGAATTGAGAGATGGGATGTATTGCCATTTCCATAATTGTGTCGGCACTGTTAATATTGTAGATGATGAATTAAAAACATTGTTCGAGAAATATATTGACTCTGAAACAGATGTTGAATTCCTGCCTGTTATGGTTCATAGTGTAGAATATGGAGATAAGCAATATTATATACTTCATTTCTTGAAAATACATGATGTCATTGATGAGGAACATTCTGTTTATTATGATCGTAATGATAAAAGTACTCTAATCAAGCCTGCTTTTAGTATAGCTAAGGTGAAAGGACATCATTTGTTTAACTCACGTCCTTACATTAACGATGTTAATGTGTCAGAGCAATTGTATAAGGAAATAAAGAAGAACAAACTTAATTTGGGTATCTCATTCCAGACTATTAGATGTTTTTAATCTAATTTGGTGAGACCGTATGAGGATATGCCAATTCTGATACATTCTCTTGTCTATGATAAGTACCATACTTACATAGAAAAACCTGCTACTTTACGCATTGTAAACCCCATGTTTACATAGTGTAAAGTGGCAGGTTTATTTTTGAAGTTATGAGTCGTGAATTATGAGTTATGAGTCATCCTTCGGAGTTAAGAGCTAAAAATTAAAAGTTAAAAGTCTTAGGCGAACAGAGTAACTTCATTCTCCTTCCCCCTTGGGGGAGGATGGGAGGGGGCCGTTAGCCAATTATCACTTTTTCTATATTCCTCGTCTCCTTACTGAAGTTCATGCCGATGCGGATAATCTGCTGCCCGTTCTGCTCAAATGGGAGAGTGTAGTGCTTGTCCTCTATCTGGGCAAGTGCTTCCTCGGCTGTGCCGTCAAGCTTGAACTCCATGACGTAGCAGTACTTAGGAGTCTGGAGCACAAGGTCGATACGTCCCTCACTTGTCATGTATTCTGCCTGAACATAGAAACCTGTCAACTTGCAGATAAGCCAGATGACATTCTGATAGTGGTTCTCCAAGTCCTTGATGAGCATATATGGAGTGTCAGCAAAGAGTGACTTGAGACGCTTGACGAATTGCTCTGCATTACCTGCAATAAGGTCCTGCACGAATTGGTGGATGCTGAATGCCGTATCTATGGCATCAATCGGAGTGTAGTATGGAAGCAGGAAGTCGATGAATCCTTCTTCCACCTCCTGATTAGGAAATCCGAGTGTGTATAGCTTGAATACAGGGTCATAATCCTTGATGGTGAGATAACCGCTCTGGTAGATGACAGGTATCGGACTCGTGCTGTTCGGGTCGATGCTGTCAAGTATTTTGGTGGTTGTCTGGCACGTTGCCATCTTATGCAGATTGTATTTGTGCTTTATGAGTAACTCTGCAAGATAGGTTGGCGTACCTGTCTCGAACCAGTAACTCTTGAACCTGTTTTCGTCAAATGCATTGAGAAGGCTGAACGGATTATACATTCCTTCGGCATCTTCGCAGAAGTGATATCCGTCATATTGCTTCTTCAGCTTGGCGAGACATTCGACGGTAGTTATCTTATTGGCAGCAGCCATGCGCTCAACATATTGGTACATCACACTTTTCAGTTCCTCTTCTGTAACACCACATATGGATGTGTATCTATGATCCATGGAAATGTCCTTCAAGTTGTTGAGGTCGCTGAACACGCTCACTTTGCCGAACTTGGTCACACCTGTGAGGAGAGCAAATTTGATGCAACCATCCTTGCTCTTGAGTGCTCCATAGAATCCTTTTAGTGTACCACGGAACTCATTCTGTAGTTCTTCATTTGTGATGGCTTGCAGCATTGGCTTGTCGTATTCATCTACGAGGATGACCACGCCCTTGCCCGTCATGTCGTATGCATGTTGGATGATATTCTCAAATCTCATGCCGAAAGGTAGGTCTTTTCTTTCGCAATCGTATTCCTTTTCCCATACAGAGAGAGACTCATCAAGCTTTTTCTCAAGAACTTCCTTTGCATTATACTTGTTTGTGTTCAAGTCAAGATGAAGCACAGGGTGCTTTGCCCAGTCCATGTCTGTCTTGTCGGCTATGGCAAGACCATCGAAGAGCTCACGTTTTCCATCAAATATGGCATGGATGGTTGACATCAACAACGACTTACCGAAACGGCGAGGACGGGAGAGAAAATAATATGATCCTCCCTTAATCATGTTGTAGATAAGCTCAGTCTTATCAATATAAAGATAATCCCCTTTACGTATCTTTTCAAATTCCTGTATGCCGATTGGCAAAGTCTTTAGTTGTGTCATAATCCAACGTGCTTTTGTTTTACGTTTGCAAAGATATACTTTTTTTTGCATGAAATGTACTGACGAATAGAAAAAATAACTTGGTGCGTGTAGTTCAAATATTTATTTGTTGCCTACACTTCATCATTTTGCAGTTTTGTATCTGTCGGCAATGTAATGTTTTTTCTTTAAGTAGGTGTGCAAAATTATTTTTATAATGATTGTATTGATTAATGATGTAG
>CAMOVB010000259.1:0-3999 GCA_946626925.1 uncultured Prevotellaceae bacterium
CCTTTTTAACTCCTTGCAAGTAAAGCGTCAGCTGAACTTGCGAAACTTGAATTATTATTTTACAGCGCCTTTGCGGCCTCATTTGTTTCTCCAATTATTGTATCCTTGACGTTAAGTCCCTCTGACTTGTACACCTTCAGCGTCAACTGTATTGCACCGTCAATGGTAGCCGAGAGGCGACCGTGAGCCACCTTCTTGATGAGGGTTGACTTGGCCTTCTGGTGTGGCTTGCGCACGAAGTCGAACGTACCGTCAGCCATCTGCTGGGCAATACCCACGCCGCGGAACTTCTCCACCTGTCCCACCACTGGTTCGTCGGGAGTAAACATGAAAAATTTCTTCTCGTCATAGTAAGCCTGACCACCCAACTGTACATGCTGACAGGCTTTGATATTGTTTTGATTCTTAATCTGTGCCATAATCTGTTTTTGAGTTTTACGAGGAGAAACATTCGGAATGCTGGCCAGCCTGCTCCACGTGGAATTCCTCGTGTCTCAACTCAGATTAGTTTTTCACTTACGATAGTTTCACGATGTCAGTTGCAAGGATTTCCTGAAACACCTGTCCCTGATACTCGTGGGTGGAGAAACGGAGTGTGGCGAGTACCACATCATTCTCGTAGAACCTGCATGTGGCAAGGTTGCCCAGCATCGTGCATGCATACTCATTCTCGAACTTTGAGCCACCCAACTCACGAAGCACGATGTTGCACTTCTGAATCAGTCCCGACTCCTGCTTACTGCTCTGTACGCTGAAAGACTCGCCCTGACGTACCACCCTTAATATCCTTGTTTCCATAACTTCACTATCGTCCTCCATCCACATCCTTCATGTGGGGTCTTTGTTTCGGAAGACGTTGCAAAGGTAGGGACAAGCAACAAAACAAATCGGGTACCTACCGACACGTAAATCGGCAGGTACCCGAACTGAGGTGAGGCCACCTCCCGACCTCACGACATAAACTTAAAGACACGAATTATCACCAATCAGTCACGAATCTTCATTAATTATTTTTGATAATTCGTGGTCAATTGGTGATAATTCGTGCCCAAGCAGCACCGAAGGTGCATTAACAATTATCACAAATCACCTTCGGAGAAAAAAGTTATGAATTTCCGTTCTTCAACACAGCGAACATGGTAAAAAAGATTTTTCACTTTTCACTTTCCATCGCCCCAGCCATCCTTTTCAGCTCGTCAGCATAATACTTGCTCAGCTGCGCCTTGCACAGGCAGTTAGGCAAATCCTTCACGCCCCACAGCTCCTCGAACGCCTTCCACCGTGGCGACAGCCCCAGCACGTCAGCCATCACGCTCGCCAGTATCGCCGCCTTGTTCATGCTCACCCTCGGCTGGAGGTCGTCGTCCACCCATCCATGTTCCTTGGCAATCGCCCACAGACGCATGGCATCCTCCGAGCGCAAGGGAGGGCAGACGTCTGCCTCACCATGAACCTTTGGCTTGTCATTTAGCATAAGCGTTGCCTTGTCTATCGAAAGGTTCACCACCTCATTGTCATGCACGTCCACATAAGACCCTTGCACATATACAGTGTTTCCAGACATATTTTTAAGTTTGTAAGTTTTTGAGTTAGTGAGTTTGTTAGTTCTTGCAGTATATTTTTCCGTAAAAAACAGAACGCTTACTGAACCATCCTGACATCGCCATTGTCGTGTATGTCATTGTAGTTGCCCTGCACCGTCACCACCTTTGCGTCCGTCTCCGCATCATCAAGGCTCTCTATGGCATCCTTCAGGTCTTCTGGAAGGTCAAGGCCATTGGCGTTGGCAATCTCCAGTATGGCAGACTTGGCAAAGGAACGCTTGTCGGCAGTCTTGCGCCTTGAACGATTCACGTATGTGCGTAGTGCCTTCAGCAGGTTGTCCTCTGAGGCTTTTCTTGCCATTCCCGTTGTCAGTTTGCTCATCTCCGCAAGCTTCATCTCCAGTTCCGACGTTCGTTGCTTTTCATCGGTTAGCTGCTGTTGCAGTTCCTCGTTCTCGTCCTTCAGGCATCGATTGTCATTCAGCACTTTGTCAATCTCATCCAACACTCGCAGATGGGCATCCAGTTGCTCTGCACGCTCCATCAGTTTGTCGCGCTCCCTTTCGAGCGCCAATCGCACATCGTGCGCCATTTCGCTGTAATCCATTATGTTGCTTTCCATTTTTTTTCATCGTATTACTCGTACTTGGTCGCCAGTCACTTTGTGGTTAACAATTGGCTGTACAGGTACTTACAAGATTTTCTCACATTTGTACTCCTCTATGTTCTCGTCAGGGAGCTTGCTACCTTTAGCCCTTACTTCACTGATGAAATTATTCACCTCGCCGGTTGTCAGCATTCCCTTGCTCCAAGCATACCAAAGAAAATCCATCGTAGTAAGGTACGTAATTTGCTTCTCTTGGCAGTATTCTCTGATATCACGTAGATTACTACTGCCTATCACATTATGAGTAAACAAGCAATATGCCATACAGGCACTCTCACCCTTACCGAAACTACTTCTTAACATGGCATATTCGCGAAGCATTTCACCTTGTGGCTTGAATGGAAGGAGTGTGATATTTTTCAACAGCGTTATCTGATTGTCAACTTGCTTTCTGATATCTGACAGCAGCTCCTCGTGCACAGCTTCAAGCAATACATATTCATAGCTGGGGAAAATTTCTGACAATTTGCTGAGAAATCCTCCCTTGGAAAAGTGTATGACCACATCTGCATCCAATACTATTTGTGTTCTCGCTCCATTTGCCATCCTATTTCAACAAGTTTAGCAGTTCTACATAGTGCCCCTCAGAAATACGCTCCTGTTCAAACAGTAGGCGTGCCTTCTCACCAAAATCGCCTATAACAACGCCTTCGTTGCCTGATTGGTAAAGCGAAAGGTCGTAACCATATTCCGCAGCAATCTCTTGAATGTCCCTATTCTCGGACTTATGGTTCTGCAGCTCTTCTTCTGAAATCAATCCAAGGTTACGCAAACGATAGCACAGAGCCTGATGGCTGACCCCAAACAGTTGCTCCATGCGCAACAACGTGGCAATGGATATGTGACGGTTCTTAATTTCTTCCGAAGGTATCGACTGCATCATGCCTTCCTGCGGCAAAAGTAAGGCTGAAGCAAATGCGTTGGCATTTAACTCGGCAGATTCTTTCTCCATGCCAGGCGTACCGCAGATGTGTGGTTTAGGATCATCGTCGTAATACAGATGAAACAATTCATGACAGATGGTGAAGTGCTGCCGTCCACGTGAGTTGTTTGAATTGACGAGCATGAACTTTCCACTTCCGTCGGCTGAGCGCATCGAAAGACCGCATGCCTTATCAGAGAGTGGGCGATAAAACACGATGATACCCAATTTGCGAAGCAACGTCTTTGTGTGAATAGGTTCAGTTGGACCCAACCCTACATCCGAACGTAACTTTAACGCCAGTTGCTCTATAGTCTCTTTTGCTAACCTCTTCATTATCCAATCATTTTTTGCATTTTAATATACTCCAGCACCATTTGCTTAAAGCGTGCAATCTCCTGCATGTCGTTCTCCGTCAAACCATCCGTACGAAAAGCACAAACCATCATACTATCTTTCACGACCTTGGCATCTGGTTCAAGCAGAAGACCTAACTCACAACCAAGCAATGATGCAGAACGTTCCAATACCTCCAACGGAGTTTCGCGTTCACCTGCCTCATAGTTGGCATACGCACTGCGCCCTATTCCCAGATAGTTTGCCATCTGCTCTTGTGTCAAGTCGTTTGCCTCACGCAGTATTTTCAAGTTTCTTCCTATAAGACTGTTCATAATGTTTATGTTAGTATCGTTGTAATCCGTGGCAAAAATAGCAATAATATTTTACACAGCAAAATTTTGCCACAGATTTCGATTCTTTTTTCACGGAATTACTAAACGTATATTTTTTAGAAAAATTATCGCTTCAAAAAAAATAGTCATTTAGTCATTTTAGTCATTAGTCAAAATCATTTTCGGATAGTCCGA
>CAMOVB010000260.1:0-3962 GCA_946626925.1 uncultured Prevotellaceae bacterium
GCGTTTTTGAGACCGATTTCGATTGCTATTTTGAACACCCTACCGTACAGGTCGAATTATTTTTATAATCCTTGCACCGCCTACTGCGCATCTTCAACGCCTAAAAACAATCGAGTAGGAGTCAAAATTTGGATGTCGCCACCATAGGATTACAAAGCATGAATTACCACTAATTTGCCAGGAATAATCTCGAAAAACAATTCATGAATATTCAGCAAATTAGTGGTAATTCACGTAAATATAAAAGTTTATCTTATACTGAGTTTTTTACTCGTTACATGCGCCCTTACTTCTTTATTCTTATAACAGAGAATGAGAACTTTGGCATTTCGTATGTGAATGTCTCACCCACCTCAAGGCTCTTGACCTCTGGTTTAGCAACATCCCTGTCACCAGCGTTACCAGTTATCACACTCACCTGAGCAGTCTTGGAATAGCCATCAAGCGAACCGATGTTTACCGTCAGGTTATTAGACATAGGAACGGCATTTACAAGTTTGATAATCAAGTCACCCGTCTCCTTATCCTTTACTACGGAAGAAGTGACACGCTTTTCAAAATCAGCCTGTAATCCTCTCGCATCCTTTCCTTCAAGACTAACCTTGAGAGCAGAAGTAACATACTCATCACCTGCATTCTGACCGCAAAGAGCCTGAACGTAATAGTTAGGAGTAGGCTTTACTTCCGTATTATTGAAGTAGATAAGGTCTGGATTCCACTGTGTATGTCCCTCCTTGGCAAGAAGAGGAGCATAGCTTGACATTACAACCACATCAGCATTACGCTCTACATTGGTAATATGTATTGCCTCGGCAAGGGCATTCTCAAGGCGGTTGCCCCAGCTTGCCCACTCACCAAGATAGACCTTAGTGCCTGTACGTGAATACTTGTCGTAGAAATCCTGATGATTGAGGAACCAACCCAAGGAATTGTAGTAGTGTTCATCCACCACGTCTATATTGTTCTCCTTTGCTGCCTTCCATCCGTATTCGTAGTCGCTGCCTTCCCATGAAGGGCCTACAGTTCCGACGATAGTAATCTCAGGATGAACCTTCTTGACTCCCTCAATAAGGAAGAGATAACGCTTGAGGAACACATCACTTATCAGGTCTTCGTTACCTATGCCGAGATACTTCATGCCGAAAGGCTTAGGATGACCTGCCTTGGCACGCATCTGTGCCAGCTTGCTTGTCTTGGCATCGCCGTTTGCCCACTCTATCAGGTCGAGCAGCTCCTGAAGATAGGACTCCATAGTGAGTGGCTTACCCATATATGTGTAAGGCGAAGGCTTACCATTCAGTTCCTTCTCAAAAGGGATACCACCCTGCTGTCCATGACCGCCTCGGTTTGAGTTCTGGCAAGGGACACCGGCTGCAAGAACAGGGAGAGCAGTTGCACCTATATCCTCACAATACTGGAAATACTCGTAGAATCCGATGCCTCGTGACTGATGATACCCCCAGATGTTCATGTCATACTCACGTTCCCAAAGGTCGCCGATGGTTGCCTGCCAATGGTATATGTTGTTTATACCCTGACCATGTGTAGCACATCCTCCAGGGAAACGGATAAACTGTGGTTTGAGGTCGGCAAGAGTCTGAGCAAGGTCAGAACGCATACCATTCTTGCGATTCTTGAATGTCTTCTGTGGGAAGAGTGACACGAAGTCGATGCTAACATTACCGACACTTACAGGTTCAATTACAAGTACGGCATCCTTGACAGTAGCCGATGCTGTGAGAACCTTGTTCTGCTGCCTCCACTCCTTTGTGGCGCTAATAACGGTTGAAGCCACGCTCTTGCCGTTGCTCACAAGGCTCACCTTCAACTTACCCGCACCCCTTGTAAAAAGTGAAAGGTTATACTTGTCCTTTGCGTTGAGTGCTATGCCGTCCCATCCTTCGTTTATGAGTCGTGCGCCGACCTCCGAAGTCTTGAGTACAGAATAATGTGAGTTATTCCTGTGGATAGGAGCCTTATCCTCTATTGTCCATTCTGTTCCATTGCCCTCAAGGCGCCATGACGTCTTGGCATTCCACTCCCTGCGGTCAAGGCTGTTGTATTCAAAGTCACGGTTCTGAATAAGCTCTGCATACAGTCCGCCATCTGCCGAATAGTTGATATCCTCAAAGAAGATACCAAACAACTCAGGCGAGATAGGCTTCCTATCAGCCATATTCACGTCAAGGCTTGTGGCAACCTTGCCCTTGTACTCTGCCATACCTCTCAGGACAAGCCCTTCACCACCCTTCTGTCCACGTAGCTGTGAAGCCTGAAGCTTGCTGATAAGGTTATCAACAATCTGGTATGGCACCTTGATTATATTGTCGCGTGAAGCCCTCTCAAGTTCGCTTTTCTTCTTCTCAAAAGCTTCCCTTGAGAGATAAGGATAGTCCTGTGGCTTCCATGAATAGAGGTCCGTTGACTGTGTTGTGGCATACTGCGGATTGTTCAGGTTAGGGATGAACTCAGCATAGAACACTCCGTTCTCATAGCGGAGAACAGGTGTGTACATCTTCTTTTCAGCTCCCCATGTTCCGAAGTCGCTCTTGAAAAGATTCTGATTCTCCACCGCAATCCAGTTCTTCCTATCCACGGAGTAAGATATACGCAATCCGTCAGTAGGAGCAGGAATATACGTCCTGATATATACTGAATCAGGATGATTTGCCCATACCGATGTGGATAGGGCGAGTAAGGCTAATGTTAGTTTCTTCTTCATCATTTTATTAATTGTTAGTTGTTATCTTCCTTTGGCAACACTACCAATGTGGAAGAAGCTTTAGGACCATCAGCAAAAGGATTGCTCTTGCCTGTGTAGATGGAAATCTGAGACGTGAAAGTTACTGTGTAAGTACCTTCTGTTGGTGCAATGAAATGGTCATTGATAAATGGGTCAAGAGCCCCGCCATTTGGCTTAACCTTATTAAGCAGAATCCTTCCATTATTCATAGTCAGGTCCTGCTTTGTATAATACCAGTATGCACCCTCGTTTGAATAACTAATCATGACTAACACAGAGTCTCCCTCATGGCAAGGATTTGGGGCAAAATATAAGCCTTCCACAGTTGGTGCAACATAATCATATTCCTTTTCACAAGATGTAAAAAAAGTGGTTGTAATCAATGTTATGACAGCCAATAAGAATGTGTTCTTTTTCATTTTTCTTTCTAATTATATTTATTTGTCTGCAAAGATATTGAATTCTAATGGAATTTAGGTAACTTTGCCCTGAAATTAACAAAAAAAGACAAATTAGATATGTTTAGCGGAATCGTAGAAGAATTTGCAACTGTAGTTGCTGTAGAGAAGGATCAGGAGAATATGCACTTCACTCTCACCTGCTCTTTCGTCAACGAGCTCAAGATTGACCAGAGTGTTGCACACAATGGCGTATGTCTCACAGTAGTTAAAATCAAGGACAACACTTACACAGTAACAGCCATGAAGGAGACTCTCCTCAAGAGTAACCTCGGCGACCTCAAGCCAGGCGACAAGGTGAACGTGGAGCGCTCGATGATGATGAACGGTCGTCTTGACGGTCACATCGTACAGGGACATGTTGACCAGACAGCCGTATGTACGGAGAAGATTGACCAGCAAGGCAGCTACACATACACTTTCAAATATGCCTACGACCGTGAGATGGCAAAGAAGGGCTACCTCACCGTTGACAAGGGAAGCGTTACCGTTAATGGTGTGAGTCTCACAGTATGTAACTCACAGGACGACTCATTCCAGGTAAACATCATCCCTTACACATACGAGCACACAAACTTCCACATGATAGAAGTTGGCACAAAGGTAAACCTCGAGTTCGACATCATCGGCAAGTACGCTGCACGTATGTTGAATATGCAGTAAACAAAAAAAGCAAACGGCAATCGGTGCTCGATTGTCGTTTGCTTTTTTTCGACCTGTACGGTTGGAAATGTTTCTATAAAAGGCTAAAACAGAACGAA
>CAMOVB010000261.1:0-3945 GCA_946626925.1 uncultured Prevotellaceae bacterium
CTACATCATTAATCAATACAATCATTATAAAAATAATTTTGCACACCTACTTATTCAGGAAAAAGAAAATGCGACAATCCCGAAAGATTGCCGCATAATTGTTTGTTGTTTTTAGTGTTATTGCCAACTATTCCAACGATATGCCTTTCCAGCTTGTATGTTCTTGCCGTTGAAGTTGTGCTTTGCTGTAATGTAATTATAGTTGTTGTCGTAGTAGTGTATAGAAACTTCTCCGAGTGTTGTTGGGAATATTGCCAAATAGCATACCTGTTTTCCGCTCTGGTTGGTTGATGATCTTGCCAGACTTATGGTGTTTTTGTATTCACTTCCTGTAACTACGCCTGTACCAGCATTCAATAAACCTTTTGTGATGTATGTGTTGTTCTCGAATTCAACAATTACACCAGCACCTTGCTCTGCTTTGTCAGGGATGACAATCTCAACAACGGCAATGGCATGATTGAAGTCGAATACTACATTCTTTTTTGGCTCTACATTATCCACATCGCCTTTGTATGTTCCTACAGCCCATGTGAAATCGTAGTATTTACCTATCTCTGCCAATGTTCCTGCTTGGTTTTGTGGCAATTCCACTGGAATACTTGTGTATGATGTTTCTGTTGTTATTTTACCATTGAATGGGTGGTAAGCCGCATACTGTACGTTCTTTTCCAACTGCCATCCTTGACCACTGAACTTGGCATAATGGTTTTCATCACTGCAGTCTGATGCTGTGAGGTTCCATCTTACCTGACCATTTGATGGATTCATAGGGAATACACCAAACACTTCGTTGAAACTCCATGTGAAAGTGATACCAGTGTTTGTAGCTACGAGATTCACACGTGTAGCATCTTCAAACTCAAGTGACTTCAAAGACAATATGTATTCTTGTTTCTGATTGTCATTCTTTATCTCTATTGCTTCTTCTACATCAGAAGTACATGATGCCAATACAGTTGCCATGGCAACTAATGAGATTATATATTTTTTCATATATACAAAGCTTTAGAAGTTTAACATAGGATTATCACTCTTTTCTTCTGTCTGAACAGAATTTCTTGTACGAGCATTCGTATCCCATCCATCCATATCTTTAATATGTATGTGCGAACCATTACTTCCTGCTAAGATGCTTGTGCGTATTCGTGATGCACGCTCCGAAGTGGAAGGAGCAGTATAATTTTTGCGTTTCATTGTTATCTAAATAATTTTTATAAAAATAACAGTTTTCACCTGCCATTATGTTAATAATAGTTGTTTATTTATCCCGTATTTAGTTTTTTACATCCTTAATGGTTGTTCATTCGTGAAAAAGCTAAAGACAATGCGAATAATATAAAAAAAACAATCCTAACGACTCATTGGGGTCGTCAAGATAATTTGTGCTGAGTATATACTATATGATTGTCATGTTATGCTTATCCCCAAAATAGTTCCCTATATTTTATAAAATGCATTGCAAAGATAAACATATTTTAATAATATGTACCCTATAATTCTTGTGATATTTACCTTTTTTGCCGTAATTAGCTATTTCTGTTCGTGTTTGTGCCTCATATTATCCAAGAATGTAAGTCGTTGATATGCCTTTCTTACAGAAATGATGAGCATTCAAGCTATTCACTATATTAGATGTTCAGACTATCGATAGTCTGTCATACAAGCTATCGATAGTCTGTATGACAAACTATTGATAGTCTGCGCGCGGACTATTGATAGTCTGAGAGACTGAATATGTTTGTGCGGAATATTACCTGCTTCCCATGAACAGGAAGAGCATGGAGAGGAGGACGAGGGCAAGGTCAACGACCTTGGACTTGAGGTTCTTCTCCTTGAAGACCATTGCTCCGAAGAGGAAGCTGACAATTACTGAACCACGGCGTACCATGCTGACGATGCTAATCATTGCTCCGTCAAGTCCGAGTGCATAGAAGTATGCGAAGTCGGCAATGGAGAGGAATACGCTGATGAGGATGATGCACCAGTCCCAATGGAATGGGGTGGTCTTCTTGCGTGTTGGCCACCATAGGAGTATGAGCATGGCAAGCATCATGAAGAACTGATATATGTTGTACCATGACTGTACAGCCATCTTGTCAAGTCCTACGCCATGGTTGGCAGGTGATGCCATGAGGAACTTGTCGTACAGTCCACTCATAGCTCCGAGGATGTTGGCGAGTGCAACGAACACAATCCATTTGTTATGCTTGAAGTTGATGCCCTCCTTCTTGCTTGAGCGCGAGAGCATGTAGAGTCCTATCATTGCGATGATGACTCCGCACCATTGCCATACGTTGAGGCGTTCGGAGAAGAAGGTGAGAGCACCTATGAGTACCATGACAGGGCGTGTGGCATTGATAGGACCTACGATGGTGATAGGGAGGTGCTTGAGTCCGAAGTAGGCGAAGAGCCATGAACTGAGTACGATACATGACTTGAGGAGTATGTACTTGTGTTCCTCCCATCCGTATGAGTGGGTGTAGAACAGGGAATCCTCACTTATTGTTCCATTCGCTGAGAGTATGATGAATGGAAGGAAGATGAGACTCGAAAACAATGTGTTGAGCAGCAATACTGGTATTACTGCATTATCCTTCAAACTTTTCTTTTTAAATACATCATAGAAGCCAAGCAGGCATGCTGATGTGAATGCTAAAATTAACCACATAATAAACGTCCTGGCCCCCCTCTGGCTCCCCCGTGGGGGAATGAAGGGATAGAGGCAGGGTATATAATTAACAATTAATAATTAACAATTAACATTTCCCCCTTTGTCCGGATGGCGTCCTCCCCCCACGGGGGAGTTAGAGGGGGGCCGTGTTTCTAATACGTTACATCCGCAAGGAATAGGGCGTTGCCTGGTACGCTTGTGCCTGCGGAACAGCGGTCTTTGTTTTCGATGACCTTGCGGAAGTCATCGAGGGTGAGTGTGCCACGTCCTACGTCGATGAGTGTGCCGACGATGGCACGTACCATGTTGCGGAGGAATCTGTCTGCCTTGATGGTGAAGCACCACTTTATTGGACTTACCTTGTCCCAGTGTGCCTCCATTATCTTACAGTTGTTGGTCTTGACGTCCGTGTGTAGCTTGGAGAATGATGTGAAGTCTGTGTATTCAAAGAGAATCTTGGCAGCCTCATTCATCTTGCCGAAGTCAAGCGGCTGTGGAAAACGGTAGGCGTATGGCTCGAATGGTGACTTCTCCGTTATCACATAATAGTGATATGTACGTGACGTTGCTGAGAAACGTGCGTGCATGTCATCGCTCACCTGCTGTATCTTCTGTATGGCAACATCAGGCGGAACGAGTTTGTTGAGTCGGTAGCACAGCTGTCGTCTTTCTTCTTCGTCAGCCATATCTTTGCTGGTGTCGAAGTGTGCCACCATCATTGAGGCATTGACTCCTGCATCTGTTCGTCCTGCTCCCGTGACCTCGATGGGTTCACGCAGCAGGGTAGTGAGTGCCTTGTTGAGCACTTCCTGCACGCTTATTCCGTTTGGCTGTATCTGCCATCCGTGATAACGTGCTCCGTCGTATGATAATGTTATGAAGTAACGCATTATTCAATTCATAATTCAAAATTCAAAATTCATAATTAGCATGTTAGCAATTAATAATTAACATGCAAGTTCGCTTAAGTTTGCTTAGCGAGTAAATTAGCAATGGACTATCCATTCCTAATTCCTAATTCCTCATTCCTAATTCCCCCATCAAGGTGTGACGCGGTTATGGAAGAATACGCGGTGAAGCGTACTACGCATACGGATGGTTGGTGCTTTGCGATTGCCTCTGTAATGATGCCAAAGCATGATGGCAGCAACGATGACGCTTATACCGTCAGATACTGCTATGCTTGCCCATACTCCGTTTGTGCCCCATATCTCAGGGAAGATAAGTAGGAATGGTACGAGGAAGAGCATCTGACGACTTACGCTGAGGAA
>CAMOVB010000262.1:0-3857 GCA_946626925.1 uncultured Prevotellaceae bacterium
TGTTCACAAGTGTTGGCGGCTTCGTAGAACTCCTCTATGCTGTCGATCTGCGTGAGGTCAACATCTGAGGCTGTAGTTAGAAGAAGCATACCGCCAAGCCATTCGGTCATAGCAAGTTCTTCGCTTATATTATAATGGTTTACCACCATATCGTCAAAGAGTTCCACAATATGATTCTTGTGGAACTCTTTGTCGTTATTGATATATACTATGTTTGCTGCTATTCGTCGCACGTGATAAATGCAAAATTAAGAATGCAAAATTCAAAATTCATAAGTACATTGAGTTTTCAATGAATAGACTATCAATTTTGAATTTTGCATTTTGAATTATTAATTAATTTTTCACCGCTCTCTTCGCTTTTCTTCTTCCGTATGTGTTAGGAGTACGTATTTCAGGAGCAGTCTTGATGTCGATGGTCTTCTTCTTTAGGCTGTTGCGTTCAAGAAGTTCATTAGGACTTATACGCTCATGAGGGATAGTGTCCTTCTGGATGACCTCATTCATTTCCTCTTCTTCAACCTTTATTGTGGCGGTATCCGTCATTGGCTCAGGAGCTGAAGCAATTGGATGCTGGTGCATACGGATGAGCTTTATGTCATCCACAAATGCCGTACTGCGGTAATGGTTGTTTCCTCTGAAATAAAAGAAGCCTGTCACCTTGTCGATTGTAACTGAGTCTTTGGTTGCGATACTGATTTGTATCTTGTCGTTGGTCGTTGCCTGACGTGTACTACCCACTGTCGTGCCATCCTTGTAGGTGATAGCCATACCTATGGTAACGAACTCGCTGCGGTCGTTACGGTTCTCAAGCATGAGGTTTGTCTTGCACATGAGGATGTATGTGTCGGCCTTGTGGAAACTTGTGTCAGCCTTGATGGAGAAACTCTCTTTGTTGAGAATGTCGTTGTTGCGAAGCACAAGAAGTTTCTGAGCACCCCAGATGTCTGTAGTGTCACCACCGTTTGTGAATACAGCCATCATGTCCTTGTTTCCGTTCAGAAGCTGTAGCTCGCTGTTCAACTTTTCATACCTTTCCATTATGTTCTCGTATATCTTATGGTATTCTTTGGTGTGTCGGCTATACCATACGAGTGATGAGTCGAACTCCTCCTGAGTAACATCATACTTACGGAACACGGCATCAATATACTCTTGCCCTTTCTCTTCCTGCTCTGCGCTGTTGAGGTCATATATCATGCTCTGCGCTATGTGGAAATCGAACAGTATGTCCTCCATCTTGCCTTTCGATATTACACCGTTAGGTGTATTGTCGCAAGCGCATAGAAGACAAATTGTCAATATGAAAAGAAAGAGTCGTCTCATTGTTACTTTGAAGTGTTCAATTCGTTGAGTATCTTGTAATAGAAGAGAATGAGTGCTACGATACCTACTGATATTGCGGCATCGGCAAAGTTGAATATCGGGCTGAAGAACACACAATGCTCGCCTGCGTATGGCAGGAAGCTCTTGTCTGGCATGTCCCATTCGATAAGAGGGAAGTAGAACATATCCACAACCTTACCATATAGGAAGTCGCCGTAGCCTTCACCAAAAGGTACGAACTGCGCCACGCCCGGATATGGAGGTGTGTTGAAGATAAGTCCGTAGAAAAGGCAGTCAATGATATTTCCTGCTGCGCCAGCCATGATGAGCGAAAGGCATACGATGTAACCGAAAGGTCTGTTGCGCTTTATCTCCTTGTAGATGAACCATCCTATGACTGACACGGCTACGATACGGAAGAGCGTGAGGAAGAGTTTGCCTCCCCATAGTTCCCAACCGAAAGCCATACCGTTGTTTTCCACGAACACCAGGGAGAACCAAGATGTTATCTCGATACGTTCGCCAAGAAACATCCCCGTCTTGACATTGACCTTTATTATCTGGTCAATGACAAGTACGGCGATGAATATAGCGATTGATACTATGTATTTAGTCCTTTGTGACATTTATTACAGCTTTGAAGTCATCGAAGTTGTACTCTTCACCCTCAGATGCTCCGAGTGTGATTGAATTTGCAAGAACCTGAGCTGCAATATGCTCCTTGAATGAGTCAAGCACAGCCTTTGTCTCTGGACACTCTGAGATTGTAACCTTGATACGGTCGGTAATCTCGAAGCCTTGTGACTTACGGAGAGTCTGTATCTGCTTGATAATCTTACGTGAGTTACCCTCGTTCTTGAGCTCTGGAGTGATTGTGATGTCGAGTGCAACTGTTACTGCACCTTCGTTTGCAACGCTCCATCCTGGGATGTCCTGACTCATGATGCTTACGTCTGAGAGTTCAACAACTGCGTCCTCTCCGTCAGCCTTGAGTGTAATCTGTCCCTTTGACTCGAGTTCTGCAATCTGTGCCTGTGACATAGCTGTTACGGCAGCACTTACAGCCTTCATCTGCTTTCCGAACTTCTTACCCATCACACGGAAGTCACACTTCACGTTCTTGACGAGCTTAGCACCATCCATGAGCTGGAGTTCCTTGACGTTGACTTCCTTCGTGATGATTGAAGCCATGCGCTGGAGCTGTGCTGAGAGAACAGCGTCTGTATCTGGGATAGCGATTGCCTGAAGAGCCTGGATAACAGGAATCTGTACCTTCTTACGGATAGAGAGTCCCATTGATGTTACCTTCATGGCTGCCTCCATCGCTGCCTCAAGTTCAGAGTCGATGTATTCCTCCTTGTATGCTGGGAACTTAGCGAGGTGTACGCTCTTAGCGTTGTCCTTGCCTGTTGCTGCGTTGAGGTCGCGGAAGAGCTGGTCAGCATAGAATGGTGCGATAGGCGCGATGAGACGGCTGAGCGTGTCGAGACAAGTGTAGAGTGTCTGGTATGCGCTGAGCTTGTCGTCTGTATTCTTGCTTCCCCAGAAACGTGCCTTGTTAAGACGGATGTACCAGTTAGAGAGGTTGTTGATGACAAACTCCTGAATGAGACGACCTGCTGGTGTTGGGTCGTAGTCATCGAGGTATGTCTGTACGTTCTTAACGAGTGTGTTGAGTTCTGAGAGCAACCAACGGTCGAAGTCAGGACGGTTCTTGTAGTCGATGTCTGCCTCCTTGTACTCGAATCCATCAACATTAGCATACATTGTGAAGAATGAGTATGCCTGCTGAAGCTTCATGAAGAATGAGCTTGTTACCTCCTTCACGCCCTCTGGGTCGAATGAGAGGTTGTCCCATGGAGATGAGTTTGTAATCATGTACCAACGTACTGCGTCAGCACCGTAAGTGCCGATACATTCGAATGGGTTGATTACGTTGCCAAGACGCTTTGACATCTTGATACCGTTCTTGTCAAGAACGAGACCATTTGATATTACGTTCTTGTATGCCACGCTGTCGAACACCATTGTTGCGATGGCGTGGAGTGTGAAGAACCATCCACGTGTCTGGTCAACACCCTCGGCGATGAAGTTTGCTGGGAATGCTGTTCCGTTGTCGATGAGTTCCTTGTTCTCAAATGGATAGTGAATCTGAGCGTAAGGCATAGCACCTGAGTCGAACCATACGTCGATAAGGTCGAGTTCACGTGTGAGTACGTTGCCGTTCTCGCTTACGAGCTTGATGTCATCCACGTAAGGACGGTGGAGGTCAATCTTGTCGTAGTTTGCCTGCTCCATGTTGCCAGGGACGAAGCCTTTGTCCTTGAATGGGTTGCTCTTCATCACGCCTGCAGCAACTGCCTTCTCTATCTCGTTGTAGAGTTCCTCAACGGAACCGATACAGATTTCTTCGCGTGTGTCGCGGTTGCGCCAGATTGGGAGTGGAGTACCCCAGTAGCGTGAACGGGAGAGGTTCCAGTCGTTGAGGTTCTCAAGCCACTTGCCGAAACGTCCTGTACCTGTTGACTCTG
>CAMOVB010000263.1:0-3832 GCA_946626925.1 uncultured Prevotellaceae bacterium
AAGTTCTTGACTGTTTTTTTAATATGCACCTTTGTGCAAAACTACAACCATACAGGTCGCTAAATTTTGAATTTTGAATTCTGAATTCTAAATTTTGAATTTTGAATTCTGAATTTTGAATTTTCAAAGGTTCTTTCTCACGAGTACCTCGTCAACCATTCCATACTCCTTAGCCTCGGCAGCCGTCATCCAGTAGTCACGGTCAGAATCTGCCCACACCTTGTCGAATGGCTGGTGGCTATGATCAGAGATGATTGTATAGAGCTCCTTCTTGAGTTTCTGAATCTCACGTGCAGTAATCTCAATGTCGCTTGCCTGTCCCTGGGCACCGCCGAGTGGCTGGTGAATCATCACACGGCTGTGAGGAAGAGCCGAACGCTTGCCTTCCTTACCTGCAACGAGGAGAACGGCAGCCATTGAAGCAGCCATACCAGTACATATTGTCTGCACATCACAGTTGACAAACTGCATTGTGTCGTAAATACCAAGACCTGCAGAAACGCTGCCACCAGGAGAATTGATATAGATGCTTATATCCTTGCCGCTATCCACAGAGTCGAGATAGAGCATCTGCGCCTGAAGCACGTTGGCAGTATAGTCGTTCACTTCCGTACCGAGGAAGATGATACGATCCATCATGAGACGTGAGAACACGTCGAGCTGAGTTACGTTCAACTGTCTCTCTTCAAGAATATATGGATTCAGGTATCCTGCCTGTGCCTTTACAACGTCATCAAGCACCATACTGTTTATTCCCAAGTGCTTTGTTGCGTATTTCTGAAAATCATTTATCATATTTATATATTATATATAATGTGTGCAATAATAATCTTGTTTTTCGTCCGTCATCTTTTTACCGTCCTTACCAGCTGTAACACCTCGCACAGTGCTGTCCCCACTCATGTTGACATTCTGTAACGTGGCACGCACTCACAACCAGTGCAAATGGGCATGCAAAAGCAACGCACGTTCTATCCATAGACAAAGGTATAAAAAAAAGCGATAACAAAAAATATTCTTCACATTTTTTTTCAATATTTTTTCACGACATAGCGTCAAAGGGCACGCCACGCCTTTCACCACCGAGGATTGCAACCCACTTTCACGGGCTTACAGACGGCTATAAACAAAAAAAATGGCAGGGGGTTACCCTGCCATCCTAAAAAATATCGAGAGAAATGAATTATTCAAACATCTTGTTGAATTCCTCTGCAGTTACAGTCTTCTCGTCGAGCTTAACAGCCTCCTTAACTGCTGCACCGAGCTTAACCTCTACGCAACGGTCGATGAGGTTGTCAACTGTCTCACGCTTCTTGAGCATCTCCTTGACAGAACCCTCGAGGTACTCGTCTGGGATATTGAGCATGCCGTACTGAGCGAACTGCATCTTAGTGACTTCCTTAGCCATCTCCTTGATGTCGTTGTCGTCAACCTTAACCTCGAACTTAGCAACAAGCTGCTCCTTGATGAGGTGCCATGTGAGCTGCTCTATTGAAGCTGCATAGTTCTCCTCAACCTTCTTCTCATCGTTCTTTGAGTTGATGAGCATAATCTTCTTGAGCTTCTCGTCTGGGAACTCAAGCTTGCCTACCTTGTCCATCATGTGCTTCTTCACGTCGAGGATGAACTTGTAGTCGCTGTCCTTAGCAAACTGCTCAGCAATAGCTGCCTTGGTACGAGCACGGAAATCCTCCTCGCTCTTAACCTCGCCACCTGGGAAGATAGCGTCGAAGAGTTCCTGATTGAGAGGACCCTCTACGAAGCGAGTGATTTCTGTAATCTGAAGGTTGAACTCACCCTTGTGGTTAGCAACGTCTTCCTTAGCAACCTTGAGGAGTGAAGCAAGCTCTGTCTCGCTGTTGTCGTATGCAACTGAAGGGTTGAACTTAACAACGTCGTTAACCTTAGCGCCATTGAAGAGAGCCTTCTGCTCGTCATTCTTGAAGTACTTAGGAAGAAGAACAACATCACTTGCAGTAACAGGATTCTCAACACCAAGCTCAGTGATGATACCCTTTACCATATCGTTGTCCTCGTAAGCCTGTCCCTCTTCGAGCTTCTGGTATGAGCCACCACGCTGACGGTACATCTTAACCTGGTTCTCTACCATCTCGTCGCTTACCTCTACGTTGTAGTAAGCAATCTTGTCGCGCTTATTGACATCTGCCTTGAACTCTGGAGCAAGAGCAATACCGAACTTGAAAGTCATTGTCTCACCCTCAGCGATGTTTACGCTCTCCTCTGCTGGAAGTGGCTCGCCGAGCATGTTTACCTTATTGTCGCGGATGTAGTTGAATACACCTTCCTGAAGAATCTTGTTAATCTCCTCAACGAGGATTGACTGACCATACTGCTTCTTTACGAGACCTGCAGGTACCTTACCTGGACGGAAACCAGGCATGCTAATCTTCTTAACGGCGTCCTTGACAGCCTTAGCATACTTGTCTGTATAATCTGCTGGCTCAATAGTCACACTGAGTTCTGCATTGACCTTGTCAATGTTCTGCAATGAAATATTCATTATTTACTTTTCTTTATTATTTTATTGTGTTATTTATCAACTATTTTTGTTCACCTGACGGCAAAGCGACTGCAAAAATACGACTTTATCCGCTAACCACCAATTTTATAACTAATTTTCTTTTCTTTTTCATCCATTTTGCACATCCGTCACTCCATGCAATTACGTTTTAACGCATGAAAATTTCAACTTTAGCATTTGCAGTAGTTATGCTTCAAGGGTTCTATAAGTTATGCTTTCAGGAATTAATAAGTTATGACGATACACTTTATGTATCTATAATCTCAAATCTATAATTCATGTTTCGCAACTGCTCAACTTGTTAAGGTTATTAGGTTTTCGGGGTATCGGGTCGCTACGCTTTCAGGTTTGAATGTTCTCTGTGACAAGTATCAAACCTGATAACCTAAGACCTGATAACCTGACAACCTCTCAACTGTAGCTTGCGGAAGTTGAGTTATTTATTAATAGAGCATGCCATTAACGAAATAGACACGAACCGTCTATTCTATAAGTACGTTCTCTATATTCTTTGTTTCCTTACTAAAGTTCATACCTATGCGGATAATCTTCTGTCCATTCATCTCAAATGGAAGAGTGTAGTGCTTGTCTTCTATTTGGGCAAGTGCTTCCTCTGCCGTACCGTCAAGCTTGAATTCCATTACATAGCAGAACTTAGGAGTCTTGAGCACAAGGTCTATGCGGCCTTCACTTGTCATATATTCTGCCTGTACATACACTCCAGCAAGTTTACAGATAAGCCATACCACATTCTGGTAATGATTCTCCAAGTCCTTAATCAACATATATGGAGTGTCCGCAAATAGAACCTTGAGACGTTTGACGAACTGTTCCACATTACCAGCTTCCAAGTCTTCCACATAGCTCTGGATATCAAATACCGACCTATCCTTATTCTTGGATGTGTACCAAGGAAGCAAGAATTTTGTAAATCCAACCTCAACCTCTTCGTTTGGGAAACCGAGAGTGTATGTCTGGAATCTCTCATTATAACTTTTTATGGTCAGATAGCCACTTTGATAGATGACAGGTATCGGATTTCTCGATGTAGAGTCAATACTGTTAAGTGTGTCAGCATCAACCTTGGCATGTTCCATATCGTTAAGATTGTACTCATCATGCAGGAGGAGTTCCACAAGGTACGTAGGCGTACCTGTCTCAAACCAATAACTCTTGAACCTGTTTTCATCGAAGGCATTCAGAATACTGAAAGGATTATATATCCCTTCCGAATCCTCACAGAAATGGTAGCCATCATATTGCTTCTTCAGCTTGGCAAAGCATTCCTCC
>CAMOVB010000264.1:0-3820 GCA_946626925.1 uncultured Prevotellaceae bacterium
GTGTTTCTTCGCATCATCCAATTCTGCCATGTTAGCTACATAGAAAGGCTCCTCGTCAAATATAAATCTATGTCCGAGCCGTCCGATACGTGACCATTCAGAGAAAAGAAGTCCACGTTCATCTGGTTCACCTTGCAAACGGCGACGAAGTTTCACTTGCTCGTATTCTGCAATGATATGTGGTTTCTTGTACGTTTGAGCCAAATCTCCATTTCCAACCATATCCATATCCCACAGAGCCTCATAAACCTTTACTTTTTCTTCTTCAGTAACGGTTGAAGGTATTTCGGTTATCAGATCTTGATCATTCCGACAGCCTATGAACAGAACCCTCTCCCGATTTTGAGGGACGCCATAATTTGCGGACAATACGACAATTGGAGCAGTTATGTCGTATAAACGTATTTCTTTCATCAGAGCATTAAAGGTGTCAAATGCTTTTTTGTTTCCTTTAAATTGCTCTTTTACGAATTCAACACATTCGTCAAATGTATCAACAAGTATCTCCAGTGATTTCTTTAGAGTCTCTGCTTCTTGCTTGCAATCTCCCATCTGTGCTATCTTCCCGATAGCATCTAAGGTTCTTTCAAGTATTTGCTCGTCAGAAATGGTTTCAACAATAGCGTTATAGTCATCGACAAAGACATCATTATCTATGTGTGCTGTAGTTTTGAGTTGAATAATCTGTTTACGTATAGCATCACGATGTTGCTTCATCTTCAACAAAATCAAACCATGACGGACAGTATTCACAGACTCATCACTTTTACTAACATTGTAAGGAAGCTTCTTTGTCAAGTCTTTAAGTTGTTGTTCTAAGTTGTTGAAATACATCTTCCAGACTTTATCCCAGCAGTTATCTGCGGTCTCCATATTAAGACGCATGTAGATTGACTCATACAATGCATTAGGCAGCAAAGGCTTCAGCGTATTGTCAAGAAAAGAAAGTAAATGTGGCATTTTTACGTCATCAACAATCGAGCGTATTTCTCTTAAAATGCGCTCTTTAATTCGTCCTTCATCCTTAGTCAAAATACCCTTTACGTTTTCCATTACAAAGTATTTAGGGCGAAGAGCCTTTATAACTTTCAGATAATGGAAAAATAAATCGTCCCTCTTATCCAACTTCTTTCTACGTCCTGCAAGACTAAACGATTGGCAACTTGGACCGCCAGTAATTACATCTATTTCTTGCTTACCTATCTGTTTAAGTAGGTTGGGCAAAAAAGAATCTTCCATAATATCTTGGCACAGGAATTTTGTATCAAGACCAAGCATTTTATTATAGCGAACTCTATGTGTTAGTTCGCAATTCTCATTGATGTCACTTGCAAGACGGAAATCATAATATTTATCATCCGTATAAGCTTGCATAAATCCTTCGCTGAAACCTCCTGCACCAGCAAATAAATCAAGATATGTAATAGCCTTTCGGCTTGATATGAATTCTTTTTTTTGCGACATGTTATATATAAAAAACAAATAGACCTTAGTTGTTAAATCTCAATAGTTCATTTACATCAACCTCTAAAAGTTGAGCAATCTTCATTAGATTCCCCAAATCTGGCTGACAAGTGTTAGTACACCATTTTGAAACGGTGGCAGGGTCTTTGCCCAATTGTTCTGCCAGCCACTTGTTTGTTCGTTTCTTGTCAGCAAGTACAACTTTCAACCTATTTAAATCTCTATTTTCTTCCATATATTAATACTTTTAGAGTGTAAATATACTATTTTTATCCAACACTTAAAGTGATTTATACACAATATTTATTGATTTTGCAAGAAATTGAGGATTTTTCACTCGTTTGTAAGCCACGACTTGTTTATTATGAGAACAAATTATATAGTTTATTTCGGAAGTTAAGAAAAATCTATTGACAATATTCGAGTGTAAAATGTTCCATATAAATTATGGTTCGTACTGGTATTCTCTTCACTAAAATACAAACTTTACAAAACATTTATGACTTACCAAATGAATAAATAATTTTTTTGAAAAGGCAGAGTCACAGAGGCATTCTAAATTAAAAATTAAAAATTAAAAATTAAAAACTGAGCGAAGCGGTCTCACTGACCAAAGGGAAGTAATTAACAATTAACATGCCGTTCGGACGCTTTGTCCGAACGGCTTTGTTCATTGAGCATTAAGCCGAATGGCTAATTATCAATTACTTCCCTGCGGTCAGTGAGAACGCTTCGCTAAGTTATCAATTATCAATTAACAATTAACCTCGGGGAGGTTGGTCGGGGGGCTTTATCTCTTCCTCACGTTCAGCGGTGTGCACTTGGGGAAGGCTATGGAGTAAGCCTCATCAAGAGCCTTGACGTCTATGCGCCGTTTGGGGATGTTGAGGTACGTAGCCACGAAGGCACGGAGGAACTCACGGAGCGGACGTGGACGGAGGGATGGAGGAGGAAGCTCGGTGTAGCCCTCGGTTTCACACATGAGGCAAACCTTCCATATAAAATCGTCATTGCCCCTAATGGGTAGCCATGACTGCACCACTCTGCGGATGCAGAAACGCTTGTACTGCGCCCCCAAGAGCCGCCTTGTGCGCTCCAGCCGAAGCCAGAGCTGCACAAAGCATTCTTTGTTGTTTTGAATATCCATGTCTATTCGATTTTGAAAATGACTAAATGACTAATGACTAAATGACTGAAATGACTGTCAGCACATCTTCTGGAAAACACCCCCGTCCGTCTGAACTATAAGTGCCTGATTACGCCAGTTCTTTAGCATCTGCTGCACATTGTTTCTTGTCGTCTGCGCACCCTTCACGGCTATGGATTGCTGCATTGCCTGCTCAAAGGTGAAGCGCCATTCAAGACGTGCAAAGATGGAGTCGTTCTTTCCGCTTTTGCGTCGCTCACCCCTTATGCTTCCCACGTAATCGCGACTGAGGAAGGCGCTCTCGATGCGGTCGCGGAAGAAGTGGAGGGCGTTGTCTATGAGTGAGTCAGCTATCACGTCGTAAACGCCAAGCATCTGCGGTGTCTGCGCCTTTATGAGCATCTCCTTCCATAGGTCGGAGTGCTGTTTCAGCTGTGCCTCCGCACCATTCACGCCATGTTTCTGTATAAGCATTTCGCACACCTTGCAGAGCATGAGACAGCAAGTCATTCGCTGTGCCGTAACGCAGATGCGGAAACGCTGTCGGGCACGTACCCTGTCATCGTTCTTCATCGCCTCCATGCGTATGCGTTCAAGCCATTCGCGTCCCTTGGCTTCGAGTTTCGGCAGAACCACCTCACCTTGCATCAGAGGCAACAGATGGGCTATCTGGCGGATATGCTCCGCCTGTGTCTCGGTCAACACGTAAGGCTTGTCCTCCAAGGGTGCAAAGGTGTTGTCGGGTGTGCGTGCCACTGCTATACGGCTCTGGAAGCCATCCGTGTAGTTGTTCACCACACGGTAGAGGGCATCGGGCGTTCCGCACATCGTCACGTTCCATAGCAAGCGCTCTATGTGGACGTTGACGGCATCTGCCGAGCGTGCCTCGCGGTCGTACTTCGAACCGTCGTAGCTCTGGCGGAGCATGACGGAGAAGTCGCTCATGGCTGACTTCCACTTCTGTGCCACCGTGTCAGCCTCTGGGGTGAAGGAGAAGGCATGCTTGCCCTCCGTGTTGGCAAGTCGCTCGGCAATGTTTGCCACGGTGTTGTTGAGTGTGATGCATCGCACAGGCAGCTTAGGTTCTTCGGGTTGCTCCTTCTTGTTCTTGGCAGCACGTTTCTTCTGTCGCCATTCGTCCTCCTTTGCCAGATACATCTTGTCCATGTCAACCACCTCGCTCATCCATGCCTCCACCACTGGGTCGAT
>CAMOVB010000265.1:0-3814 GCA_946626925.1 uncultured Prevotellaceae bacterium
CTGCCCTCCCCAAAGGGGAGGGAGTGAAGACCCTCTCCCCAACCCTCCCCCTCTATGGGGAGGGAGTGCCGTCCGGAACTATTCTCAATGGATGTATTTGGAATTTGATTGTCTATATTCATTTAAAATGTGTTCTTTTTTAAAGAGTATGATTTGCATTAGTCCCCCTCCACTTGGGGAGGGATGGGGTGGGGCTTGTTTTTTATTTCTTAAAGAACTTCGTCTCCTTGAGCAGTATTCTGAGTGAGAGGCATGCAGAGATGATGACTGCAATGGCATCAATGGTGTATCTCATGTACAGATTACTCTGGAAGCTTGCCCATACCACAGAGCTGAGCAGACAGAACTGGATGACGTAGAAGTACGCCAGTCGGAAACTGAACACGAAGTGATAGCGTTGGCGGTAGATGGTGTGAATCATCACGGCGTCAATCAGTCCTGCTGTGGAGAGGGCAAAGCCTGCGCCCATGAGTCCCCATTGGATGAAGGCAAGAGGAATGATGATGGCTATGAGGACATCGTATATCAGTTCCGTAATCATGTACATCTTTGAATCGCCATGTGCAAGTGCAAGATATGCGGCAGGGAGTGTCAATGCCTTGAAGAACATATAGAAACTTGCGCATGTGGCGATAGGTACAGCATTGGCAAATTCGGCTGAGAACAGTATCACGACGATGAGTGGAAGTACCGTTACGAAGAGCACGAGGAATGGCGAAATGAGTATTGCACATACCTCCGTCTGCTGGTTCACGGTGTCGTTCTGTCGCTTTATCTCGTCCTTGGCTGCTGACAGACGTGGAAAATAATCGGACTCTATGGCTATGAACACGAGCTGTGCGTATGACACTGCCATGATGTAGCCTGAATTGTAGAAGCCCACATCGTCCAGTCCTCCGTATCTGAGTATCAGCACACGTATTATGTAGTCGGCTCCTTGACCGAAGATGCCTGCTATGATGTAGCCAATGCCAAGTTTCAACATAGGTGTGCCGCTGTTGAACGTCTCTTTGTCCAATATTGATACGTGCCATGGAACAATCCTGCGTGTAAAGGAAATCTGTATGAGTGCCACGGCAGCGTTGGTGAGCAGGAGCGACCATACCACACCTTTAAGCCCTATGTAATAGTAGATAGGAATACAGATGAGTAGGGTACTTACGGATGCGAGTACGGATGCTGCCGCAACGGTCTTAAGAGCCTTTGTACCCTTGAGTATTGCAAGTTCGCCTCCTGATATGGCAAGGAACAATACAGCTGGTGCAAGTATGATGAAATATGTGGCGTTGTCATAGTTCTTGAATGTCCAGTAGCATAAGATGTTGGAGAAAGCCATGCAAATAAACATTCCGAACAGTCCTACTGCAAGTGACCATGTTCGTATCACACATGCAAAATGTTCAATCTCCTTACGATTATCTGATTCGGCTATCTCTGCCATGTGTTTCACGGCACTGAAGTCAAGTCCGAAGTTGGTGGAATGGGCAATGAGCTTGAGGGCGTTGTTGAATATGTTGATGAGTCCTATGCCTTCAGGTCCAAGTAGTATAGCCACAAGTTTGTTGCGTATAAGGCTCACAAGCATCGTGATTCCTTGTACGCCTCCAAACAGACCCGTGTATTTTATCACGTGGTCGTATGTGGTACTGTTGTCTTTTGCCATAATTATATAATGTCAAATCTATAATGTCAAATTTATGCGTCCCGAACAAGTTTTGAAACACAGAGACCGCAGAGTTTTTGAAACGAAAATTTAGAAAATTAAAGAAAATTTCTAATGTTTTTGTATCCTCATCTATTCGAAGGTCTTCATAGAAGAAAAGCATAGAACAAAGAAATAATAATTTTCTTTAATTTTCTAAATTTTCGTTCTAAAGAGAGTCCCTTCTGTGTTGAATAACCCCGTCGGAGGCATAAATTATAGATTTGAAATTTGAGATTGTCTTTTAGATTGTTTTTATTGAAGAACGCAAAATTACACAAATTTATTGTATAAATGTGTCTCTTTTCCTGTTTTTATCGTTATTCCCTTTTCTTTGAAAGGACATTTTCGTTTTATTATGCTTGGGCCATTGATATAAATACCGTATCTTTGCAGACATGATATAAATGAAAAAACAGAAAGACTATGAACTTTTTTGAACTTTGTTCTGCACGCTTTAGTGCGCGTAAATATACTGATGAACCAGTAACAGATGCTGATCTTGATTACATCATGCAGTGTGTGCGCCTTGCACCTTCTGCCGTCAACCGCCAACCATGGAAGTTTGTGGTTGTCAAGAGTGCGGAAGGTAGGAAGAAGGTACAGGCAGCTTATCAGCGTGACTGGTTCTATACCGCTCCAATGTATATCGTGGCATACAAGAATCATGCAGAAGAATGGGTACGCAAGTACGACAACAAGCCTCATGGTGATGTTGACCTTTCCATTGCTATCGAGCATCTTACGCTTGCAGCAACAGAGCGTGGACTTGGCACTTGTTGGGTGTGCGCATTCGACCCAGAGGTACTTGCTGCCGAGATTCCTCAACCAGAGGGATGGGAAGCCGTGGCAATCATTCCTCTTGGTCATATTGCTGAGGATTGCCCAAAGACAGAGAAAAATCGTAAGTCATTATCGGATATCATAGAGACTATCTGATGAAAATTCTGTTACTTGGTGATTACAGCAATGTGCATTGCACCCTTGCTGAGGGCTTGAAGGCTCTCGGCCATGAGTGCGTGGTTGCAAGTAATGGTGATTATTGGAAAAACTATCCACGTGACATCGACTTGCAACGCAAGCTGACGCCTATGGGCAATATCTGCTTCGTATGGCGACTGGTGAAGGCCATGCGCTCATTCCGTGGCTACGACATTGTGCAGCTAATCAATCCTGTGTTCCTTGAGTTGAAGGCTGAGAGGATGTACTGGTTCTATGACTATCTTCGTCGTCACAACAAGCGTGTGATTCTTGGAGCGTTCGGCATGGATTACTATTGGGCACAGGTGAATACGGACATTCGTCCTCTCAGGTATTCTGACTTCAACATAGGCGATACCGTCCGCATGGATGAACCTGCTGTGTTCTATCGTGACGAGTGGATAGGTACTCCCAAGGGCGAACTTACCAAGTATGTGGCAAGGGATGTCGATTGGATTGTGGCTGGGCTTCAGGAGTACTGGGCAACATACAACGAAGTACCAGAGTTGAGGGACAAGATGTCGTTCATACCTTTTCCGATAAAGATGCCTCCTGCTCCTATGGTTGAGAGTAGGGAAGAGGGTGCTCCTGTAAGGCTGTTTATCGGTATAAGCAAGGGACGTTCAGCATATAAGGGTACGGACATCATGCTTGCTGCAGCCAAGGCTGTGCAGCAGAAGTATCCCGACCGTCTTGAACTCAAGATAGCGGAGGGCGTACCGTTTGCTCAGTACCAGCACATGATGGACACGAGCGACGCCATACTCGACCAGTTGTATTCTTATACACCTGCCATGAACTCCCTTCTTGCCATGTCAAAGGGCATCATCAACATAGGAGGGGGCGAACCTGAGAACTACGAGATACTTGGCGAGACGGAGCTTCGACCTATCGTCAATGTCCTTCCTACCTTTGAAAGCTGCTTTGAAGAAATTGAAAAGCTTGTTCTTCATCCTGAACGCATCTCTGAGTTGAAGCGTCAGAGCATCGAGTATGTCCGCAAGCATCATGACTATATAAAGGTGGCAAAGGAATATGAGAAACTTTACTATTGTATCACGAAGAATGAGTGATACAATTCAAGTTTCGCAAGTTCAGCTGACGCTTTACTTGCAAGGAGTTAAAAAGTAG
>CAMOVB010000266.1:0-3785 GCA_946626925.1 uncultured Prevotellaceae bacterium
CAAGTACGGAATGCAGTACAACGCTGCTGCCGTTGGTGAGGTCAATGTGGTAACAAAGATGAAGGAGACCAACACAGTTATCGGTGGTGAAGGCAATGGTGGAGTCATCTATCCAGAGGCTCACTACGGACGTGATGCTCTCGTAGGTATTGCACTCTTCCTCTCTCACCTTGCTCACGAGCGTCAGCAGAAGCCAGGGCTTACTGTTAGCCAGCTTCGTGCTACTTATCCTGAGTACTGTATTGCCAAGAATCGTATCGACCTTGATGCAAGTACCGATGTTGATGCTATCCTCGCTAAGGTCAAGGCAATGTACTCAAACGAGCCAGACACAGAGGTCAATGATATTGATGGCGTAAAGATTGACTTCCCAGACAAGTGGGTTCATCTCCGTAAGTCAAACACAGAACCAATCATCCGCGTCTATTCAGAGGCAAGCACAATGGAAGCTGCTGACGAGATTGGCAAGAAAATTATGGATGTGGTTTACTCAATGAAGTAAACACTATTTTAACCAGAATATATAGAGGATGCATCATATAGACAGATGCATCCTCTTCTTTGTTTATATGTATTTCTCTTATCAGTCTCTTATATGTTTGCTGATAATCTGATATTTGTCTGCAAAATAGCAGAGAAACAGCGGACTTACAACGGACTCACATAAGAGTCATAGCCTTGGAAGAACAGACTAAGCATATCACCAGAAAGATGTTCCCTTAGCAGTTTAAGGGGTTTGCTGTTTCAATCGTCTCACGTACTCAAGAGGAGTGGCACCATATTCCGCCACGAAGCAACGACTCATGTAGCTGGCAGAGTTGAAGCCGACGGCTTCTGCTACCTCCTGCACACTCATCGTCTCAGCAGAAAGAAGTTCAACGGCCCGTTCAAGACGGATGTTACGAATGAATACACTTGGCGAACAACCAATGATGGCGTTCATCTTTTTATACAAGCCTGTGCGTTCCATGCACATATCATCGGATAACTGCTCTACACTATACCCCTTAGAACCCAGGTTAGCAAGCACAAGGGAACGTGCTTTATCTATAAATTCTTGACTTACATCATCAATTGCTGAGTCTGGATTTTTCTCTTCTTGTCGCTCAGAGTCGAATTTACAATAAAACAAGATGACGTGTATTAACACTATAAGGAAGCATAGGTATAGTGGGATATTCTGCGCCAAACTACGTTCCACTATGATACATAGAGAACGTTCATAGCCTACATCACCAAGCAAAGCCCTCACTTCAAGCAAATGATTACCAGAACCAAGACGTAAGTTTTTGAGAGTTAAGCTACCTTTGTCATCCACAACCCCACCGAAGTCCTCTGGTGAATGCCAAAGAGTATCAACATCTGCCATACGGACAAGATAGCGAGTGAGACGAGGTTGAGGGTAATTCAAAGCATTAAAAGTCAAGGAAACATTCCTTTGACTGTATTCAAGACAGAGAGTATCCATAGCGTAAGACTCTGTCATGATATCAGTACCAATGAGTGACGTACCATCTACAGTCACATCCGTAAGTATAGGCATGAGCGGATAGTTAATGCCAGACACCTTGTTGCGAGCATAATCCTCGATGCCGAGAGCCTTATCCGTATCAAGAGTCTTGTGCGTTGGGTGCGAATAGAGAAGTCCATTGGAATAACTGCCAAGCCACATCCCATTCTGGCAGTCAACAAAAACCGTATTCATGTGTTTAGGAAGGATAGGAGTACCTTCGAGCATAAGAGTCTCCACCACCCTCGCACTATCCGTGGATGTGTTTATCTCCCACATATCCTCACGTGTGGTAACGTATGCCATGTCAGGTGCAACCGAAATAGTGTGAACCGTGTAAGGCACACGGAAAATTGTTTTCCACGTACGCTTCGAAGTATCAAAACAAAGACAAACGCCATCACTCAGGCCATTACGCAACTGATAGAAACGACCATTGCCAACAGGCACGACAAGCGAAGTGAAAGCATAACTGCCATCCGTGAATGCACGTGAAACGTAAAGTACCTTGCCAGTATTCTTATCAATAGTAACAACCTCAGTAGTTCCATAGAACAAGTAGAAGCAACGGTCATCCGTCATCAAGTCCTGTAACTCGCCCTTGCTTTTTGGTAGAGAATAACGGCGACCACCTTTTCCTATAAGAAGCTCGTCAGATGTAACAAACCATGGATTTCCTTCCGCATCGCAGAACATATCTATAACTTCGCCATTGCCAACGTATTGCCTCAAAACAGCCGAGACATCCTCTACGAAAGCCATTTTAGCAACATCAAGGCAACGCAAGTTATGATTTTCTTTTATCCACAAGAGATTATCCTTGCCAGCATAGCAATGAAAAGCACCATTGTAAGCTTTAAGTCTCACCCCCTTGCTATCAGCCAAAGGCACATTACGGAAGGTCACAGCATCATACACGCTCAAGTCATCATGCGTCGTAACAGCCATACGTCCGTCCCTCAGTTGCAGAATATGATACACGCGGTCGTCACCAAGTCCGTTGTAGGTGTCAATCCTCTCAAACATCATCTGGTGTACCTGCGCACGAATGCCGTTTCCCATCCACATGAGAAACACGCACATAATGATTATATGTCGCAGTAATCCTACCATTCAGGCAACATCTTGTTTTTTCATCTTACTGCCTACCCTATAAGTACGTTTTCAATATTCTTCGTTTCCTTGCTGAAGTTCATTCCTATGCGGATAATCTTCTGACCATTCACCTCAAATGGAAGGGTATAATGCTTATCCTCTAAATGCTTATCCTCTATCTGAGCAAGGGCTTCCTCTGCTGTTCCGTCAAGCTTGAACTCCATCACATAGCAGAACTTAGGAGTCTGGAGCACAAGGTCTATGCGTCCCTCGCTTGTCATATATTCTGCCTGAACATAAAAACCTAAAAGCTTGCATATCGCCCAGATGATGTTTTGGTAATGGTTCTCCAAATCCTTAATCAACATATAAGGAGTATCTGCAAAGAGAGCCTTAAGACGCTTAACGAACTGCTCAGTATTGCCCGAACGAATATCCTGCACGAAGTTCTTTATGTCAAATGCCGTCCTGCTCCTATCCTTTGAGATGTACCAAGGAAGGAGGAATTTAGTGAAGCCAGCCTCCACTTCTTCATTTGGGAAGCCAAGAGTATATTCTCCAAATCTTTGGTCATAATCCTTGATGGTGAGATATCCACTCTGATATATGACAGGAATAGGGTCTTTGGATGTTGAGTCAATACTATTAAGCGTATCAGCATCGACTTTTGCATGTTCCATATCATTGAGGTTGTACTCATCACGCTGGAGGAGTTCCACAAGATATGTAGGCGTACCAGTTTCAAACCAGTAGCTCTTGAACTTATTATCGGCAAAAGCATTCAAGATACTGAAAGGATTATACATACCCTCCGAATCCTCACAGAAATGGTAGCCATCATATTGCTTCTTCAACTTTGCAAAGCACTCTTCCGTTGTCATCCTGTTTGCCTCCGCCATGCGCTCTACATATGGAAGCATCACGCCTTTTAGCTCACCCTCAGTAATGCCACAGATGGAAGCATACTTATCATTCATGGAAATGTCTCGCAAGTTATTGAGGTCGCTGAACACGCTAACCTTGCCGAACTTAGTCACACCTGTAAGGAGTGCAAACTTGATGCAACCGTCCTTGCTCTTTAGCGCACCATAAAAACCCTTGAGAGTATTACGGAACTCATTCTGTAGTTCCTCATTACCGATAGCTTGAAGCATAGGCTTGTCGTATTCATCGACAAGGA
>CAMOVB010000267.1:0-3776 GCA_946626925.1 uncultured Prevotellaceae bacterium
AGCAAAGGACTGAAAATCCTTGTGTCCCCGGTTCGATTCCTGGTGGTACCACACTAAAATCCTACATTCATGTGTAGGATTTTTTTGTTTATATTTGGGTAATCCGTTTATTCGAGTATTCATTATCACAAGTAGTAAGAGATGGAAAAACTGTGGAATGGCAATTATATAAAGGTGTGGCTCGCAAACTTCATGATATTCTTCTCGTTCATGGTGGTCACGCCTCTCCTCCCGCTCTATCTTGGTGAGACATTCGGGGCAGACAAGGACACGATAGGTATCGTGCTCTCTGGCTACACGCTCATGGCGCTTGCCTCACGTCCCTTCAGTGGCTATCTTGTGGATAGTTTCCCACGAAGGGTGGTACTCCTCACGAGCTATTTCTGCTTCTTTGCCATCTTTGCCGGCTATATCGTGGCAGGTTCGCTCACGCTCTTCGCTATCATACGTACCATCCACGGAGCACCAATGGGAAGCGTGACCGTGGCAAACAGTACCGTAGCTATCGATGTGCTTCACCCTACGAGACGCTCCGAAGGCATAGGTTACTACGGACTCTCCAACAATCTTGCAACATCAATCGCGCCTACAATAGGTATCATAATATATGAATATGTGCACGACTATAACGTCATCTTCTGTCTTGCACTCGGTTGCAGTTTCCTCGGATTGTTGATTAACAGCACAGTCAAATTTCGTGACAAGGAGATTATACCTAATAAAGAACCTATTTCGCTCGACCGCTTCTTTCTTGTCAAGGGTTGGCGACTCGGAGTATCAATGGCGGCACTCGCTTTCTCATACGGAGTAATTTCTACCTATCTTGCCGTTTATGGTAAGGAAGAACTCGGTATTACCACAGGAACAGGACTTTACTTTGCCGTACTCAGCGTTGGACTTATGACTTCACGCCTTATCGGTGCAAGAAGTCTCCGCAAAGGTAAGGCGCTTGAGAATGCAAGCGGAGGAATGCTCCTCTCCGTATTCGGTTATCTGCTCTTTGCTGCCGTTCACAACAACATAGGTTATTACGGTTCTGCACTTATCATCGGACTTGGCAACGGTCACATGTGGCCAGCCTTCCAGACGATGTTCATCAACTACGCCCCTAACAATAAGCGTGGTACTGCCAATTCTACCCAGCTCACCATGTGGGATACGGGTATCGGACTCGGCATCATAGCAGGCGGATTCCTCGTGGAGCACATCAACTACAACGCAGCCTTCTGGGCAGCATGGATAGTCAACGCCTTTGGTGTAATATTCTTTTTTGCATGTGTCAGACAGCATTTTTTGCTGAATAAGCTAAGATAAGGGAGATTTTTGCGTATATTTGCAAAGTATAAGTGAGATTCATGGGATGACTTCCACAAGAAGCCAAAAACTCAAAACTCACTAACCCAAGAACTCAAAAACTAAAAAACTTACAAACTTAAGAACTAAAGAACTCACAAACTTAAGAACTTAAAAACTCACAAACTTACGCAACTCACGAACTCAGATATGGCAATATCAGAAATAATAAACTCGACACAGAAGACAGCATTCTCCTTTGAGGTGCTCCCACCACTCAAGGGTACAGGCACACAGAGCCTGTTCAAGACTATCGACACACTCAAGGAGTTTGACCCAAAATACATAAACATCACAACTCACCGAAGTGAGTACGTATATACAGAACAGCCAGATGGCTCGTTCACACGCAACAGCGTACGCCGCCGCCCGGGAACCGTAGCTGTGGCAAGCGCCATCATGCAGAAGTACGACATCAAGGTCGTACCACATATCGTGGTGAGCGGCATGACAAAGGAAGAACTCGAATACAATCTTCTTGACCTACAGTTCCTCGGAATACAGGACCTCCTTGTGCTCCGTGGCGACAAGGCAAAGGAAGACCCAAAGTTCATTCCAGTCAAGGACGGCTACTCACACGCAACAGAACTGTGTGAGCAGATTAACAAGTTCAACCAGGGCTTCTTTGTAGATGGCTCACCAATCAAGTCGCCATCCACACCATTCTCCTACGGAGTGGCTTGCTATCCAGAGAAGCATGAAGAAGCGCCAAACCTCGACTTCGATATTCAGGTGCTCAAGCAGAAGCAGGACTTGGGAGCTGACTATGCCGTGACACAGATATTCTACGACAACGAGAAGTATTTCTCATTCGTAGAGAAGGCACGCAAGGCAGGCATAACCATTCCTATCATTCCGGGTATCAAGCCTATGGCAAAGCTATCACAGTTCAACATACTGCCAAAGACCTTCCACCTCGACCTTCCAGATGCCCTCACCAAAGCAGTTGAGGCTTGCAAGACCGACGAGGAAGTAAAACAGGTAGGCATAGAGTGGGGAGTGGCACAATGCAAGGAACTCATACAGCACGGAGTACCAAGCCTCCACTTCTACACCGTTTCTGCTGTTGACAGCATCCGCCAGATTGCGGAGCAGATATATTAAGGTTGGCCCCACCCCGACCCTCCCGAGGGAGGGGGAGCAAGCAAGGTGTCTTCTTGACTTCTCACTTCGCTTTTAACTTTTAACTTTAAATTTTTAACTCTGAAAGTGTTATGACTTTCGATGATATCATAGGACAGGAAGAAGCCAAGCAGAGGCTTCGCACAGAGATGGAACAGGGCAAGGTGCCACACGCACTCATGTTCAGTGGTCCCGAAGGATGCGGTGCCATGCCACTTGCCGTGGCATACGCACAGATGCTGCTTGGCAATAATGTCATGGCAGAGAAACTGCAACATCCTGACCTCCACTTCGCCTTTCCTATATACAAGAAGAATTCAAAACCTACGTTTTGTGATGATTTCATCAAGGAATGGCGCGAACTCATCCTGCGTTCCCCATACTTCGGTATGCAGGAATGGATGGATGCATCAGGAGCAGAGAACCAGCAACTCGTCATCTACGTAGATGAGAGTGATGCCATATTCAAGAAGCTCAGTCTCAAGTCAAGTCAGGGAGGCTACAAGATACTTATCATGTGGTTGCCGGAGAAGATGCACGAAGCATGTGCCAACAAGCTCCTCAAACTACTTGAAGAGCCACCGGCACAGACAGTCTTCATCCTCGTGAGCGAACAGCAGGACAAGGTACTCCAGACCATCCGTTCACGTTGTCAGACTATTGAACTCAGTCGTCTCACCGTAGAAGAAGTGGAAGACGCACTCATCAACCGTCGTTCCATTCTCCCTGCAGAGGCGCACCGCATTGCACGCTCATGTGCGGGTAACATGGCAGCAGCCATACGTTCCATCACCGACAACTCCGAGAACCAGCTCTTCTTCGACCTCTTCGTTCTCCTCATGCGTATGTCCTACGTCCGCAAGGTGAAGGAGATGAAACAATGGAGCGATAAAGTTGCAGGTCTCGGACGTGAACGACAGAAAGCATTTCTCGAATACTGCCAGAAGATGATACGTGAGAACTTCATCTACAACTTCCAGCGTCACGACGAACTCAACTACATGAACGAGACCGAAGCCGACTTTGCAGTCAAATTCGCACCATTCATCAACGAGAACAATGTCTTCGGCATCATGGATGAGCTATCACTCGCCCAGCGCGACATCATGCAGAACACCAATCCAAAGATGGTCTTCTTCGATTTTGCTCTCAAGATGATTGTCCTCATCAAGAACAGATAACACATATTTCCACCATCAATAAAACCTACTGATGCTCCGTCAACAAAAATCTGACGTAGCGTCAGGTGTCTTATTTTAAATAAGGTTGACTCCTAAAGTTCAAATTTATGTTGGAATCAA
>CAMOVB010000268.1:0-3772 GCA_946626925.1 uncultured Prevotellaceae bacterium
GCTCACCTGCTCGGCTATGATGTCCTTTGCACCCTGAAGAGCCTCTTCTACATTCTTAACGCCCTTTTCTTCAGAGACGAACTCTTTGGCTTTCTTCTCCACATCCGCATTAGGATTCTGAAGAAGAAGGAATGTAGCAAGAGGTTCAAGTCCCTTCTGACGAGCCACCTCTGCCTTTGTCTTACGTTTAGGTTTGTAAGGAAGATAGATATCCTCCAGTTCCGTAGCATCCCATGATGCCTCGATACGCGCCTTGAGTTCTGGAGTCAACTTTCCCTGTTCCTCGATGGTCTTGAGGATGGTCTCCTTACGCTTTTCTACTTCCTTGAGCTTGTCAAGATTATCGCTGACGCTTGCCACCTGAACCTCGTCGAGCGAACCTGTTGCCTCCTTACGGTAACGGCTGATGAATGGGATTGTACATCCCTCCTCGAGGAGGTTCACGGTATTTGTCACCTGTCGCTCAGATATGCCTGTAGCCTTAGATATTAGTTTTGAAAATATTGGATTCATTTAATTTCTGATTTATATAATTCAGTCAGAGCCATAATCCAAGGACCAAGTCCCTTTGGGTCGTTGTCTGCCTGTTGTTCTTTAATGTAATATTCGTAACTGCCATTGCGAGTATCGCTAAGTCCTGCAACCCTGCAAATGTGTTTCAGTACCACAAGACCATTCTCTTCTTCATCAATAAAGTGGTGTTCGATTCCTCGAAGAGTCCTCATCGCCTCCTTATGATAGCTCTCATCAAGATAGCCAAGACGTACGCCCTTCAGGAATACGTATGCCATCATTGGTGTTACGGACATCTCAAGATAATTGTCTGCCTTGTCCTGAACATCGAGAACCTGATGCCATGCACCAGTCTCTTCATCACGCATTTCAAGCATTCGTCCGCAAAGACTCTGGAGGATATACGTGAGCGAGTCTATCGCTCCTTGATCCTGGGCATAATATGTAGAACTGTTGTTCTGATAAATCTCAAGATAATCCACAAGTGCCATCAGATACCAGCCCTCGGCACGTCCCCAAGCGTGAGCGCTCCTGCCCGTCTTCTTGTCTGCCCACGACTGTATGGAGTCAGCATCCCAAGCATGATGAAGGAGTTTGCATTTGTCGCAATATGTACGATTGTAGATGAGACAGAACTGATGCTCCACATCGTCCATACTCATTGCACGCTTCTCCCTTGTCTCAAACCATTGGGAGTACTCTGCATAGAAAGGTGCGCTCATGTATAGACCGTCGAGCCACATCTGTTCGGGATAAATCTGCTTGTGCCAGAAACCACCGTCCAAGGTTCGGGGTTGTATCTCCAATTGATGTCGGAGAGTGTCCATCGCCATACGGTATTTCTTCTTGCCTGTATAGTCAAGCATACGGAACAAAAGCTTGCCGCTGTTTATGTCGTCCAACTTGAATGTCTGCATGTCGTAGGTACGTATTGAACCATCCTCACGCACAAGAGTATCCGTATAGCCCTCGACATAGTCATACACCATGCGCCTGTAACCATCATCACCCTGTACATCGGCAAAGTCGAGCATCGCCTTCAGTTCCAGTCCTTGGGTATAGCCCCACTTAGGACCTTTCTTGGTGTCAATCATCCACGCCTTCCTATAGCGTGCCATCTCCGATGCCACAATCCTGTGAATCATCTTTTCTGTCTTGCTCTGCGCACCAGCGGTAAAGGTGATTGAGAATAGTAATATGAGTGATATGAGTTGTTTCATTATTCTTTATTACTTGCATTATTCCGAGTTCGACATAATGCAAAACTTTATTTTGGACTCTTAATTCTTTATTTTATCGAGATACTGCACAAGCATTTCGGCACATCGCTCGCCATCCACGCCTGCGGAGACGATACCGCCTGCATAGCCGGCACCCTCGCCACAAGGGAAAAGACCTTGTACTCTGACATGCTGTAGCGTCTCACGGTCACGTATGATGCGCACAGGTGCACTTGTTCGTGTCTCCACACCAATTAGGACAGCCTCGTCTGTGAGAAAGCCGTGACTCATCTTGCCGAAGTTGCGGAAACCTTGCTGCAGACGAGTGGTGATGAACTCTGGCATCCAGAAGTGGATAGGAGTAGAAATAAGTCCCGGAGTATAAGATGACTTAGGAAGGTCATAACTGCCCTTACGGTTTACGAAGTGAGCCATTCGCTGGGCAGGTGCCGTCTGGCGCATATTACCCTGAATCCAAGCCGTCTTTTCGAGACGTTCCTGAAACTCAAGCATGGCAAGCGCACCACCCTTTGTCTCAACACCCTCGACAGGAGGCAACTCCATAAGCGAGCGGTCTTGAAGGTCATCTACATGAAGCTCAACCACCATACCGCTGTTGCTCCATGGTGAGTTACGCTGGGAGTTTGACATTCCGTTCACCACAATCTGGTGAGGACCGCTTGCTGCAGGTACAACCGTACCTCCTGGGCACATACAGAAAGAATATACTCCACGTCCCTCCACCTGAGTGACGAATGAATATTCGGCTGCAGGAAGATACTTGCCTCGTCCATTCCTGTTGTGATACTGTATCTGGTCTATGAGTTCGCTCGGGTGTTCCAAACGCACGCCCACGGCAATATCCTTTGCTTCAATCTCTATGTTCTGAGAGTAGAGGTAGCGATATACGTCACGTGCAGAGTGACCTGTGGCAAGAATTACAGGACCACGGAAGTTCCTTGTCTTCTGGTCGTCTCCCTCCGCTGTGCTTACTGTCTCGATACCCTCCACTTTATCACCTGAAATGAGGAAGCCTGTCATCTTTGTTTCAAAATGTACCTCGCCACCACATCGTATGATTGTGTTGCGCATGGCCTCGATGATTAGCGGAAGTTTATCCGTACCGAGGTGAGGATGAGCATCGGCAAGTATGCTCGTGCTTGCACCATGCTGGCAGAACACGTTGAGAATCTTATCCACGTTGCCACGCTTCTTGCTTCGGGTATATAGCTTACCATCGGAGAAAGCACCTGCACCACCCTCGCCAAAGGAGTAGTTGCTCTCAGGGTTCACCTTGTGCTCACGACTAATCTTGGCAATGTCCTTCCTGCGCTCGTGTACCGACTTACCACGCTCCACAACTATTGGACGCACACCAAGTTCAATAAGGCGAAGTGCGGCGAACAATCCTCCAGGACCTGCTCCCACGACAACCGCTTGCGGACAACCTTCTACGTTTCTGTACTCTGTGTGTACAAACTCGTCGTCCTGTGGCTCCTCGTTGATATAACAACGTACCTTAAGATTGATGAATATTGTTCTCTGTCGTGCATCAACGCTACGTTTCAACACACGTACTGCGTTGATTGTTCTCACATCCATGCCTTTATCCTTGGCAAGGAAAGCCTTTATGTTTTGTTCATTTGCTGCCTGCTCTGGCAGAATACGAATTTGATATTCTTGTATCATCTCTTTCTAATTATCCAACCGCAAAGGTATGCATAAATATTGAAACGAGCAAATTTGACGAGTACCATATCCCGTGAGTCTTAGCACACCATACAATTTCTTCTCGTCACTTAGCTCGTTCAATTATTGTCGTCATATATGTCGTCAAACATGTCATGTTCGTCCCAAGACTCGCCATCCTGTTCTGCATCGTGAATACGCTCACTATGTCCATCCAATGCTTCGAAAGCAGAGAACTGGGCAGCACGTTTGTACATAGACATACGTGGAAACCCTAATGACTTAGGACGCGACATATTGATGATGTCGCTGTAATCATCTTCCTTCATAGCTTTTTTTACTCCTTATGT
>CAMOVB010000269.1:0-3769 GCA_946626925.1 uncultured Prevotellaceae bacterium
TTGTGTAGTTGTAACGAACAGCGAGATGATGCATGTCGTTAATGTTCCAGTCGATGCGACCGAGGAGCTTCAAGTTGCTCTCGTCAGCAGGGAAAGAAGTGTATGAACCTGTATCGTAACCGTATTCTTTTGCGTGTTCTGAAACTTTCTGCAAGTCCTCAGCCTTTGCATGTGAGATATAGTTGTCTGCGTCTGCTACACCATCTTCAGAAGCTCTCCAACGGTTAGCTATTGTAGGAATCTTAGAATAATCAACATTTACAAAGAAGAACAACTTGTCCTTGATGATAGGACCACCAAGTGTTCCAACAAACGTAGTCTTACGGTCTTTCTCGCGTGCGCCGGCGATAGCTTCGCCTTCAACAGCGTCTCCACGCATCTGCTCGTTCTTGTGGAAAACAGAGAGAGAACCCTTGAATGTGTTTGTACCAGACTTAGTGATTGCGTTTACACCACCACCGATGAAGTTTGTCTGGCGAACGTCGAATGGAGAGATAACAACCTGAAGTTCCTCGATAGCGTCGATAGAGATAGGGCTACCGCCACCTGGGAGATTAGAGGAAAGACCGAAGTTGTTGTTGAAGCTTGCACCATCCACTGTGAAGTTAGCTGTACGTCCGTCAGTACCAGCGAATGTCATGCCGTTGCCTCCATAAGGAGAGAGACGAGTGATGTCCGTGATGCTACGGTTCACAGTTGGTGTTGCGAGAATCTGAGCATTTGAGATGTTGGTAGATGCACCAGTCTTCTCGTAAGCAAACTTGCTGGCAGAACCAGTCACGATGACGTTGCTAAGCTCCTTAGTGTCTTCTGTCATAGAAGTCTTGAGACGGTAAGTCTCACCAAGCTGGAGAGTGATGCCGTTAACAACCTTAGTCTGGTAACCAATGTAGTTAATCTTGACCTCGTAAGGTCCGCCGACACGCATACCATTGATGGTAAACTGTCCCTTGGAGTTAGTCACTGCTTTGTAACGTGTGCCCGAAGGAGTATGAGTCGCCTCGACAATAGCACCAATTACATCATCTTTGCCATCGGTAACCTTACCGCTCATACCTGAGGTTGTCACCTGTGCCATTACTGTTGTTGCGCACAACAATAAGAAAGCAGCAAAAAGAGAAATTCTTTTCTGCATAATTTTTGATTGTAATAAAGGTTATATAAAAAATGTACTTATTTCTATCTCGCTCAATTATTCTTTCTTTTTGATTCCGGACACAAAGTTAATGATAACAAAGGAAATTTATGTTATAAAACATAGGAAAAAATTCAAAACAAGAATAAAAAAACATTTTATGGGCAATACAGCTTATATATTCAACGGCAAAGTGGTTGTTGAAAAAACACAACAACCACTTTGACCAATTCATATAATGAGTATTACTTTATCACCAATTTGTCACTTCCTGCTGCCTTGAAACTCATGTCAAGTCCCTTGACAGAATGAGTGAGAGCACCAAAGGATATGAAATCAACACCTGCCTTTGCGTATGGAATCATTGTCTCGAATGTGATACCGCCACTTGACTCTGTTTCAGCACGTCCTGCAACAAGCTCGACAGCTTTCTTAGTGTCCTCTGGAGTGAAGTTGTCGAACATAATACGGTCACAACCTTCAGCAAGTGCTTCCTCCAGTTCCTTCCAATTACGCACCTCACACTCAATCTTGAGGTCCTTGTGATTGTCCTTGCAGTACTGCTTGGCACGTGTTATAGCATTATGTACACCACCACAGAAGTCTATGTGGTTGTCCTTAAGGAGAATCATGTCGAAGAGGCCGATACGATGATTCATACCGCCACCAATCTTCACGGCTTCCTTCTCCAACATACGCATACCCGGAGTAGTCTTACGAGTGTCAAGCACACGTGTCTTAGTACCAGCATCGATAAGTGCCTGCTGATACTTGTGTGTCATGGTTGCAATACCTGACATACGCTGAAGGATGTTGAGCATTAAGCGTTCTGTCTGAAGGAGGCTCTGTTCCTTACCCTTTACAGACATCACGATGTCGCCAGGCTTAACGTGAGCACCATCCTTGATATATACCTCAACCTCCATTGTTGGGTCGAAGCGGTGGAACACCTGCTTTGCAATTTCCACGCCAGCAAATATTCCTTCCTGCTTGATGAGGAGCTTGCTCTCGCTCACGGAGTCAGCAGGAATACAACAAAGTGTTGTGTGGTCACCATCACCTATATCCTCAGCAAATGCGAGGTCAATAAGTCTGTCATTAAGTTCTTCTACTGAAAGCATATTATTTTAGTTTTTAAGTTCGTGAGTTTTTAAGCAGACCCTCTCCCCAGCCCTCCCCCTCTATGGGGAGGGAGAAGTTACCAAGGGATATGCGTTCGAGCCAAACGTTCCGAATGGCTATTTCTCATTAATAATTACTCATTAGAAACAATTACTCATTCCTAATTCCTCACTCCTAATTGAATAAAATCTTAACTCATAATTAATCTCGTGCACTCTGTGCTCCAGAAAAACTTCGCAAAGGTACGGAATTATCTTCATCCGTCAAATATCAAGATTATAAAAAGACGGAGAATACGATTAGCTACTTCCTTTCAAGCATATTTCTTATGGTTTCTGTATTGGCTCGTGACACAGGAATATCCTTGTCAATGCCGAACACATGCAACTGGCAACCTGTGCTACGACTTGAAAGGTTCACCACAAAATTGATGTTTACGAGGAACGCACGATGACATTGTACCACCCAATCGAAGGCTTCGAGCGTCTCTCGCATCTGCTTGAGAGTTATACGAAGTGTGGTGTGGCGCGTATTACCATCCTTGATGTAGCACACATCCGCATAGTTTGCCATCGACTCCACATATATTATATCCTTAGGATTAAGCTCCAACACGGCACCCTGTCCCTGCCCCACTATAGTACAAGTGAGTTCTGGCTCTATGACACCTCCGTCCTCGCCATCCTCCGACAGTTTACGCTGGCGTTCCTCCAGCAAGGCATTTATGGAACGTATGTTTTCAAGTTCTTCCTTGAGCTTGTCATTCTTGACACTATAGTACATGAATATGAATATGACAACCGCCAAAGATGCCACGCACATACCCATCGCAAGGAACGGCTGAAGCATGAACGTTCCGTCCTTCACAATATATTCCAACGCATTACCTTTCCATCCGTAACCCTGGAAAGCAAGGAGCGTCAAGGTAATCAATGGCACAAGCATCACGGCACGTACCAGACTCTCCATCACATAACGCCTGACTGAGAGCGTGCTCATACGAAGACGGAACACATATATTGCTATCAGTTCCACCACCATAGCATCGAAGAAACTTATCAACGTCTCCGACACTATCAGCACGATTCGTGTCATGCCCTCAAGCCTGTCTATGCCCCATGGCTGAAAGAGTGCAAGACAAAGCATCACTATCAGGCAGCTCTTGGCACAGCCTTTGATTATATCCTTCATGATTGTTTCTTGAGTTTTAAGTTAGTTAGCTTTATATTATTGCCATTTTCAAAAAGTGTGACAAAAATAAGCAAACACTTTTTCTTATCCAAACAATTCTGTACAAAAAACTCAGGCAAAGTCTTACCATTCATCCCAAAATTCGTCCACTCATCCCATGATAGTGTTATAAATCCCAATATCTTAGCCACATATCCCAAGGTATTGCGTATTTCGGCAGGCATTCATAATTTTGCGAAGGAAACAAAAATATTTATCAAGATGAAGACATTAGTATTTTCAGTATTGTTTGCAACAAGCACAACAGTTTTTGCACAGAAC
>CAMOVB010000270.1:0-3703 GCA_946626925.1 uncultured Prevotellaceae bacterium
GCGACCTCCAGGTTATGAGCCTGGCGAGCTACCAACTGCTCCACCCCGCGATGTTGTTTAGTAGTGCTCCTTTTCAAAAGCGATGCAAAGGTAGGGACTTTTTCCGAACTGTCAAACAATTTACGAACATTTTTATTAAAAAATATGCTCTACAACATATCTTAGAGCATATACAACAATAAATATCCGAAAACGTCCCGTTTGCACTTATGATTTTTACTACTTAACATACATTTTCCTTTCAAGTCTTTCCTTCTTGGTAAGGTTGGAACCTTTGCGAAGATAAACACCATCGCAAGTGGCGGTATCAAGTCCATCGAGGATGCCACCATGATGATGATTGACGACATCACCATATTGCGTGAGCACCTTCATTGGGAACAATCCATGAACTGTCTCTTTTAGTTTAGGATTGTCTGTGATTACACGGCGAAGAAGGAAGCAATCAGAGAATGCACCAGTCTCAATCTCACTAATGCCAGAATGTAATACAACTTCTTCAAGCGAACCACATCCGTAGAACGCCTGACCAAGAACCTTATTCACGCTTAATGGCAAGACTACCGTCTTGAGATTGCAACAATAAGCAAATATATAAGGTGACAAAGCATGAGAGACGGTAAACATATCTATATAATACCTACTGCCATCAGTCACGAACCTATAGCCCTGTCCCTTTGCCATATTCGTCTTTAGGAAACTACGAAACTGTTCCTCTGTCATATTAGCAAAATCGTATGTAGCTTTACCGCCAAAGAGGCCAATGTCTGTATAACGACAATCCTTGGCGAATACACGTGCATAGGCATTATCCTTGTCATTCACAAACTGTACGCCAGATATGTCAAGATGAGCAAGCACTCCATGCCTCATTCCTGTCGTAAGCACGTCGTCAGCCCCAAGCATCCTTCGAAGGTAGCACACATCCACGCTATTCATCTTGCCAGTAAGCGTGAGACGAACGACCTTCATCGCCTCATCTTCAGGCAAAAGAGACTGAAGCGTACCAGCACGTGCTATATGAACATAACGGCTCACCTCATCACGATTATTATCAGGAAGAATATCGCACACCAAATTACTAATAATGGTAGGAATATTATCCACAACACCGAGCGAAGGATGAAGCATGAAACGGTAGTAACCATTACCTGCACCATGCCATCCGAGGTTAAAATGAAGGTAGGCACCCTTGCTGCCGTCACACACGAAAGCATGTTCACCTCCAGAAAGAATGACAGGCTGTCGAGCATCAAGATTCGTGCGGATAATGTTCTCTGTCACATCTGCCGACACATTCTGTACATAGCGACACACAGGTGAAAAACTCCAGAAATTCACAAGAGCAGCACGAGCATTAAGCGCATTAGACGAAGTGCTCAGATTACCAAACTGACTACCTACAGACACAGCACAAGCCTCAACGAGCGAAGCAACATCTGCATAATCCTCACCCATCACCTTATCACGGCTATATACAGGCTTAATTGTCTTCCACGAGATACCAACATTATAGAAATCACGGCTCACTACGTCACCTCCATCGGTATAGGTAAACGTACCCTTTCCACGTAATGGATACTGGTAATAGCGCATTATCTGAGCCATCGCTATAGCCATGCACCCTGCAGGCTTATGGCTGTTGGCAAACGGAATCGCAGGACACATTATATTATATGGAAAAGTCTGTCCCCAACATATCTTGCCTAACAGCGGAGCCACCGTATTATGTCTGACCCTACCTAAAGTAAAGCCTTGTTCCGTCAACGAATGAAGTCCTTTATTCTTCATAGCAACCAACTGCGCCTTGTACCCCTCCAAGAGAAGTGTACTCCACGATGACTCAGGATTGGAGAACACATTCCCCACAGAATAAGCAAGAACACGATTATCCACACACGAAGCATAGCCGTCACCCACAACGATGGCAAAAGCACCACCCTTAACATCCTCAAGCACCGTCAGTTCCTCTGACACATGGGTAGCCCTAAGGCTCAACCGTACACCGTCAGCACCGTTGGCAATAAGCCAGCGACGCCCTATCGACTCTTCTGACTGCGCAAGAAGCGAAACAGATAAGAGAAATGATAAAACAAATATTATGCCATGCTTCATGATAATGATGTTTGATTAATGAAGAATACCCACCAAAAGGGATGGGCTTAGCCAACGAATATATTTTTACTGGGCAAAGATAAATAAACTATCCGATATTTTTCATATATTTGCAGAAGAAAAAAAAGCAAGTAACGAAACATGACGGAGTTAAGGAGTACACTTCACTTCCCAACTCCGAAACATCATAGACGATAATGATATTCAAGCTAAGTGACAGATTGGCATTTCCCGACCCACGCAACGGTGAGGATGACGGGTTATTAGCTATCGGCGGCGACCTCTCGGTTGACCGTCTGCTCTTAGCATACAGCTACGGCATATTCCCCTGGTACTCATTTCGCGAAGGACTCATAGAATGGTGGTGCCCTATGGATAGATTCGTCATCTTCCCCAAAAAGATACACGTATCTCACTCCATGCGCACACTATTGAACAAGAGACGCTACACAGTTACATTTGACAAAGCTTTCAAGAATGTAATCCACAATTGCGGTCAACTGCGCATCGAACAGGAAGGAGCGTGGCTGGGTCCCGAAATGGAAGAAGCCTATACCCGTCTCCACGACCAAGGATTTGCAAAAAGCGTGGAAGTATGGGAGACAAAGGACGAGCACGGCACCCCTGTGGAACCACGCCTTGTGGGCGGTTTGTATGGAGTTACGATAGGCAACTGTTTCATAGGAGAGAGTATGTTTTCACTTGTTCCGAGTGCATCGAAGATAGCGCTTATCTACCTTGCCAACCTCATGGAACAACTCGGTGGCGTAATGATTGACTGCCAGTTTGAGACATCGCATCTCAAATCGATGGGCGGTGAGCACATCACCTACGAAGAATACATGAAATACATGAAAATGTAGCAAAATTAACGAAGAAGAGAAAATAATTAGCCAAACCAATTTGGATATTCGGAAAAAAGGTCTTACCTTTGCATCCGCAATTTGCACCAAGGATGCCGAAATGGTGGAATGGTAGACACGAGGGACTTAAAATCCCTTGGGCATTGCGCCCGTGCGGGTTCGAGCCCCGCTTTCGGTACTCACAAAGAAAACGTCTAAATGAACACTCACGTTCATTTAGACGTTTTTCTTGTTTACTCCTTAAATTAGAAGTTATCTACGTGAACCTCGAAGTATGCTTGTGGATGTGCGCATACAGGACACTCATCAGGTGCCTTTGTGCCGATGATGATATGACCGCAGTTGCGACATTCCCATACCTTCACCTCGCTCTTCTCAAATACCTGAGCAGTCTTGAGGTTGTTCAACAAGGCACGGTAACGATCCTCGTGTCTCTTTTCAATAGCGGCAACCAATCTGAACTTTCTTGCCAAGTCTGCAAAGCCTTCCTCCTCGGCTGTCTTTGCAAATCCTTCGTACATATCCGTCCATTCGTAGTTCTCTCCGTCGGCTGCAGCAGCAAGGTTCTCGGCAGTATTGCCAATGCCGTTAAGTTCCTTAAACCACAACTTAGCATGTTCCTTCTCGTTGTCTGCTGTCTTTAGAAATAACTCGGCAATCTGCTCAAATCCTTCCTTCTTTGCCTTGGATGCAAAGTAAGTGTACTTGTTTCGTGCCTGACTCTC
>CAMOVB010000271.1:0-3633 GCA_946626925.1 uncultured Prevotellaceae bacterium
CTTGACTGTTTTTTTAATATGCACCTTTGTGCAAAACTACAACCGTACAGGTCGATAAATTATCCTAAAATAAGGCTCTGTTATCCTTGGGGCAATTAGATAGGGTATTCCTTAAATTAATAATTCAAAATTCAAAATGCATAATGCATAACTACCAATTAACCGGTCAATTAACAATTAATAATTAACAACTAAGCGAAGCGTTCTTACTGACCGTAGTGAAGTAATTAACATGCATGTTCGCTCATATTCGGTGCGCGACACGCGCCAATTAGAACTAAGCGAAGCGGTCTCACTGACCGGAGGAAAGTAAAAACAAAAGAACTTCTCTCACTGACCAAAGGGAAGTAAAACATAGGAAAACAAAAGAAAACAAAATTTATTTGTCCTCTGTGTTCTCTGTGTTGGAAAAGTATCAATTCCTCATTCCTAATTCCTAATTCCTAATTGTAAATAATTCCTAATTCCACATTAAATATTAATTCTTAATTACCTTCAGCCACTTGATGAACTTATCCACATCCTCGTCGTATGAGTATGACTTATTGAGCGGATTACCATCGGCATCGATGAGTACATAGAATGGCTGTGCCGTTGCTCCGAACTTGCTTGACTGGAGATAGCTCCACTTGTCACCAACGGTACGGAGCTTGCGTGTGTTACCATTGTCCATTACCTCAACAGGCTCTGGGAGGGATGTCTTATCATCCACGTAGAGCTGGATAAGAACATAGTCATTTGTCATGATGTCAGCCACGGTTGGGTCAACAAAAACAGCAGCCTCCATCTTACGGCAGTTCACACAACCATAGCCTGTGAAGTCAATCATGACAGGCATGTTGTGAGCCTTGGCATAACGCATTCCCTCTTCGTAATCCATGAACATAGGCTTGACTTCCTGCTCCTTCATGAGGTTGAAGTCCTGAGTCTTCATAGGTGGGGCAAATGCGCTTACTGCCTTGAGAGGTGCGCCCCAGAGACCTGGAACCATGTATATAGCGAATGCAAATGACACAAGCGACATGAAGAAACGTGGGATGCTCGTCTTGTGATTGACAATCACGTTACCCTCGTCATCATATTCATCCTCGTCATGTGGGAAACGTATCCAACCAATGAGGTAAGCTCCGAGAAGCGCAAATAAGGCAATCCAAAGAGCGAGGAAAGTCTCACGGTCGAGGAGTCCCCATCCGTATGCAAGGTCTGCCACAGAGAAGAACTTGAGTGAGAAGGCAAGTTCGACGAAACCGAGCGTAACCTTCACGTTATTCATCCAGTTTCCACTCTTTGGAGCAGACTTCAACATCGTTGGGAAAAGGGCGAAAAGTGTGAAAGGAAGCGCAAGAGCAATGGCAAAGCCGAGCATTCCTACAGTCGGACCTATGATACTGCTTGTCACCATCTCAACAAGGAGGAATCCGATGATAGGTCCGGTGCATGAGAATGACACAAGCACAAGCGTGAATGCCATGAGGAAGATGCTGAGGAGACCACTTGTTGTGTTTGCCTTGCTGTCCACGGCATTTGTCCAGCTTGATGGAAGTGTAAGCTCAAATCCTCCAATGAAGCTTGCTCCAAAGAGAAGAAGCATGAGAAAGAAGATGATGTTGAACACAGCATTCGTTGCAAGCGAATTGAGAGCACTTGCTCCGAAAGCACCTGTTACGATAAGTCCAAGTGAGACATATATCACGACAATACTAAGACCATATATTATAGCATCACGAACGCCACGCTTCTTTGCGGCTGCCACCTCCTCTGGTGTTGACTTCTTTGTCGTACCCTTCTTGAGGAAGAAGCTTACGGTCATCGGAATGATTGGCCATACACATGGAGTGACGAGAGCCACGAGTCCTCCGATGAAGCCAAGAACGAAGATGTACCAAAGCGGATTGGCTGTGGCATTTGCATTGCCACCCTCGTCAAAGGCAGTCAACTTGTCTATTACAGGTGCCCAAAGGTCGTCAGTCGGAGCAGTTGCTTCAACAACCTGTTCCGTTGCAACAGTATCTGTTTCGGTCGTTTCCTCAGTTACCACAGCAACCTCTTCCAACTTCGGAGCAACGTCCTCAGCCTTCTTGGCAGCCTTGCTCTCGCCACTAAACTTGAAATCTGTGGATGTTGGAGGAATGCAACTTTCATCGTTACAACCGCCATACTGCAAATAACCTTCTATCTCGTACTTGCCGCCAGTAAGGATAACCTTCTGAGTGAATGTGGCAGAGTTCTCGAAGAAAAAGACTTCAGCGCCGAACATCTCCTCGTAATGCTTGATTGGAGACGTTGCAGGCTTCAGCGAACCGTCAAGCTTTGCACCAGATATCTTATCGATATTTATTGTTGTTGGTGTAGGACCATCCTGAACCACCTGAGTGGAATACATGTGCCAGCCACCATCAATCTTAGCCTTGCAAGTGATTATTGCCTCCGTTGCGCTTGTTTCCTTTATTGAGCTGGTAACCTTGATAGGCTGTGCCAACTGTGCCGAACATACAGCAAACGAAAGGACTGTGAGTAAAGCCGCGAATATACGTTTCATTCTGTGAATATATGTTTTATTATTGATAATCTCTTTTTATTACGATGCAAAGGTAGGCAAATCTTTTGTGAAGTAATCATATTTTAATCCAAAAAACAAAAGTGCACATCTCAATCACACGATTATTTTATCCTTACAGAAAGTATAATACAAAAAATACACTATTGTAACATTTCGTTTGTACGATAAGCACTAAATTTGCAGGCAAAATTATAAACCCATAGTATTACAAATCACCAAAACTTTTATTACAAATGAAAATTACAAAGACAATATTCGTAGTTGTTGCCTCATTATCTTGCGCACTCCCATCCTTCTCATGGGACAAGAAAGGTCACGACATAACAGCTGCCATCGCCCAGCGTCACCTCAAGGGCGAAGCACAGAAACAGATTAAGGAACTTCTCGATGGCAAGACAATCATCTATTGGGCTCCTTGGATGGACGATGCAAGCAACATGCCAGAATACCGCTATAGCAAGACATGGCATTACTTCGACATAGAGGAAGGCAAGGACGTAACCGATTATCCTCATCCAGAGAAGGGCAACATAATAACAGCCATAACTGCTCAGATAGAAGGGCTAAAAGGTAACACACTCACACGAGAGGAACGCCAGTTGGCTCTCAAGTTCCTCGTACATCTCATGGGTGACCTACACCAACCTATGCACCTTGGCTATCCAGAGGACTTAGGCGGCAACACAATAAAGGTCAAGTTCTTCAACAAAGAACAATCCCTCCACTCCATGTGGGATGGTGCCCTGACATCGAAATCACACGATTGGAGTCATACTGAATGGACAGAGGAACTTGATATCGAGGATGCAGACTCAATATCTTCCATAACATCTGGCACACTCCACGATTGGGCACGCCAGTCACACGCCTATGCCGAGGACATCTACAGAGGCACGCCAACAGACAAGAACCTCTCATTCGAATACGTCCGAACATGGGCACCTGTCGTCGAACGCCAGTTCCTCTACGGCGGTCTCCGCTTGGCTCATATCCTGAACGAGATATTCAGCAAATAGAGACGACCTGTACGGTTGAAACTGTATGTTGTTTTTTGCCGCAGTGCGGCCAGTTAA
>CAMOVB010000272.1:0-3627 GCA_946626925.1 uncultured Prevotellaceae bacterium
GATGTCAACTATGCTATGCTCATCACCACTTCGTGTGGTCTCTGGCGTTATCTTATCGGTGATACTGTCAAGTTCACACAGAAGAACCCATACAAGTTTGTCATCACTGGTCGTACAAAGCACTTTATCAATGCCTTTGGTGAGGAACTTATCGTTGACAACGCAGAGAAAGGTATTCAGCAGGCTTGTATTGCTACTGGCGCTCTTGTCAAGGACTATACTGCCGCTCCTATCTTCATGGATGCTAATGCCAAGTGTCGCCACCAGTGGATGATTGAGTTTGCCAAGATGCCAGCCAGTGTTGAGGAGTTCGGACTTATCCTTGACCGTTCACTTCAGGCTATCAATTCCGATTATGAGGCAAAGCGTCACAAGGACATCACCCTCCAGCCATTGGAGATTGTCGTTGCAAAGGAAGGACTCTTTGACGAATGGCTCAAGGGTAAGGGCAAGCTTGGTGGTCAGCACAAGATACCTCGTCTCTCCAATAACCGCAAGTACATCGAAGAGCTCATCACTCTCAATAAATAAAATAGATAAAGGAATTTCTGTTTTGAAAAGAAAGCAACTATACATTTTATTGTCTCTCGTACTGCTTGTTGTAGGTACACCGCTCTTGCTTGTATCATGTGCACGTATGGGAACACCTGATGGAGGACTCTATGACGAGACACCTCCTGTACTCGTGCGTACATCTCCAGCCAATGGTAAGGTGAAGACATCGCCTAAGAAGATTGTCCTCGAGTTTGACGAGATAGTCAAACTCGACAATGCTCAGGCTGTTGTTGTCTCTCCTCCACAGTTGGAAGCACCCGAAATAGAGGCTTACGGACGTAAGGTTACTGTCACTCTTATCGACACGATAAAGCCAAACATGACCTACACCATCGACTTTGGTAACTCTATCTCTGACAATAACGAAGGTAATCCTTTCGGTGATTTTGCTTTCACATTCTCTACAGGCGAGAAGATTGATACGTTTCAGGTGTCAGGATATGTACTCGACGCATCCAACCTTGAACCAATAAAGGATATTCTCGTAGGACTATACAAGATGGACAACGCTGATTCCGAAACGCAAGTATCGGACACAAAAGGTTGTCCTGACTCTGTCTTCTACAAGAAGCCTTTTGAACGTATTTCACATACGGACAGCCGAGGACATTTCGTCATCAAGGGGCTTGACCCAGATGCTTCATACAAGGTGTTTGCCCTCAAAGACCAAGACCAGGATTATCGTTACTCTCAGGCGAGTGAGATGCTTGCTTTCACAGAGCGTATCATCAAGTCATCATGCAAGCCTGACCTGCGACCTGATACGATATGGCATGACTCCATACACTATGAGGATATCAAGTATATTCCATACACTCACTTCTATCCAGATGATATCACTCTTCTTGCCTTCAACGAGGACCGTCCTGTACGTCATAAGTTGAAGGAGGAGCGTCCTGAACTCCATTTCTTCACTCTCTATTTCACGGCACCCGACGACACACTCCCACTCATCAAGGGACTCAACTTTGACGAGAAGGATGCTTTTGTCGTTGCTGCCAACGAGCGTAAAGATACAATAACATACTGGATAAAGGACTCGCTGATATACAATCTCGATACTCTTGAGATGGCTCTACAGTATCACGACACAGATACTCTCGGTGCTCTCGTTCTCTACAACGACACACTCCGTCTCACATCCAAGGTGTCGTACGCAAGAACACAAAAGCTGAAGGCTGATAAACAGGCAAACTGGGAGAAGGAATATCTCAAGGATCACAAGGCAGAGGCTAAGGCAAAGAAGAAAGAAGGTGAGTCACTCGACATACCTCCTATGCCAGAGGAGTTCATGGAGGTTAACACAAACTCCACCAACAACCTCGACCCAGAGAACAATATGGTAATTCATTTCACATCACCAGAACCATTGGACACGGTAGATATATCCAAGTTCCATCTGGGAGTGAGGGTCGATTCATTGACCCATCCTGTGCCGTTCACACTCGTTCCTGACGAGACGGACATGCTCACCTACCACTTCAAGGCTGACTGGAAATGTGATTCTGCTTACGTCCTTCAGGTTGATACGGGTGCTTTCGTAAGTATCTACGGTAAACGTATCGAGGGTTCAAAACGAAACATCAAGATTAAGTCTGCCGAAGCGTATGCTTTGCTCAACATAAACGTGAACAATGCTGACACAAGTGCAGTCGTAGAACTGCTCTCCGCACAGGACAAGGCTGTAAGGACACAGAAGGTAGTGAATGGTAAGGTTAAGTTTACTTACCTGCAACCATCTACTTATTATCTCCGTTTGTTCTACGACCACAATGGTAATGGTAAGTGGGACACAGGCGATTACTCTACAGGTACTCAGCCAGAGGAGGTCTATTATCTTAACAAAGCAATATCCGTCAAGGCAAACTGGGACTATGACGAGAACTGGGCGCCTACATCACTTCCTGTCTTTGAGCAGAAACCAGCAAGGATTACCAAGCAGAAGCCTGACAAGGAAAAGGTAAAGAAAGGACGCAATGCCGAGAAACTTGCGGAGATGGAACGACGCAAGAAACGCAAATAGATGTTGTTTGCCGTGGTTCTGCCAGTTAAAAAGCAAAAGAAAACATAAAGTTTTTCAACACAGAGAACACTGAGTACTCAAAGAGCCTCTCAGAGAAAAAACTCTATTTCCTCTGTGCCCTCTGTGTTTTAGTTTTTAATATTTTTTGTTTTAAAATAAGACAAGCCTATGAGAACAATCATTTCAATCCTCATATTCTTCTGTGCCACGATGCTCCATGCACAGTGTCCGACAGAAAACAAAGCATTCAAGGCTGGAGAGAAACTGACGTATGACCTTTACTTCAACTGGAGTTTCATCTGGGTAAAGGCAGGAACAGCATATTACACCACCCGTAATGCCAAGTACAACGGTCAGGAATGTCTGCGTACTGACTTGATATCGTTGAGCAATAAGCGTTGTAGTGCCATCTTCCCGATGAAGGACACTATCATGGCTTATCTCACATCCGACCTTGTACCTCTATATTTCCGTAAGGGGGCAAACGAGGGTGGTAACTACACGGTGGATGAAGTGTGGTACTCCTACCCAAACAATAAGGTGAAGCTACGTCAGCGTTACCGCAATAAGAAAGGTAAGGTGTCCTACTATGCCTGTGAGAAGAAAGAATGTGTGTATGATATGGCAAGTATGCTCTCCCTTGCACGTTCATTCGACGAAAAAGTCTATTGTAAGAAAGCAGGTCAGCGTTTCACATTCCCACTTGCCACTGGTGATGAGGTCAAGGAAGAGATACTTGAGTACAATGGTCGCAAGCGTTGGAAGGCTAATGATGGTGTGACATACAACTGTCTCCTCTTCACTCTCATCGATGATGAAGACGAGAAGAAGGAACGTAAACTCCTCTCCTTCTATATCACAGATGATGCCAATCATCTTCCTATCCGCATCGACTTCTTCCTCAAGTTCGGCTCTGCCAAGGCTTTCCTAACAAAGAGCGAGAACCTTCGCAATCCTCAGACTTCCATCTACAAGAAGAAATGATAAAAACGATAAGAGGGTGTGTCAAAATAGGCACATCCTCTTTTTTTACGCAAAGCCCCGACTTT
>CAMOVB010000273.1:0-3621 GCA_946626925.1 uncultured Prevotellaceae bacterium
AGAGGACGAGGGAGGTGTCTGGGATTGCAACATACGTACCTACCTTTGGTTCTTCGGGAATGTTGAGATAGGCACATATAGTGGTAGTGGCTTTCTCGCCTGTGGTGACGATGGCTCTACATTCAGGAATATGGGCGAGGAGCTGACGGATGTCGGTCGGCTCTACAACTTCAAGGAACTTGTCAGATGCATTATCCTTGAGTCGGCGGACAGCGGTGGCGGTATCATAGAATGCGATACCCTTATCGTTCAGGAATGAGACGATATCGTCAAGACGGAAAGTCTTGCGATCATTATCGACAAAATGGTTCTTGTCACCAAAGAAGATGAGTCCTTCGATGCGCCAATGGTCGTTGAGGAAGTTAGGATAAAAGAAATCCATGCTCCAACGCTTGCGCTGGGGCGGGAAACTACCAAGGAACAATACCTTGGCATTTGACGGCAGGAACGGGAGAAGCGGATGATATTCCACTCCATCCACAGACTTTGATATGTTATTATGATTAAGAAAATTCACTTTGTAGGATTTTGATTTGCTTTAAAATAAAAAAGGGATACCGCCGTATCCCAACCTTTTGTTAACCTTAAATCTAATACTATGAAAAACACGTTGCAAAGATATGGGGTTTTAGCGATACTTGCAAGGTTTTTGGGGGATTATTTTTTGATTTTTTGCATTTTCGTGACAAATATCAAGAGTCAATGAAATAAGCAACAATAAATGGGATAATAAGCAAGGATGAATTAGAGGCAAGCATGAAACAAAAAATGGCGATGAAGCAAATAATGCTGGTTAGATTCTATCATGTGAAGCCTATATTCATAGCTGCACAAATATAAAAAAGGTTAAATGGAAGGCGTATTAAAAATATTTGCATTATCTTTGTCGCACATAACACAAAAAATACAAAAAAAAGATTATGAAGAAACTGTTATCAACATTGGCACTCGTTGCCATCACAATTGTTGGTTGTGCACAAAGCCCAAAGACTGACAATGCAAAACAAATGACACAAGAACAGATGAAGGAAGCACTTGCACCTTTGTTTGAGAACCTCCAGAAGATATCTGATGACGACCCTGAGGGTGATGCCAAGGTTAAGGAAGCATCGCTCAAGTTTGTGGAAGCCAACAAGAACATTGCCGGCGAATATGTTATCTGCAATGTACTTGGCTACGTAATGGACAAGGAGGAGCTTATCAAGATGATTGATGCAGACGATTACTTCAGCAAGAGCGAGAAGATTGCAAAGACAAAGGAGGCTTGGCTCTTACAGGCTAAGACCGGTGCTGGCAAGATGTTCGTGGATTTCGAGGCTGAGTACAACGGTAAGACAACAAAGCTCTCCGACTATGTGGGCAAGGGTAAGTATGTGCTCGTTGACTTCTGGGCAAGCTGGTGCGGACCTTGCAAGCGTGAGATTCCAAACCTCATCAACGTATATAATAAATATAAAGGTGATAAGTTCGAGGTTCTCGGTGTTGCTACATGGGACAAGCCAGACGACACTCTCAAGGCTATTGAGCAGCTCGGCATCACTTACCCTCAGATGCTCAACGCACAGAAGGCAGGTAGCGACGCATACGGCATTCAGGGAATCCCAGAGATTATCCTCTTCGCTCCAGACGGCACAATCGTTGCTCGCGGACTCCGTGATGAAGCAATCGAGAAACTCGTAAAGGAAAAGTTGGGTAAGTAAGTCCCCACCATGCCTCCCCAAAGGGAGGTGAAGAGAACGCAAGGATTGAGGACTCACAAACTTAAGGACTTAAAAACTTACGAACTCAAAAACTCAAAAACTCAAAAACTTACAAACTCAACTGTTAACTGTTAATTGTTAACTGTTAACTGTTAACTTAACACAAAATCGGGTGGAAACGGTAAAGCGTTTCCACCCGATTTTGTGTTATGCCACTCCCACGAGCTTGATTTCAAATATAAGTGTGGAGCATCCAGGGATGGTTGAGTCGCCACGACTACCATAACCCATCTCGTAAGGGATATACACCTCCCAATGGTCACCCACGTGCATATTGACAAGGGCAATCTGGAAGCCGCTGATAAGTTCATTAACACGGAATGCCTCAGGATAACCACGACTGAAGGCATCGTCAAAGACCTTGCCGCTCACGAGCGAGCCTTTGTAATAACAAGTGACGATACTGCGAGGACTTGGTTGTGCACCAGCCTCATCGCCACTCTCGATAACCTTGTAAAGGACTCCGCCACGAAGTTCCTTCACACCCTCTTCCTTGCGCTTACGTGCAAGGAAATCCTTATTCTGCTGTTGATATTGTTCCTTCTTATTCATATTCGTTTATTGTTTCATCGTCCTTTCCGAATCGAGCAATGCCCTCTTCTTCTCAATCATCTCGCCATCACGTTGTCCTGCAAAACCGCACAACGTACCATCTGCTGCAATCACGCGATGACATGGCACATCGGGCGCAAAGGGATTACGTCGGAGAGCCTGTCCCACGGCTTGTGCGCTTCGGCACCCTATCCGTCTTGCCAGTTCACCATAAGTAATGGTTTCGCCACAAGGCACCTTCAGGAGTTCCAAATACACCTTGCGCTGAAACTCCGTTATTTCCTCCGAAGCCAGTACCCGTTGACGGACAGCCTCCACATCAGTACTCATGCTTACTTCTTCTTTGTTATGCGTGCCAGATAGTCATAGTGGTCGCCTGCACAGACAAGTTCTGCATCCCAGCCGTTATCCTCGGCATAGCCTTGGAGAGTAGAGAAGTCGATGTATAGCCATGGGAACGTGTCGCCCTTGATGCGCTTATATTGCATCTGGTACTCCAGTTCGCCATAGTAGCCAGCATTGAGGTCTATCTCGAAGCTGCCGTCTTCCTCCTCAAACACATAACGTATGTCGGAAGAATCCATAAGGAGTTGACCTCCCTCTACCAGCATCGTGTCAAGATGCTTGAAAAATTCAGGGAAGTTATCCACCGTTCCGACAATGCCAGAACCATTCATGAGCATGAGGATGGTGTCAAACTTCTCGTCCTTCATCTCAAAGTAGTCCTGTAGGCGCACGTCCTTCACACCACAGTCCTTCATCACATCGACCGCAGCAGGCGAAATCTCAACCGCCGTCACCGTCTTGCCCATATCCTGAAGGGCAAGAGAATGGCAACCAGAGCCAGCACCCACATCAAGTATGCGACCACTTGCCAGTTCGAGAGCCTTACGCTCTATCTCAGGCATCTCGTCAAGCTCACGGAAGAGCGTCTCCAGCGGTATCTCGTCCTCCTCAAACATAGGTGAGAACACTCGCAGTTTACCTGCCTTGCCATGCTCGTAGAAGTCAGCAATGGCAGCCCCCATCGGGTCTTTATCTCGTTGTAAAATCATAATCTTTGATAAATCTGTCATGAAAGAGTTACTACTTCCCAATGTCCACCCTTGTCCGGGCCAACGCGGCGGAGGCGGCCTAAGGCTTTTAACTTTGAAATCTGTTCAATTATAGTACTACGTGCACGTCCAAGTTGTTCCGATAGCTCATCATGAGTAATAGAGGGATTTTCTCTAATCAGCGAAATGATGGCATCAACGGTTTTCATACCGGTTTTCATACCGGTTTTCATACCGGTTTTCATACCGGTTTT
>CAMOVB010000274.1:0-3601 GCA_946626925.1 uncultured Prevotellaceae bacterium
TTCAATGCTCCTATCACAGTTTGGACAGGCTCAACATACACAGCCTACTCACCATCAGATGACGAGTATGCCCTCAAGCCAATGCAGCCATTCTTTGTACAGTGTCCTACTAACGTGAAGTCAATCAAGTTTAGTGCAGAGGGTCGTCAGGCTACATCTACAATCACTAAGCCTACAGAGGTACGTGCCAATGTAGGTACCCGAAAAGAGAACCGTAAGGTGATGGACATAGCCATCTATTCAGGTAATGAGACAGAGGATGACCACACTCGTCTTGTGGTAAACAAGAATACAACGGATGACTATGAGTTAACATGTGACGCAGCCAAGATGATGAGCATGAACGAAAGCGTGGCTCAGATATATACTGTGAGCCGTGGCGTACAGTATGCAATAAACGAAGGACCTCAACTTACAGGTAGCGTGGTTGTTGGTTTCTTTGCACCTAAGGCAGGTAAATACACATTCAAGGCTGTTCGTAGCGACATGGACGTGATGCTCCTCGACAACGTGACAGGTGAAACTATGAACCTCAGCAATGGAGAGTACACATTTGACGCAGAAGCTGGTGTCAATGAATCACGCTTCAGCATAATCCTCGATACAAATGCTACATCAATAGAGGATGCAAGTGCCACATCAATCGAGGATTCATATATATACGACATCAATGGCCGTCGTGTATCTGAACCTGCCAAGGGTGTGAACATCATCCGTCAGAACGGTAAGGTGAGTAAACAAATGAATCGCTAACGTATAATGGCATGCTATTACTATGATTAGGAAACTATTTCATATAATACTCTGTCTTGTTCTGTGCCACGCTCCGGCGTGGGCACAGAATGACGGAGACTTCACACCTACCCTGCCAAGCGAACCAGGGCAGACAGCCAAGGTGGTGCTGTCGGTAAGTCCTGAGGGAGCAGGTACGGTATCGGGTGGTGGCACGTACTCGGTGGGTGTCAGTAAATACATGACCACGAGTGCGAGCGAATCAAAATGGAAATTCGTAAGATGGAAGAATGCCGACACTGGTGCTACGGTAAGCACAAGTTCAAACTTCTACTATAACGTGGTTGCAGGTATCACACGTCTCGTGGCAGAATATGAAGAACTTACACTCACGCCATTGGTTGTGATGAAGAACCCAGAGGATGCAGACGTAACGGTGTCAGGTGGAGGAATGTACTATAAGGATAGAAAAGGATATGTTTATGCCTATAGCTCTTCCCACTATAAGTTTGTGAACTGGACGAACAAGCGCACAGGCAAGGTGGTCAGTACATACACTTCGTACTATTTCACGAAAACTGCTGAAGCTGACACATTGATTGCGAACTATGAGTACTCGCCAAGCACTCCAAATGAGCCAACGCCTGCGCCTATTGTCGTAAAACCAGACGAGCCAGTCATCCTGTATCACAATGTGAACGTAGATGTGAACATCTCAGAAGGTGGAACGGCAAAAAAAAATATCAAGTCTGTAGCAGAAGGCGCACAATACACGGTGACAGCAACGACGAAGAACCTATATGAGTTTGTGGGATGGCAAGTAGATGACAAGATTGTTTCTACGAGTCTTTCATATACCACTAAAATGGGTACATCGGACATCAAACTTACTGCAGTGTTCCAGTTCGCTCCTTCACGTCCAGACGAACCAGAGATGGTAGAGGAACCAGAACCTGAGCCAGAGCCTGAACCAGAACCTGAGCCAGAACCACAGGAACCAAGTACGATATTGGGTGATGTGAACGGTGACTACCGCATAAACATACTTGACCTGACAACTATGAATGGTTACATTCTCGGTCGTGATGTGGAAGGCTTCGTATTTGCCAATGCAGATATAAATAAAGATGGGCGTGTGGATGCCATTGACGTGGCATTGCTCTTAGCACTTATAATAAAAGTACAAATATGACAATAAATAGATATTACATGTTTCTGCTGGTTACACTCAATGCCATGGTTGGCATGGCTCAAGTGAGCTTTGGGGTGACAAAGCCAGTGGAGGAAAACGGTGACTGGGTAGTGAACATCACAATGGACAATCCAAATGAAGTGATTACATCATTGCAATTTGACTTCACCTTCGGTAGTGACTTCTCATACACGACAGGCAACTACTCATTTTCTACTCGTGCAAGAAAAATGAAATACGGTAAAGAGGTGGAGACGCACGACCTCGTGAGCGGCAGCGCAACAAATGGAGGAGCGGTGCGGATGGTGATATACAGTAGTGACAACGAGCCAATACAAGGTACGTCGGGCACGATTGTAACCCTCCGTTTGGCAGGTCTTAGTACCGCCAAGGTGACGGAATGTAACCTTACGAATATCGTGGCATCAACCATCGTTGATGGTGAGGTACAGCAATTTGGTTTCTATCCACAAGCTGTGATTGGTGATAGTTCGCTGACTTGCTATGACGTGATGGACAACGATGTACTGGTACTTGGCAAGCTGACATCTGCACAGGTGGACGAGATGAACCTATGTCTCAGCACTAACCCAAAGGTATCATTGGTGGATTTGTCAAGATGTACAAACGAGAACCTTGGTGAGCTTGCCTTGACAAGTAGTCCTACCATCTATCTTGCCAATAAAGGCCAAATCAGCAACAAAGGCAATATATACTATAAGGTAGGAAAAGACTGGGGTGTTGATGCGGTTGATGTCGTGGACGGAACGACAGACTTCGTATCAACAATGGATGTAATTGCAGAAAAAGGTAGCTACACCCGTAACTTCAAGAATACTAATTGGCAGGCTTGGTACACACCATTCGTCGTGCCTGTTAGCACGCTAAATGGAAAGTTGCAAGTTGCAAAGGTCGTCAGCGTTAAGGAGGATGATGAGAATGTGTATTTCTATTGTAAGGACGTTACTGAAGGCTATATGGAAGCAAACACTCCATACATCGTCAAGGCAGCAAGCACGGGCTGTAGGACAATGACATGGGACAATATAAGGGTATGCAAGATGGAGGAAACAGCAGTGACGTTCACCACATCCAAGTCTGCATTCACCTTTACAGGAAACTATGCAGTAAAGACCGATATGTATGCCAATGGCTCATATGCTCTAAGTGGTGGGGTACTTGCTGGTGCTTCATCATCAGCCGTAACTCTTTCGCCTTACCGCTGGTTCATGGATTACAGCACAATATCATCAAGTCGCAAGCGCTGTTTGATGGTATTCACCAACGAGATTACAGGCATCAATGCTATAGAATCTGCAGATGCTGTGGACGCTGTTGTCTATGACATTGAAGGCCGGCGTGTTGGAATCATTTCCAATGGTGTTCGCATCATCAACGGCAAGAAAGTGCTGATGAAATAATGTTCTCGTAATCAAAGCCAGTAAGCGTTACTTTGGGTAGCAAAGCGCAACATAACAGAACATCTAATAAGCAGGAAGCCCGATGCACATTTGTTTGCATCGGGCTTTTTGTTATGGCTAAATATATTCCCTCCAAAATCACGTTTCCTTTTTACTTCCCTTAGTTTTCTAAGGGAAATGAAGGAGAACCTAAGGTAAACGTAAGGTACACCTAACAGCCACTTTGTTTAAGTTCATGAAGCAAAAAAACATCATT
>CAMOVB010000275.1:0-3600 GCA_946626925.1 uncultured Prevotellaceae bacterium
CAGAGTGTATGGTTACTCCGTGCTGTGCATCTTCCTGTTCCACCTGTTCATCAACGTTGGAATGGTACTCGGACTTACCCCTGTTATTGGTATTCCGCTTCCGTTCTTCTCCTATGGCGGTTCGTCACTTTGGGGATTCACGCTCTTGTTGTTCATCTTCCTTAGGATGGATGCAGAGCGAAATATGAAGAGGTAGTCATTATGATGCAAATGGAGAGTTAAACTGCAAAAGTTTTGTAAAATCTATGATTTGTGCTATCTTTGCACATCATAATTTCGAGACCTAAAAACTTAATATACGAAACGAAAATAAAAAGAACAATATATAAATGTCAGAATATAAATGTGGAAACTGCTGTGGCGGAATGTGTTCCAAGGGATGTAGCCGTCATGCAGACAAAATGAATACATACGACTGGTTGGCAGACCTTCCAGACAATACAGAGAACTGTAATATCGTGGAGGTTCAGTTCAAGCCACCTCGCAAGGGATATTTCATTAACAACAATAAGTTGCCTCTTGAAAAGGGTGACGTGGTTGCTGTTGAGGCAAGCCCTGGTCACGATATTGGTACGGTGACTATGACTGGTCGCCTTGTTGCTCTTCAGCTGAAGAAGGCTAACCTTAAGCCTGATACGGAACTGAAACGTATCTATCGTCTTGCCAAACCTGTGGATATGGATAAGTTCAAGGAGGCAAAGGCTCGTGAGCATGAGACGATGATTGAGTCACGTCAGATAGCTCTCAGTCTCGGACTCAAGATGAAGATTGGCGATGTGGAGTATCAGGGCGATGGCAACAAGGCTATCTTCTATTACATAGCTGATGAGCGTGTCGATTTCCGTCAGCTTATCAAGGTGCTTGCCGACCGTTTCCGTGTACGTATTGAGATGAAGCAGATTGGAGCTCGTCAGGAGGCTGGACGCATCGGTGGTATAGGTCCTTGCGGTCGTGAGCTTTGCTGTGCAACATGGTTGACCAACTTTGTGAGTGTAAGTACAAGTGCAGCACGCTTTCAGGATATCTCGCTTAATCCTCAGAAGCTTGCAGGTCAGTGTGCCAAGCTCAAGTGCTGTCTCAACTACGAGGTTGACCAGTATGTTGAGTCGCTCAAGACTATGCCGTCAAAGGAGATAACGCTCCATACACAGGACAACGAGTACTATTACTTTAAGTCAGACATCCTTCGTCATCTTATCACATACTCAACCGACAAGCACATCGTGGCAAATGAACAGACCATCACAGCCAAGCGTGCCTTTGAGGTTATTCAGATGAACAAGGAAGGACGCAAGCCAGAGGGCCTTGCCGAGGGTGGAGAAGCACCTGAGTCACCAAAGTCGCTCGACATCCTTGATGATAACATCAACCGCTTTGACCGTAAGAAGAAAAAGAAGAAGTCAAAGGGTTGTACCCCTCAGGACAATGCTCAGAACCAGCCAAAGGCAGCTAACGGTCAGAAGAACCAGGATGGTAACCGTAACAATGGCAATGCTCCTAAGAATGGTGGAAAGAACCAACAGCAGGAGAACCATGATAATGGTGGTGATAATGGCTATGACAAGCGTCAGCGCAATAATAAATATCACAATAAGGGAAACCGTCCTCAGGGTGAACAGAACCGTGGTGGCGGTCAGCAGGGCAATAACCAACAGAAGCCAGCACCAAACAATGAGAATCAAGGCTAATACATCTCTTAGGTTTGTCCTCTCTGTCTTACTTACCTTCATGATATGGTCATGCAACCGTATGCCATATTATGCTCAGTATGTTAATTTGGAACGACAGACATGGGATAGCCATGACACACTTCGCTTTGAGTTGCACGAGGCAGATACAACGGTTCTCCAGCATCTCAGCCTCGGTGTACGTGCTACGGGTGCTTATGAGTACCGCAAGTTGAACGTGGGCATCGAAGTCTTTGACAAAGGCAAGGTGTGTCACAAGGATGTACTGTCATACGAACTGTATGATGCTGACGGTGAACGTAAGGGTGATGGCACCATCTATTCAGAGAACGAACGTTACGTCTGTCCTTTGCAAATCAAAAAGGGGCATACCTATACGTTCAAAGTCTATCACCTGATGCGTCTCGACCCACTTGTGGGTATCAGCAATGTCTTCATACAGATTTCGGATGAACAGGCAGAATAAAAAATATAATAGTGTAAAACAAAAGGGTGTGCCAACGTGGCATACCCTTTTATTTTGTGTGGATTGTTACTTTTCCCTGATGAATTTGATGTCTGTATAACCATATATTGATGATTGCATCTTTTCATTCGTTCTGGAGTGTATGAATGACGCTGTCCTTGTACTTGCGTGAGATTGGGATGCGCTCGTCACCGATAAGTATTGAATCTTTCTCTGCAGCTGTGCAATAGGAACGGTTCGCGAGGAAGGAACGGTGAGTACGAATGAAGCCATGACCGAGTAGGTTCTCCCAACTTGTGATGGAAGTCTTGTTGCGGTACTTTCTGCCTTCCGTTGCGTGAATCCATACTTCGGTGTCATTACTCTCGATGTACATTATCTCGTTGATGAGTAGGGTGGTGCTCTGACGGTCGCTTGTGAATGTAATGCTCTGCGGAATGTCTTCGGTAATGTGTTTTGAGAGGAATTGCCCTACGATGTAGTCACCAGCCAATAGAAAGAGAAGTATGAAGCATATGAAAATAGGGTTGAGAAGCACATCTGGAATGTTAAAGTTCCTTAGATAATAATCGTTTCTTTGGTATTGGATAACGATATTTGCCACGTGAATAAGCAAGAATGATAAGGTGAAAACAAAGAGGGAAAGGAACATGAGGTTCTTTGTCCCTTCGCATCTGTTGGTGAAGTCAATCTTTGACAGGCAGAACTTGAAGATTATGGCAACAGGAAAGAATGTGGTGCTCACGAATAATGCCTCAGAAAAACTATACTCCATACTGCATAGTATTCCAGAAACAAGGATGATGGAAAGTGTCCAATATCCAATAATCAGTAATGTTCGTTTCATGTTATTGTTATTTTGTGCAAAAATAGCAATAATTGGCAATACTAAAGCCATTCTCTCATGGCTAAATCCCCTTGTAATGGGTTTCGGAAAGCGAATAGGGGGATTCAGCAAGCGTTTTCTCATGTGTTTAGGCGCATAAATGATACCTTTGCATCCGAAATCAATCGATTGGTTAAAGGTTAAACTAAACAAAAAAAATTATGAATACAGTATCAGATTTATTTGTACAAGGAGATGCAGGTTGGATGTCAATCCTGACTATAGAACTTGCTTTCATCTTTTTTGCTGCATGGAAAGCTCCTGCTTGGGTAAAGGAACTTGGCGTTATGGCTTTCTTGACAGGTATTTTTTCTTCGTGTTATGGTTTATGGCAAATGTTTTCACAGGTACAGATAGTCGGTGAGCTTCATATTGCTGTCTGGTGTGGAGGGTTCAAGTGTGTGCTTGTGCCATTCATGTATGGCTTGATAATTTACTTCGTCTCTCTCATCATTCGTATAGTACAGAAGCCAAGGATATAGTTCTTTTCAACAAATACTTCATGAGAGGGTGTGTCAAAATAGGCACATCCTCTTTTTTTACGCAAAGCCCCGACTTTC
>CAMOVB010000276.1:0-3589 GCA_946626925.1 uncultured Prevotellaceae bacterium
ATCACAACAGTGGTCAACGATGTATTGTACCAAATCTGCATTACTTGCCATAATTGATGTATGATTTGTCGTTTTACAAATGAATTTCTTAGGTTAGTCAAGCGTTTTTTCACATCTTTCAAAAAAGAAGATTTATTCGCTTGGTGCAAATATACGAAAAAAACGGATTTGCAAGTAAACTTACTATTAATAAATGCTATTTTAATGTCGTAAAACTATTATAGATAGGAACGTATGATGAATGATGTTACAGCTTTATGCCGTACTTTATAATTCCTTCATTCAACATTCCTTGTGGCATATATTTCTTGAGGGTGTCGATGATGGTATTGAGCATACGTTGGCGTATATAGTCATCCTTGATGTAGAGTGATACACGACGTTGTGACAGATAGTCACCATCAATTTTGCGTACGTTTTCACGTTGTTTGTCCGTGAGGAACGGTAGGTGCATTTCAGGAATGATGGTAAAGCCTCCGTTTTCATCAACTATGCGGATGAGTGTCTCAATGCTGCCTGCCTCGTATATGTGATGTCCTTTACTACGAGCCTTACAGAATGAAAAAGCACTATCGCGCAGACATTGCGCCTCTTTCATTATCCACATGTTCTCATGTTCGAGGTTTTCTGGCTTGAACACAGGAAGCTTACGCCAGCAGCTTTCGGCAAGATAAACATAGAACTTCTCTGTGTAGAGAGGTATCTCCAGTATTCCGTCCCTTACATTGTCGCTTATGGCTATTCCTGCATCTATCTCACCACGTAGCAGGGCGTCAAGCATAAAGTTTGCCTTCAGCTCCTGTATGGTAAGGTTTACGGAAGGGTAGTCCTCACGATATTGCTTGATGAACTTAGGTAGAATGTAGGGTGCAATGGTCGGACCTACGGATATGACCATCGAACCGCCAAGTCTGCCTTTGTCCTCTGCTACTATCTCGTTTATGCGGTTGGTCTCCATCAGAGCCTTTTCAGCTTGAAGTATAATCTTTTTACCAGCTGTGGTGGGAGTGACGGATTTGCTGGAACGCTCAAATATCTTGACGTCAAGTTCTTCTTCAAGCTTAACGAGCATTGCACTCAACGTTGGTTGTGATATGTCACACGATTCAGCCGCTCTCGCAAAATTGCGAAAGCGGTTGATGGCAACAATGTATCTAAGTTGTTGTAGATTCATTAGAGTGTGAGTTTTTGAGTTTGATCGATAATGTTTTTAAGGTCATTCAAACTCATAGCTCCGCTTTGTCTCCAAAGAACCTGACCATTACGGAACAACATGAGTGTTGGTACTGACTGTATTCTGTATGCGGCAGATACTTCTTCGTTCTTATCCACATCAATCTTGATGATTCGGATTGCATCGCCCAAATCACTCTTGAGTTGTTCGAGAACTGGGTGCATATGTTTGCAAGGACCGCACCATGTAGCATAGAAGTCAACGAGTGTCAACTGGTTGCTATTAATAATATCATTGAACTTTTCCATATCACAATTTTTTAGTTTTGTCTGTTAGTTCTTGAATTCAAAGGCTCAAATCAGCAAGAACTTAAGAACTTACAAACTTAAAAACTTACAAACTACTTTACTTTTAGTTTACTAATCATTTGTGTCATGTTGCCCATAGGACAGAATACGCACCATGTACGTGGACGATAGATGACTGTAAGTATGACGCCAACTATCAATGATGTAAGCATGATGCCATAGAGTCCAAAGGCGAACTGCGCTTTCCAAGGTTCTATCTCCATGGGATATGCCCAATGCCAAGGTACATCGAACATCCATAACAGATGGATTGTCTCATGTAGAGTCTCCAATCCTTTTGCCACCTGAACGGTTAGCCATATCATCTGAATGAAGAAGAACATGAAGAAAATGAGAAATCCATTTCTAAACCATTTGCTTGATAGCCATCGTGGTGCAACCTTCTTGCTTGACCATCCCAATGTGTTGCCAATCTGTAGGAACAGTTGACCGCGTCCGCAATAGTTGTTGCAGTAGCCCTTGCCACCTCCGAAGATAGCCATCAACAAAGGAATCATGAAACAGATGACACCGAGCCACGCAAATACGATGTTGAAGAAACCAAGCGTGAAATATGTTGCAGAAACAATCCAAAGATAGTCGCTCCACTTTTTCTTTTTTTCTTTTGCCATAATGAGTTATCTCAATACCTTGTGAATTACCCCGGCAGGGCAGTTGTTTTCGCAAATGCCGCAACCAATACATAGATTCTCGTCCACCACCGCATAGCAACCCTTGTATATGCTTATAGCATCCTTAGGGCATACCTTGACACATACTCCACATGCTACGCAGCGGTCTTTTTCGTTTTCAGCTTTATATTTAGTCATAGTTTATGTCTCCTGTATCAATAGTTCCTCAAGAAATTCTGATGCATCGGCAACGCAGAGTGGGCACTCACGTAGAACCTTACCTGTGCCTGCACCTTTGAGCTGCTTGCATTGTGTGGCGCCATTGCGCTCTTGGAACTTGTCCATTATCTGACGCATACCCTTTACTGACTTAGACTTATCCTTTGTGACAAGACCAAGTATGATGCCAGCGCCTACTATTGCTCCACACGTACCTTCCATGTTGCCCATTCCTGCTGCGAAGCTGTTGCCAACGTGCTTTATCGTATCCACATCCATGCCTGTATAGTCACAGTATGCGCAGAGTACAGATTGTGTACAATTATGTGTACCGCAGCGTTTCATTTCTGCTGCCAATTGTTTTCTACTTTCCATAACTTTAATGTTTACGCTGCAAAGATATGAATTATATTATATTCTGACGAAAGATTATGATAATGTAATTATAGATATTATCTATTTAAGTAGGTGTGTATAATTATTTTTACAATCCTTACACCGCCTACTGCGCATCTTCAACGCCTAAAAACAATCGAGTAGGAGTCACTACACTCATTTATTTTATGCGCAGAACATACATCATTAATCAATACAATCATTATAAAAATAATTTTGCACACCTACTTATGTGTTTTTATTTAGCGGTAAATAATATTGCAGAAGCACGAAACAAATCGTAATTTCATAGAGAGCAAATAGGCATATATGTTTGTTAATAATCGTTAAAAAACACATTCTACAATGTACAGTTTGGGTCACAAGTTGAGTTTTTATTTTATATATTTGCAAGCGTTAAAAAGAAAAATGCCTGCACGGTTGTAGTTGAAATGACAAAGGCTATAGCAGGCGATAACCATAAATTTCAACACATATAAAAGTATTCAATTAAGTATTAAATGACAGAAAAAAGAGGATGGCTCGTGGCGACTTTCGCCATAGCCAATGTGTTCTGTGTGTCTGCATCAGAGCCATTACGGATGAACCTGCAACAGCTGTTTGCCACAGCAGAGGCTAACAATGCAAGTGTACAGTCGTATAAGGCAGCGATACAACAGACAGAAGAGGGTATTGATGCAGCACATTCTGCGATGCTGCCTGATGTTGAGGCTTCGGCATCTGTTAGCTACCTTGGAAATGTGAGGATATGGAATCGCCGTTTCAAGGAAGGAATGACGGCTGTGACTCCACACTTTGGAAATAACGTGGTATTGGCAGCA
>CAMOVB010000277.1:0-3524 GCA_946626925.1 uncultured Prevotellaceae bacterium
ATTCAGAACCACAATCTGACGCTCTAACCAACTGAACTACATCCACCATGTTGGTGCTTAAAGGGGCGCTCCGTAGGGGCGTCTCCCGTTTTGCGAGTGCAAAGGTACGACATTCTTTTTAAACAGCAAAACATTATTGAAAAAAAGTTTTCGCATAATTTATACTTCTGTTGATGCTAACAGCTTTGAACTGTAAACTTGCAAAGTCCCTTTGTTGTGCTAACTCTTTCGTTGAGTGCCTTTTTTGCTGTTGTAACACATTTTTTCTCTGTCACTTTTCCTCGTTTGTCTATTTTTCACTAACTTTGTGCGCTTAAATGTGAAAATAATAAAAATACAACATAATGAACGTATCTTATAAATGGCTTAAGGAATATGTCGATTTCGACATGACCCCACAGGAGGTGGCAGCAGCTCTCACTTCTGTTGGTTTGGAGGTTGATGCGGTGGAAGAGGTACAGTCAATCAAGGGAGGCCTTGAGGGACTCGTTGTGGGCGAAGTACTCACTTGTGAGCCTCATCCAAACAGCGACCACATGCACATCACTACCGTAGATGAAGGTAACGGCGTGGTGCAGCAGATTGTGTGCGGCGCACCTAACGTGGCTGCTGGTCAGAAGGTCATCGTGGCTCAGTTGGGCTGCAAACTCTACGACGGCGAGGAGTGCTTCACAATCAAGAAGAGCAAGCTTCGTGGTGTAGAGTCAAACGGTATGATTTGTGCAGAGGACGAAATCGGTATCGGTACAAGTCACGACGGTATCATCGTGCTCCCACAGGATGCAGTAGTAGGTACTCCTGCTGCTGAATACTACGGCCTCGAGAGCGACTGGGTAATCGAGGTGGACATTACCCCTAACCACTCAGACGCTTGTTCACACTGGGGTGTTGCACGCGACTTCTATGCTTATCTCAAGCAGAACGGATATAAGACATCACTCCACCGCCCATCTGTTGATGAGTTCAAGGTGGAGAGCAACGACCTCAAGATTGACGTTGAGGTAGTAAGCAAGGAGGCTTGTCCTCGTTACTGTGCAGTATCTGTCAAGAACTGTGAAGTAAAGGAGAGTCCAAAGTGGTTGAAGGAGAAGCTCACAACTATCGGTATTCGTCCTATCAACAATATAGTCGATATCACAAACTATGTGATGATGGCTTATGGTCAGCCACTCCATTGCTTCGATGCAGATATGATTAAGGGCAACAAGGTAGTCGTAAAGACTATGCCAGAGGGCACACCATTCGTCACTCTCGACGGAGTGGAGCACAAGCTTTCAGAGCGTGACCTTGCTATCTGCAACGCAGAAGAGCCTATGTGTATCGCAGGCGTATTCGGTGGTAAGGGTAGCGGAACATACGAGAATACAAAGAATGTACTCTTTGAGTCTGCATATTTTCATCCAACATGGATTCGTAAGTCAGCACGTCGTCACGGACTCCAGACTGATGCAAGCTTCCGCTTTGAGCGCGGTATTGACCCAGCTGGTCAGATTTATGCTATCAAGACGGCTGCTCTCATGGCAAAGGAACTTGCTGGTGGCGAAATCTCAATGGAGATTGTTGACATCAAGGACGAGAGCCTTCCACAGGATGCAATCATCGAGACAACATACAAGTACATCACAGACCTTATCGGTAAGGAGATTCCTGCTGAGACAATCCAGAGCATCCTCACAGACCTTGGCTTCAAGGTGCTTGAGAGTAACGCAGAAGGATTGAAGGTTCAGGCTCCAGCATTCCGCGTGGATGTAAAGAAGCCTTGTGACGTAGTAGAGGAGATTCTCCGTATCTACGGCTACAACAATATCGAGATTCCTTCACAGGTTAAGTCTTCGCTCACGACAAAGGGTGAACTTGACCGTTCAAATAAACTCCAGAACATTATTGCTGAGCAACTCGTTGGTTGTGGATTTAACGAAATCCTCAACAACTCGCTCACAAAGACTTCATACTATCCAGAGGTAGAGGACGCAGAAGGTGCTACATACCCACAGAGTAACTGTGTACGCCTCATGAACCCACTCTCACAGGATCTTGGCGTACTCCGCCAGAGTCTCCTCTTTGGTGGTCTCGAGTGTATCAACCACAACAGCAACCGCCGTATGCCTAACCTCAAGTTCTTTGAGTATGGCAACTGCTACTACTTTGCTCCAGACAAGAACCTTGAGAAGGTAGATGAGAACGGAGAAGTACTCAAGGCAAGTGCTGAGTCATCAAAGAAGATTCTCAATGCTTACAGCGAGGATTATCACCTCGGTCTTTGGGTAACAGGTAAGCGTGTAACAGGCAACTGGGCACATGCTGACGAAGAGTCATCTGTATTCGAGTTGAAGGCATACGTACTCAACATCCTTACACGTCTTGGCGTTCCATTTGGAGCACTCGTGTTTGGCAACGTCAAGAACGACATCTTTGCAGTAGGTACTTCAATCCAGAATCGTGGTGGCAAGACTATCGCTGAGTTCGGTATCGTAAGCAAGAAGCAGACAAAGAAGGCTGATGTAGATGCACCTGTATATTATGCAGACATCAACTGGACAAACATCATGAAGCTTATCAAGAAGTCATCAGTATCTTACTATGACGTTCCTAAGTTCCCAGCCGTAAGCCGTGACCTTGCACTCCTCCTCGACACTAACGTAGAGTTTGCTGCCGTAGAGGCTGCCGCTTATTCTGCAGAGAAGAAACTCCTTAAAGAGGTTAAGCTCTTCGACGTATATGAGGGCAAGAACCTTGAGGCAGGCAAGAAGAGTTATGCAGTCAACTTCGTGCTCCAGAGCGAAGACAAGACACTCAACGACAAGGCTATCGAGGCTGTAATGCAGAAGATTGAACAGAGCATCGTCAAGGCTACTGGTGCAACAGTTCGTGGCAAGTAAAAAAATAAAAGTTAGAAATTAAAAATTAAAACATACAATTATATAAGAATAAGATTATGGGACGCGCGTTTGAATTCCGTAAAGCAAGAAAACTTAAGAGATGGGGTAACATGGCAAAGACTTTCACACGCCTTGGCAAGCAGATTGCCATCGCAGTAGCTGAAGGTGGTCCAGACCCAGACAACAATGCACACCTTCGTGCCGTTATCGCTACTTGTCGTCACGAGAACATGCCAAAGGACAATATTGACCGTGCAATCAAGAATGCTGTTGGCAAGGATAAGTCAGCATGGAAGAGCGTAACTTACGAGGGATATGGTCCTCACGGAGTTGCTGTGCTCGTTGACACTCTTACAGACAACACAACACGCACCGTTGCAGATGTTCGCTCTATCTTCAACAAGTTCAACGGTAACATGGGAACAACAGGTTCTCTCTCATTCCTCTTTGACTACTACAGCCAGTTCACATTCAAGAAGAAGGCTGACATGGACATGGACGAGTTCGTTCTTGAGGCTATCGAGTATGGCGTAAACGACGAGTACGATGAGGAGTACGACGAGGAGAAGGACGAGACTACAATCACTATCTACGGTGATCCAAAGCAGTTCGCTCAGATTCAGAAGTACCTCGAGGAGAACGGTT
>CAMOVB010000278.1:0-3512 GCA_946626925.1 uncultured Prevotellaceae bacterium
AGTTTGCAATTTGAAGAAAAAATGGAGGGATACATTGAACATAATGGCATCATAGAAAGTATTATGGGGTCGCATATTCGTGTGCGCATTGTTCAGGCTTCTGCTTGTTCGGGATGCAAGGCTAAGTCATTGTGTACGTCGTCTGAGGCAAAGGAAAAATTCATCGACGTGTATGACAGCAATCCTGAACGATGGACAATGGGCGAAGCCGTAAACGTACGTGGTTCGCTGTCCATGGGCAAGAAAGCCGTCCGTATAGCTTTCGGTGGTCCTATACTTATTATTATTGCTGTGTTGATGTTGTCAAAACTCTCTTTCGGTATGTCCGACGGTTGGTCGGTACTGCTTGCTTTCGGAGCAGTAGGGTTATACTCTCTTGTGCTTTACCTTATGCGTGACATGCTTTCCAAGAAGTTTGTCATGTGGATTGAGAAGAGTTGAACGGATAAAAGTGATGTATGTATTCGGGTATTTAAATAAGGTTGAAAAACATTATAAAATTATAAATATAAAAATTGGCTTATGAACGTAATTCTAATTGCTGTGATTGTCTTGGCAGTATTGGGCTTTGTCCTTGCGGGTGCCCTATACATCATGTCTAAGAAGTTTGCAGTTGTTGAAGATCCACGAATTGGTCAGATTGCAGAGGTTCTCCCTGGTGCGAACTGTGGTGGATGTGGCTTCCCTGGTTGTGGCGGTATGGCTGCAGCATGTGTGAAGGCAGCTGATGCTGGTTCGCTCGAAGGATTGAACTGTCCTGTAGGTGGTCAGGCTACAATGGAGGCTATCGCGGGTGTTCTTGGTATGGAAGTTGGAGCGTCAACACCTAAGTTGGCTGTTGTTCGCTGTAACGGAACGTGTGCGAACCGTCCAAGGACTGTTGTCTATGACGGCGTGAAGAGTTGTCGCATTGCCAACACCACTTGTATGGGTGAGACTGCCTGTGCATACGGATGTCTCGGTTGTGGCGACTGTGTGGCTGCTTGTCAGTTTGGCGCAATCAAGATGAATGAGGAGACAGGTATTCCTGAGGTTGATGCAACTAAGTGTACTGCTTGTGGTGCATGTGCCAAGGCTTGTCCACGTAACATCATCGAGGTTCGTGCTGTCAGCGGTGACAAGAAGGACGCATTTGTCGTAGAATGTATGAACAAGGACAAGGGTGCACAGGCAATGAAGGCTTGTAACGTATCTTGTATCGGATGTAAGAAATGTGAGACAGCTTGTGGTAGTGATGCTGTACACGTTGAGGGCAACCTCGCTTACATCAATCCTGAGTCTTGTGTACTCTGTGGCCAGTGCTTCGATGCTTGTCCACGTGGCACTATCGTTACACTTTCTGTGGAAGGAATCAAGCGCAAGAAGATTGAGAAGGCTGCACCAAAGGCTGCTGCAAGTGCTGCACAGACAGGTGCACCAGTTGCACCAAAGGCTCCATCTAAGGAGTGGAAACCAATCGAAATCAAGTATGATGCTGCACTTCTTCCATCACAGCAGGTGCTTCTTGCAGGACCAAAGGATATCAGCAATCCTGCTCCTGCAGCTAAGGAGACAACATTCGAGACAAAGCGTACAGACGCTCCTCTTGCTCCAAGCCAGTTGATTCTCCTCGGACTTAAATAATGATTGGTTTTTTAGTTTGTAGGTTTGTAAGTTTTTTAGTTTTCGCGGGAAACAGATACCCGCAAGAACATAAAAACTTAAAAACTCAAAAACTAACAAACTTAAAAAAACTCAAAAACTCATAAAATAATATAATGAAGACATTTAGAATTGGTGGAGTTCATCCAGCAGAAAATAAATTGTCGGCTGCAGAACCTATTAAGGTTGCAGAACTTCCTAAGGTTGCAGTATATCCAATGGGTCAGCACATCGGAGCACCTGCCAAGCCTGTTGTCCAGAAGGGCGACAAGGTGAAGGTCGGTACTATGATTGCCGAGGCTGGTGGATTTGTTTCTGCTCCTATCTTCTCAGGTGTTAGCGGTACTGTGCTCAAGGTAGATACTATCGTTGATGCAAGCGGCTACGCAAAGCCAGCAGTATATATTACTGTTGAGGGAGATGAGTGGGAAGAGAGTATTGACCGTAGTGAAACACTCGTGACACTCAAGGATAAGCCTGAGCTTACTCCTGAGGAAATAGTTAATAAAATTAAGGCAGCAGGTGTCGTAGGTATGGGTGGTGCATGCTTCCCAACACATGTTAAACTCTGTCCTCCTCCGGGCGCAAAGCCTGAGTGGGTAATCATCAATGCCGTAGAGTGTGAGCCTTATCTCACAGCTGACCATCGTCTCATGCTTGAGAAGGCTGACCAGATTCTCGTGGGTGTTGAACTCCTCATGAAGGGTGGTAAGGTCAACAAGGCTTTCATCGGTATCGAGGAAAACAAGCCAGACGCTATTGCTCTCCTCACAGAGAAGGCTAAGGCAAACTATCCAAACATCGAGATTGTTCCTCTCAAGACTAAATATCCACAAGGTGGTGAAAAGCAGCTCATTGATGCTGTCGTAGCTCGTCAGGTTCCTGCTCCACCAGCAATCCCAGTAAACGTGGGTGCTATCGTACAGAACGTAGGAACAGCATATGCAGTATATGAGGCAGTAATGAAGAACAAGCCACTCTTTGAGCGTGTCGTAACTGTCACAGGTAAGAGTCTTGCTCATCCAAGCAACTTCCTCACTCGTATGGGTACACCAATGAGCCAGTTGATTGATGCTTGTGGCGGTCTCCCAGCAGACACTGGTAAGGTTATCGGTGGTGGTCCTATGATGGGTAAGGCACTTCTCAATACAGAAGTACCTATCTGCAAGGGTTCATCTGGCGTCCTTATCATGAACGAGACAGAAGCACGTCGTGGCGAAGCACAGCCATGTATCCGTTGTGCCAAGTGTGTCAGTGCATGTCCAATGGGTCTTGAGCCATATCTCCTTGCAACTGCAAGTTCAAAGCAGATGTGGGATAAGGTAGAGGCAGAGGACATCACAAGCTGTATCGAGTGTGGTTCTTGTCAGTTCACTTGCCCATCACATCGTCCTTTGCTCGACAACATCCGTATGGGTAAGCAAACAGTTATGGGAATAATTCGTAGCAGACAGGCTAAGTAAGTTTTTAAGTTTGTAGGTTTGTAAGTTTTTTAGTTTTCATGGCTTCGTACAAGGAACTCACGGTATGGAAGGAAAGTATGAACCTTGCTGTTCTGGTTTATAGAATAACACAGAACTTTCCTTACGAAGAAAAGAAAGGATTATCTGACCAGATGAGAAGAGCATCCGTTTCTGTTTCTTCAAATATTGCTGAGGGCTATGGAAGATTATCGGACAGTGATTTGACTCACTTCCTGAAGTTTTCTTTAGGGTCTGCGTACGAATTGGACACTCAGATTGAATTGTCTAGACAATTGGCTTATATTGATGAAGCAACGTATATGGATTTATCTCAAAAGATTATTTCTGTTGAAAAGATGTTGTCTTCATTGATTTACAGACGTACAAATGGTATGGATTCTTTTGCCC
>CAMOVB010000279.1:0-3485 GCA_946626925.1 uncultured Prevotellaceae bacterium
ATAATATTTTGGCGCTTTCTACAAAAAGAAGTAATTTTGCGTCAGATTTACACAATAACTAATGAAAAGGAGAATAAAAAATGAATACACTGGTTATATACATCACAATCTCGTTTGTCAATGTGTTTCTGCACATCACACGAAGCATATTCGTTATAAAGTCTGGTAAGTTTATAGCCTCTTTAATGAATTGCATCTGCTATACCTTTAGTGCGATAGTAATAAAGTTCATCGCCGAGACAGATATCTATACAGCTATTGCCGTTCAGGCAGCCACTAATTTCACGGGCTGTTATCTCGCAATGCTTGTATGTGAGAAACTACTTGATAAAGAAGAGCAAATTAAGTTAACGTGAGTTCTTATATACTTTGTATAACAATAATTTGGACATTAATACAACATTAAGACCTTGCATAGGAATTAACGTATTAAGAAAGATATTAAGCAGATAATATGGAAAAATGATGAATAGAAGAAATTTAGCAAAAATATTCAAAAAAGAGGGTGTACGCTCCGATATGTATTCTTTATATGGGGCATCTACAGATGACTGTATAATCATAAACAAGATTTATACAAAATGGTATTATAGATTTATACCAGATGATGCCATCTCAAACAAGCATTATGCAACATGGGAAGTATTCTATAGTGAGCGTGGAAACAAACATATTATAAAAATATGTAATTCGGAAGAAGATGCATGTGTCTGTGTTCACCAAGAAGTGGTCACATGTATGCTATCGATGAGAGATGTATGGTTTTCGTATAATCCTGTATGTTTGCCAGATACTATAATATTAATTAAAGAAAAAGGCATTATTGAAACTGCTGTACGTGTTTGGATTGACTCTATGATAGATGATGGAACTTTACCGAAAGACATAAGTTCGATGTTTTTTGTGATGGAGCAACTAAAAGACGAGGAAAGGTTCACGATTCATTTTTATGGCTCAAAGAATGTAAAATCGAAAGATGGCACTTATAATTTTTCGATGAATTATATCCCACGCCATGATAGTATGTCCATAGGATTTACAAATATGGAGATTGTTTTTAATGGAGAATTATCTGATATTATCAGTAGATTAAAGCAAAACTTTGACAAAGATTTCTCTGATATTATCAGCAAATTAAAGCAAAACAAAGACAATACTGCTTATAAAGATTTCTTTGACGGTAAATCTATTTACGTCGGTTTCAAAGACAATCTCCATGTTGTTCAATAAAATCACAAAATGGGAGTCCCTATGATTACATTGTCAAGGAGTTTCTGGAACATTCTAAATCGTGCATAGGCAATATCCGTCAAGGATTATCGTTTAACTATTAAACAAAACTACAATTATGAAGAATCTGTTATTATCAGCCGCTATTGGTGATATCAGCGGTGTTCCATACGAGTTCGCTGGTCGTACAAAGGATTACGATGCAGTTGATTTATATAATCCTAAGAATACATATAGTGATGATACCGTATGTACTTTTGCTTGCGCAGAGGCTTTGCTTCATAATATGGATATGGCTGAGCGCTTACATACTCGTTGTCGTCAGGAGAAGGGAAGAGGCTATGATGTCCGTTTTGCCCGTTGGATAATGCAGCCGGAGATTACGCCTTCCTATAAGTCCTATGGCAATGGCTCAGGTATGCGTTGCTCAGCAGCAGGATTTCTTGCAAAGACAAAGGAAGAATGCATAGAATTGGCGACAAAGACGGCACTTCCTACACATGATCATCCCGAAGGCATCAAGGGGGCAGTAGCAACAGCACTCGCTATCTTCTATGCCATGCAAGGTGAAGATAAGGACTTCATACGCAGGAATGTGCTCGATGAATACTATCCAGAATGGAAAGATAAGACATACGCAGAGATAAAGCCTGGGTATTATTTCAACGAAACATGCCAACTTACAATACCTACAGCCTTGATTTGTTTCCTTGAGAGCAAAGACTATGTTGATTGCATTACCCTTGCCATTTCACTTGGAGGAGATGCCGATACTCTTGCTGCAATAGCAGGTCCTATGGCATACGCTTACTATAAGTATATGCCTCAAGAGCTCATAGACAATGCAAAGGCAAAGCTTCCACAATGGATGCTTGAGCTCAATGATGAACTTGATGAAATTGTTGCTGTCTGCTAAAAAAAGATACGCCTTCGCTCAAAATATGTATTTAAGGGCGAAGGCGTATATTAGGTTTGGTATTATGAGAGTGTATTTTTATTAATCGGCAATTTTCAGTTGATTGTCGTTTTCAACAACAATCTTCGCTTCTCCGCCTTTCTTCAGCTTGCCGAAGAGAATCTCTTCCATAAGTATAGGCGTGAGATATTGCTGAATGACTCTGTCCATCTCACGTGCACCATATTGCTTGGTGAATCCCTTGGTAAGAAGGAATTCGTGTGCTTGTGGAGCGAGTTTCATAGTCACGTTCTTGGCAGCAAGACGCTGTGATAGCTGACGGAGTTTCTTGTCAAGGATGAGAGTTGCCATTGTCTTGTCCATTTCGTTGAATACGACTGTACCTGACAGACGGTTTAGGAACTCAGGCTTGAAGGTTTTCTTTACTGTCTGGAGCATAGCCTGTCCCTTGCTGAGTCCACCTCCGAAGCCGATACCAGCCTGTCCTGCGAACTGTGCTCCTGCATTTGATGTCATGATGAGAATCACGTTACGGAAGTCTGCCTTGTTGCCTTTGTTGTCGGTAAGTCGGGCATAATCCATTACTTGAAGCAAGATGTTGTAAATATCTGTGTGTGCCTTCTCTATCTCGTCAAGGAGTAGGACACAATTAGGAGTCTTGCGTATTGCATCTGTCAACAAGCCTCCTTCCTCATAACCTACATATCCGGCAGGAGAGCCTATGAGCTTAGAGATGGTATGTTTCTCGGTATATTCGCTCATATCAAAGCGTATGAGTTCAACGCCAAGCTCACGTGCAAGAACCTTGCAGACCTCTGTCTTACCCACACCTGTAGGCCCTACGAAGAGAAGTGAGGCGATAGGCTTGTCAGGCTCCATAAGTCCGGCTTTTGACATCATAACGGCACGTACCACTTTCTTGATAGCCTCATCCTGACCATAGATATTGCTGCTTATGCGCTTGTCGAGATCCTTCAGAGCATCGTTATTCTCGCTTGCAAGTGCGTTAGCGTCAATACGACATACTTCGATGAGGATTTTCTTTATGATATCCTTGCTAACCTTTTGATAGCGTGCAGCTTTAGGCTCTCCGTTCTTATTAAGGAGCGGATTCTGTTGCAGATAAGCACCAGCCTCATCGATTAGGTCAATAGCCTTGTCGGGAAGGAAACGGTCGCAGATGCGGGCATCGCTCTGTTCAACGGCATATTTCACAGCCTCCTCATCATATTTCACACCGTGGTGCTTCTCGTAGATAGGGAGTAGGGCAGAGACAATCTGAATGGTCTCATCTACAGAAGGCTCCTTGATATCAATCTGTCCGAATCGTCGTGCTATT
>CAMOVB010000280.1:0-3460 GCA_946626925.1 uncultured Prevotellaceae bacterium
GTCTCGTAGTTATTGTCCTGCAGATAACTTGTGATGGCATCATCCGTAGGATTATTGACCTCAAGGATGAGACGTGACGTTTCCTTTGCTTGTTCGGTATTGGCATACACCCTGTTCGCCCACTTCATGAATGCGTCAGGTACAAGGATAGTGTTAAGTCGGCTACTGAAACCGACTATGCGTCCCTGATACTCATCCATGCGTCCATTGCCGTCAATGCGGATAGTAAGACTTATTGCACCGAGGATTCCCTCTGACAACTTAGGGAGACTACGGCTCTGTGCATAACCGAAGTTGTAAAGGTCAAGATAGTTCTTAGGCAGGATGATAGGAATGTCCGTACTACCCTCCTCGTATGACCATTTGTCACGTGCAACATCAACAAATTCGTCAGGAACGGATTCAAAGAACATCTCGGTTGACATCCTTGCCATACCTTCCATGTTGAAGCTTGCACGCACATTATACGAACTTGGAGTGAATGCGCCCATACGTTCCACGAACTTCTGCGACTTGAAGTCTGCAACCTCATCCTCGCTGAAGGTGTTGGAACGTCCCGTAATCGTTGACATTGTACTTATCTTCTTGTTCACGATGAGGTAGTCAGCCTTCATGAAGCTGTCCTCGCCGTCATACACCGCCTGTATGTCGTTGTAGAACTGTATGCCAAGAAGAATGATGAGCATTCCCACAAGGTTGGCAAAGAAGAATCCTGCAAACTGAGGAATACTGATATGCTGTCGTAAAAGTTTCCAAACTAAGTTCATGTTGTATTTCTTTGGCTAAATGTAGTTAATAGAAGTAAATAGGAGTAAAAGGGAGTAAAAAGACGATAGTATAACGTCAAATTTACAATCTCAAATTTATGCGTCCCGATATGAATCGAAAGCTTTACTCCTCTTCACTACGAAAACGAATCATAGTTTCAATATCTTATCGTAATTGAGTTCAATATGTTTACCAATACTTGTAGCAATAATTCCTGCACCCTGTCTCTTTGCCTCAGTAATGAGTATGTCACCCATGATGGCACTATTGGTATCATCAAGGTGGCTGATAGGCTCATCAACAAATACGAAGTCAAATGGCTGACAGAGTGTACGTATCATCGCCACACGCTGCTGCTGACCGAAGGACATCTGACCAATCTTTGCATCCATCTTATCGGCGATGCCAAGCTGTTCAAACCAGCCACGTATGACATCCTTCTTCTGGAATCCTGTGAGCTTGTTCTTTATCTCCACATTCTCCATAGCTGTAAGTTCGGGGAACATACGTAACTCCTGCCACAGGAGTGCAAAGTGATGCTGACGCATCTCCGTCCACTGGGATATCGTATATTGGCGTGAATCCTCTTCATCAAAGAGTATCTTACCTTCATAGTCATTTCGATAACCGTATATGAAACTACACAAAGAGGACTTACCCGTTCCTGAGTTTGCCTCCACAAGGTAGAGTCGTTCCTTCTCGAAAGTAACATCCTTGAGCCACACATCACTCACGATGTCTGTACGCTGGACGAATACCTTAGGAAGTACATGCTGTAAATGTATCTTTTCCATCTTAGAACATCTGTTTGAGGAAGTTTGTCTTGTTATCTTTGAGTTCAAGGACAACATCACACTTGTTTGTTTCCTTTGACTGTATGATGAATGACTTGAGACAAGACACACGCTTCTTGACGGCAGGAACTTGTCCAATCATGCCCATAACCTGACTGCTGAACAACGCATCAAGGTTGAAGAACATGAACATATAGCTGTCCTTGATGTCATCCTTATATGCGTCAAGGATGTTTGAGTGCTGTGTAAAGGCATTCTTCAAGAGAGCATTCTTTGATGCGAAATAGAGGTCATTGCCATCCACACCCCAGTTGATATCAATGTCGCCATTGCTGATTGAATACTGGTTCTTGCCTGTCTCTGTCATTGTGAAGCCGTAATCTCTCATTGTCCTCTTCCAGTAATCAGCATCCTTGAGGAAGTCTGTATTATTGAGGTTTGCTGTGATAAGATAATCTGGCTTAAAACTGTTCAGTGACATGAAATTGCCTGAGGCAGATGGCAACTCACCTACAGTAACAGCAAAGTCACCTTCAACGGAGTTGAGAATCTTCTCTATGTCAACAGTTCTCTCGGCAAGGAGAAGCAACTCCTTAACCTGTGGTGTCTTCTTGAGGTTCTTCAAGTACTCAACACCTTTGACACCAGCACAGAACCACATAAGTGATTTGTCCGTAGGAACGTTAATATACTTACCTTCAATCTTACGCATTGATTTTGTTGACTCCTCAAGCATCTTCTTTGCAGCTTCTGTCTTTCCTGACACTTCAGTAGTCATGACCATCTTGCCATCAACAAACGAAGTAGATAGGAATCCTTCAACATCCGAAGGCTTCATGCCATTCATGCCGTACACCTGTGCCAATGGAGTATTGGCAGGAAGCACACCCATATTGATATACATGAGGATGTCGCCATTGCCGTCTGCCATCTTCTTGAAGTTATCAGTACTTGCAAAGCTCTCGTTCTCTTTCTGGTTGAACATTGATGTGAGTACTGAGCGATTACCAGCCTTTGAGTTTGCTGCAAGAGGAATGAGAAGTGCAAAGGTATTGTCATTGTAAGCAAAATCACAATCCATGAGAGCACCGAACTTCTTACCTTCATGCTCCACAATCTTAGTGCAAGAACCGTTGTCACGAAGTACCTCGAGGAACTCGCTGAACTTGTCCTCATCATCTATCTTCATTGCAACACCAATATACTGAGTAGGTGTCTTGAACACATAAATAGGTTCTAAGAGGTCAATACCCATCTCACGTGGGTCATCCGTATATTTCTTTGCTTTCTCCTTATCTTTCTTACTGAGCGATGCAGTAGCATCATTCAACACTTTCAGCAAATCGGAATTTGCCATATCACCTTTCTTGGCAATAGCTGCCAAGTCAACAGACATGACCATGCTTGATTCCTTTGGAATCACATTAAGATACTCATCCTTGCTACATGAGGCAAGAACCATGACCACAAGAGTCAATGCTAAACATTTTGCATTTTTGAACATTCTGAACATATAGTTAGTAAATTATAAGTTACATTTCTCATTTTATCGTGAATGTGGATAGTACTACACACCAATAGACCAATGAAGCCAAAAGAGTGAAGTCCTGCCTCACAAACAACCCCGCAAAGTTACGTATCTTTTTTGGTTACGTAGATTATTTTTACATATTTTTAACGTAAAACGATAATAATTTCATTTCTATAATCATCCGCTTAATATTTCCGTCATTATGATTGATAATATTTGTGTCAATATATTATTCAACATTCGTTTGTACGTTGTACCTTCGTCGGTTGTCGTTTTGCATACCTGCTTAGTTGATAATTTAATAATCATTTTTTACATTTATCTGTCTTTAACATTTTCTATGACATTTGTCAGTAGATGTTTCGTT
>CAMOVB010000281.1:0-3458 GCA_946626925.1 uncultured Prevotellaceae bacterium
CAGAAGTTGATATGCCAACGCCAGAAGCGTCCTAAGAGTGAGTCAGGCTTCTTTTCATAGTGTGCCCTGAATTTGCAATTTTCACATTGATGTGCCATTGTGTATTTTTTTTTAGTGTAATAATACTCGTTTATTCCTTCTGATTGCAATTTGCCTTTTTCCCTTTTATGCGATTCTTCAACCGATTATATCCTTCGACTCCGAGAATTGTTAGTCCTCCGTATTGGCATGTTTTAGCCATTCCGAAAAGGACTGTCCATAGGATACCCTTTGTAGTCGAACTTATAGGAAGCAACATTTGGGCGAAGGACAGAATGTAGAATGGTATGCAACATAACAGGACTATAACTCCTGTCTTGAATGAAAGGGATTGCAACCATGTTTTTGTTTTGTTCATGCCCATTCGAAGTTTTCTATGCCTGCGCCAACCTCAAAATGATATTTGGCGATGCCAAGATCCATCTGTGTATATCCGAGCAATGAGAATCCTTTCTTTGCAATCACCTGAGGGCGACAATTTTTCCTTTCAACATATTCAAACGAAAACTTCTGTTGGTTCACGGCTGTCGGAGCAAGCAACGCTGCCTCTACGCCTTTACGGAACCATGATGGAGTAGTTATGCTTGAATTACTTACTTGCGTAACGTCCTTGACTTTATGACCTGTGCCCTGTGTCTCGCCATAGCCGAGTGCAATATAGCATGCAACTTTCTCTCCGTTATCAAGCACATACGTTCCTGGTACTTTGGAGTAGCTGAGTCCTACCCAACATGTGTTTAATCCCAGTATCTGAGCCAATAGTACAAGTTGCTCGCCGTAGTAGCCCACACGCTCGTTCAGGTCGTCAGCTTTCTTGCCAGCCATAACGAGGTAGTTGCTAACTCCGCTGAACTTTCCGTATTTTGCAAGTGTACCTTGGAAGGCTTTGGGTTCATTCTGTACAAGCTGTATGTGCAGATGACCTTGTGTGTTTAGTTCTGCAATCTTGTCATTCAACACTTTGACAACTTCGTTTGTCAAAGGTTGACTTTTATAAGCCCTTACGCTATGACGGGCTTTGATGGCTTCTTGTATTGTCATATTTATTTGTTTTTCCGATTTTCACATATTTTCTTGCAATAGTCCCATCCTCCAGTAGTCCACAGGGCAAGGAAGATGAGTACTGGCTGGAAGAACAGACGGATAAGACGTGCCTGATCTGTGTTTAGTCCGAATGCATCGATATGATTCACATACTGGTTTATGTTGCCAGGGAAAATGAACACGTAGAAGAGTGCAAGAAGGGCACCTATGAGTGCTTTCTTCTTCCAAAGGAACAGCATGCTAAGTCCAAGACAGATCTCTACTACTCCTGATGCCAGAACAACAAAATCTGTGAATCCCGGGCTGAATTGTAGCCATGTCGGTACTTGTGCCACGAATTCCTGACGTGCATGAGTCAGGTGGCTATAGCCTGCATAGGTCATAAAGAGACCAAGCAATATTTGAAAACATAATTTTATATATTTCATCATATTGTGCTATTTTTTAAGAGTGTTGATAATTGAATCAAGCGATTGCGCCAGATTCATGTAATCATCTAATTGTAATGGACATGCGGATAGCTGGTTCATCATGCCGGAAGGTATGCTTTCAAATGCTTCCTCCTCCATGTCCCTTCCTTTGTCCGTTAGACTTACAATCTGTTGACGCTTATCCTGCTCGCCTTTCTTACGTACTACGATGCCTAATTTCTCCATCCTTTGGAGAAGCGGTGTTACCGTATTCGTCTCAAGTAAAAGACGGTGGGCAATGTCATTTACAGGTTGGTTATCTTTCTCCCATAGTACCATGAGTACAAGGTACTGTGGGTATGTGATGCCAAGTGCATTCAGCATTGGCGTGTAGGCCTGTGTTATCAGTCGTGCCGCCGTGTAAAGACGGAAACAAATCTGATTATCAAGTTGTAGTTCTTTATGCATGAACTTATAATGAGTAATTATTAATTATTAATGAGGAATTAGAAATGAGGAATTGATTCTAATGAGTAATTATCAATGAGAAATGAGTAATAGCCGTTCGGCGAAGAACTGCTGACGGAACTTGTTATTACTAATTATTAATTAATAATTAAAACGTCGATGCTTGTCATTACTAATTACTAATTGCTCATTACTAATTTCTTATCTTTTTCGCGAGAACTAAAAAACTTAAAAACTCACAAACTTAAGAACTTCTCAATGTCCTTCACCATTTTCTTTGGCTCTGTTGTAGGAGCGTAGCGCTTGATTGTATTACCGTCCTTTGAGATAAGGAATTTGGTGAAATTCCATTTGATGTCGCTGTCTTTCTCCACACTCGTACTGATTGACTTGAAAAGAACTTTAGCAGCTTTTGCCTTCAATCCATTGTACTCTTCTGTTGGAGCCTGTGCCTTCAAATACTCGAAGATTGGTTCTGTAGCTGCACCATTCACGTCTATTTTCTTCATGATTTGGAATGTTACACCATAGTTCAACTGGCAAAATTCTTCTATTTGTCCGTCAGAACCTGGGTCTTGCTCCTTGAATTGATTACATGGAAAACCAATGACTACAAGTCCCTTCTCTTTGTATTTCTTGTTTAGCTCCTCAAGTCCTGCGAACTGTGGAGTAAAACCGCACTTACTTGCTGTATTAACGATTAGGAGTACCTTACCCTCGAAATCCTTGAAGTTTATCTCCTTGCCTTTGCTCGTTAGAGCCTTAAAATCATAAATCTTTTCCATTGTTGTTCCTATTTTTATTCATTTACTTACTTTCGCAGGTTTAATCTGCGAAACTTAATCTTTTTTTATATCTCAAATGCGATTTATATCGTTTGCGATGCAAAGGTATGGAGAAATATTTATATCGCAAGCGATTCATTAGTATTTTTTTCAATTTCAATATAAAATATCGTGTATTGTACAACTTTTTTCTCTATTCTGAACCGTCGTGCCCATTTTTCTGTCCACAAATAATCCTCAGTTTATTCTGCAAAACATTCCTAATTCATCAATCTTAATTTCCCATTCCTAATTCCTAACTCCTCATTCCTCATTTATCATTGGTTTCGTTTTGTCCTATCTTCGTGCCATTTTACATATAGTCTCGAAATACGTATTTGGTGAATCGCTCTCGCGAGCCCCAATTTTTTTTATCACGATAAAAAAATTTTTTGATCGCGATAAAGTTAAAATTGGTCCTTTGGGAAAGGTGTGAGTATTTAGCCAAAAATCGTCTCTGTCGCAATTGTCTTGTTTTGTTTTGTCCTATTCTTGCCAAAGTCCCCTTCATCTTTACCATCCCTTGTGCTTAACGTCTGCTGATTCGGTGTCTTTCGTCGCCCCAAGGTGGAGTGCATGGTTATATCCTCACTGTGAGGACTAAGGTATTACTAATTACTCATTCCTCATTTCTCATTACTAATTATTAACTCCTCATTAATTTAAAAGCCTT
>CAMOVB010000282.1:0-3433 GCA_946626925.1 uncultured Prevotellaceae bacterium
CTGAGTAGGGACAATAATTACCAACTTTTCTCACCGAAGGTAATCTTACCAATCTTAATCCAATAATATTTTTTAACCTCCCACGGAGGCACAGAGATTCTTTTATTCTTCCTTAACTCATAGCTTTATTTAGAGCTAACGGAGGTCGCTGGCGCTCCGAGGAGGGCACAGAGGAAGACCCAACTACCCTCGGTTTCAATTTCTTGTGGGGAAAAGCATTTTCTCTATTCGACCAACTATCTTTTGTTCAAAGTCCTTGAGCAATTGGTCTGAGGTAAGTATTTATACATCAAAGGTGGGGTGTATGTCTATATTCTTCCCAAATTTCTGTTGCGAGATACTTATCACTACGGCACACTCATGTAAGAGGAATGAAATAACTTCATTTGTCCAACACTTCTTTCTCCCTCATATAGTCAATAAGGTCTTCCATCAAATAACGTGAACCGAATGTATGCAATACATCATAGGAGGGAACGATGTAGCCATACAATATGCCAGAGTCCTTCAACCGCTTATACACTTCCCTTTGCGGTAAGTTTAACAATACTGAAAGTTTCCCAATACAGTATGTAACAAATTCCAGCGTCTTTTTGTCCATAACGATTTTATTTCATGAATATCCTGTTTCTGTTTCATTGCAAAAGTATGAAATAATACGGAAATGGCAAAATAATAGTCAGAATTTGTCGTCTTTTTGTTGTTATCTAAAACATTAGGGGCACAGAGATTCTTCTTTCTCCTTTCTTAACTCATAGATAATTCTGACTTCTCAGAGGTCGCTGGCGCTCCGAGGAGGGCACAGATAAGAGGTCGATGTTTCTTTTACTTTTCAAGCGAAAAGATGTAAAAACTATGAAAATGATAAAAAATCGTGCGGTTTACTTTCCTTTTATATAAATATTCGCTATATTTGCAAGGAATTTGAAATTTCTGAACTTGGAAAAAGAAAAACATTCAACAATATAAATGGAAAAGAAACTACTTCTTGGTGATGAGGCGGTGGCACTTGGTGCCATTCATGCTGGATTGAGCGGAGTATATGCTTATCCTGGCACCCCATCTACAGAGATTACGGAATTTATTCAGAATGATGCCTTGGCTAAGGAGCGTGGCATTCACAGCCGATGGTGTACTAACGAGAAGACTGCCATGGAGGCTGCTCTCGGTATGTCGTATGCCGGCAAGCGTGCCCTCGTGTGCATGAAACATGTGGGTATGAATGTGTGTGCCGATGCTTTTGTCAACTCTGCTATAACGGGTGCTAATGGTGGTCTTGTGGTACTTGCTGCCGACGACCCTTCGATGCACTCAAGCCAGAATGAACAGGACTCACGTTTCTATGCTAAGTTTGCCATGGTGCCTACTTTTGAACCAAGCAACCAGCAGGAGGCATACGACATGATGGCTAAGGCTTTTGGTATGAGTGAGGAACTGCATGTACCTGTAGTGCTCCGTGTGGTCACTCGTCTTGCTCATAGTCGTGCTGCTGTTGTGGTAGGCGACGTGAGAGATGAGAACGCTCTCAAGGCAAGTACCGACCAGTGGGTTCTTCTTCCGGGAATTGCCCGCAGGAAATATCAGGAGCTTCTCGACAAGCAACCTAAGATGCTGGCAGCTGCTGAGGCTTCTTCATTCAATAAAGTGGAGAAGGGTGGTGGCAAGCTCGGTATCATAGCTTGTGGTATAGCTTACAACTATGTGAAGGAGAATGTGGGTGACACAGCCAATATCCTCAAGGTAAGCCAGTATCCACTTCCTGAAGACAAGGTAAGACAACTTGCAAAGGATAATGATGCCATCCTCGTGGTGGAGGATGGTCAGCCTGTCGTTGAACAGGATGTGAAGGCTCTTCTTGGAACAGGTTATGTGGTAAAGGGACGTCTCACGGGTGACCTCCCACGTACGGGCGAGCTTACTCCTGATAATGTGGGTGCGGCACTTGGCAAGTCTGTCGGTTCCGCATTCGATAATGCCAAGAACCTTGCTGGTCGTCCTCCTCAGTTGTGTCAGGGATGTGGTCACAGAGACGTGTATGGCGCTCTCCGTGAGATTATCGAGGAATATCCTGATGCACGTGTGTTTGGCGACATCGGCTGTTACACTCTTGGTGCTCTTCCTCCGTTCAAGGCTCTGTCAAGTTGTGTGGATATGGGTGCAAGTATCACGATGGCTAAGGGTGCGGCAGACGCAGGTCTTCGTCCTGCCATAGCCGTGATTGGTGACTCTACATTCACTCACTCAGGTATGACGGGATTGCTTGATGCGATCAACGAGAATGCGCCTATTACGGTCATCATCAGCGATAACCTCACAACGGGTATGACTGGCGGACAGGATAGTGCTGGAACAAACAAGTATGAGGCTATCTGTCGTGGTCTCGGACTCAACCCAGAGCATCTGCATGTGGTCACTCCACTTCCTAAGAATATTCCTGACATCGCACAGCTTATCCGTGATGAGATTGCATACGAGGGAACAAGCGTAATCATCCCACGTCGTGAGTGCATACAGACGGCTGCACGTCATGCGAGGGAGAAGGCTAAGACCTCTGGAGGCAATTGATAATTGACAGTTGATAATTGATAATTGACAATTGATAATTGATAATTAATAATTAATAATTAACATGGAGGCTGACGGATGAAGAAGTAAAAGCCCCGTCCCCCCCCAACTTAGCGAAGCGGTCTCACTGACCGCAGGGATGTAACGTGGCGGCCTTACGGGTCGAGCTGGAAGGGCTACACATAAATGACGTCAGATAAAGCAGGGATAATCTTCTTGGAGGATTTCTCTGTGAAATGATGAAAATAAAGGTATAAAAAATCCCCCTTGTCCGGATGGACGCCCCCTTTGGGGGATGGGGGGCTGTATTTATGAAGAAAGATATTATTCTCTGCGGTGTGGGAGGACAAGGCATCCTCTCTATCGCAACCGTTATAGGTGAGGCAGCCACGGAGGCTGGTCTCAATCTTAAGCAGGCAGAGGTACACGGAATGAGTCAGCGAGGTGGTGACGTACAGTCAAACCTCAGACTCTCTACAGAGCCTATCTACTCTGACCTTATCGCTCTTGGCAAGGCTGATGTGGTGATAAGTATGGAGCCAATGGAGGCTTTGCGTTATCTTCCTTATCTTGCCAAGACTGGCACTATAGTGACAAGTAGCAAGCCATTCGTCAACATACCTAACTATCCTGATGAGGCTGCCCTCATGGCTGAGCTTGACTCTATGCCATCGGTCATGAAGCTTGACATCGAGAGTGTGGCTAAGGATGCGGGTAACGTGCGTGGTGCCAACATGGTGCTCCTCGGTATGGCAGCTCCATATATCGAGATTCTCACGGTGGAGCAGCTTCGTGATGCCATCAAGGTTATCTTTGCCCGCAAGGGTGAAGCCGTGGTCGAGGCTAACCTCAAGGCTTTCGACATGGG
>CAMOVB010000283.1:0-3430 GCA_946626925.1 uncultured Prevotellaceae bacterium
ATTGAATAGTGTTTGAGCAACGCTCAAACGTAGGGTGAAAAATATGTGTGTGTGTCTTACTTGGAACTCTTGAAATTATTTCTTGTTCAGTTCTAATGTGTTTACAAATAAAAATGTATATCTTTGCGGAGAAAATCAAAAAAGAGAAAGACAATGGCAAATGTAAATACATTATCTTCTTCGTCACCTCAGTTGATTCTGACGTTGGAAAATGAAGCCATGGTGGCTGAGATAAAAAGAGCGTTGAAACTGATACGCGGCGTGACATCTGTACGTATGGCTACAATTAGTGATAATAAGGAAATTACTCCAGCCATGCGTCGTTCTATCAATAAGGCTCGTGAAGAATATGCCAAGGGTGAGACAATATCTTGTCATACCCCAGAAGAGATGCAGAAATACTTTGACAGTCTATGAGGTATCAGGTGGAGTTCTCTAAGGAAGCCGACAAGACTTTGCGTAAGTGGAAAAAGTCCAATCCTCGTTTGTTCAAAAAGGCAACGACAATATTGTTGGACATAATGGAACATCCACGTACGGGACTTGGACATCCTGAAGCGTTGGTAGGTGGTAATGATATCACGTACTCACGTCGTATAACCGCAGATGATCGTATTGTCTATGACATATATGATGATCGTGTTACGGTGCTTGTGATTAAAGCGGAGGAACACTATAATGACAAGTGATATGGATTACTATTAGATTTTGTTCACGCTCCGTCAGATAATAATTGACGCTCCGTCAGCTAAAAACTGGCGGAGCGTCAATGTTTGTGCTCTTTGTGCCCTCTGTGTTTCAAGTTTGAGAATTGTTGTTACCTTTTTGTGTGAATAATTTTTTGCTTTGTTTTTCTTATCCAGAATAAATGACTATATTTGTGGCGAAATCAAGAACAAAAACAAAGAATAAGACTATGACAGACTTTATGACACTCGTACAGACACGCCGAAGCGTGCGCAAATATACAGACCAGCCTATTGATGCTGACGATTTGAAGACTATTCTTCGTGCTGCTCTCATGTCGCCTACTGGCAAGAGCGTGAGAGGATGGCACTTCATCGTGGTAGATGACAAGAATGTGCTCGAGAAGATGTCGCTCTGTCGCCCTATGGGTAGCCAGTTCCTTGCAGAGGCGAAGGTTGCCATCGTCGTATTGGGTGACCACGAGTTGACAGACGTGTGGACAGAGGATGCTTCGATTGCTGCTGTCACTATGCAGTATCAGGCAGCCGACCTTGGCATCGGCTCTTGCTGGTGTCAGATTCGCAATCGTTACATGAACGATAGCGAGAGTGCAGACAACGTACTCCGTTTCCTTCTTCATTATCCTCAGAACCTTATCGCAGAATGCGTCATCGGTCTTGGCTATCCTGCTCAGGAGCGCAAGCCCCAGAATGAGGATAGCCTCAAGTGGGAGAATGTACATGTGGGAAAGTATTAGCCCCCCGTCCCCCAAAGGGGGCGGCCTCCGGATTTGCTTCTCCTTTAACAGGTTTTGCAAGAATTAGTTTGGACGATGTTTTTCCTAACCACGAATTACACGAATGAACACGAACTTTCAATTCCTATAGGTAAGCTCTATTACACTAAGACAACACGTGTTGTCTGCGAATGGCACGAATGCCGTTCGGAGAATTGACGGTTAAATGAATTCGTGAAATTGGCTGCGCCGAGCTAAAGGTTCGTAATTGCACGAGCAATTCTTCGTGAAATACACATGGATGGTCAATGTATAGGAGAAAAGTTAGTGAAAATTCGTGTAATTCGTGTTTGAAGAAGATCCACCATGAATATGAAGGATTCTAAAGTCTCTCAACGATAAACGTTAAACTCTCAACGTTATGAAGATAGTATTTATTGGCGCAGGCAATCTCGCCACTAATTTGTCGAAGGCATTGTATCGTGCAGGGCATGAGATATTACAGGTGTATTCGCGTACGGCTGAGTCGGCACAGATGATGGCGGACCTCTTTGAGTGTTCGACCACCGTCTCGCTTGATGACGTAAGGACGGATGCGGATATGTATATATTCTCCGTGAAGGATAGTGTGCTTGAACAGTTGGCAAGGACACTTGCTGCAAGGATAAATGACAGACTATTTGTCCATACTGCAGGAAGTATGCAGATGGATGTTCTGCCAGTGGAGCGTAGGGGAGTGCTTTATCCTATGCAGTCATTCAGTAAGACAAAGGAGGTGAACTTCCGTGAGATACCTGTATTCATCGAGGCTAAAAAGAATGATGACCTTGCTGTACTCAGGCAGTTGTCGGAGAGCATATCAGACAGGGTGTATGAGATGAGTTCGGATGACCGTAAGTATCTGCATCTCTCTGCTGTGTTCTGCTGCAACTTTGCCAACCATTGCTATGACCTTGGTGCAAGGGTATTGGAGTCGCATGGCATACCTTTTGATGTCATGCTTCCACTCATAGATGAGACAGCACGTAAGGTTCATACCCTTCATCCGCATGATGCACAGACTGGTCCTGCCGTACGTTGGGACGAGAATGTGATGAACAAGCAGCTTGAACTGCTTGAGGATGAAAGGATGAAGCAGATATACAGGATGATGAGCGAAGGAATTCATGGAATGAGGAATTAGGAGTGAGGAATTAGGAATTATAGGTCCGCTGAGGGAAGTGAAAAGTGAATAGTGAAAAGTGAAAAATATATATTACTATGTTCGCTGATAAACTCTCCACCGCGAGAACTAAAAAACTTAAAAACTCACAAACTCGAAAACTCATTCTCCGCGAGAACTAAAAAACTCACAAACCTACAAACTCAAAAACTTAATAATGATAAACTACGATTTGACTAAGATACGGGCACTCTTCTTTGATGTGGATGGAGTGCTATCATGTGAGACGATTCCGATGCATCCTAATGGTGACCCTATGAGGACGGTCAACATCAAGGATGGCTATGCCATGCAGCATGCTGTGAAGTGTGGTCTTATTCTTGCCATCATCACGGGTGGAAGGACTGAGAGTGTGCGCAAGCGTTATGAGGGACTTGGTCTCAAGGATGTTATTCTCGGTGCTGCCGTGAAGATAAAGACGTATGAGGAACTGAAACAGAAATATGGTCTCAAGGATGAGGAGATACTCTATATGGGTGATGATATTCCTGACTATGAGGTCATGCAGCATTGTGGTCTTCCTTGTTGTCCTGCTGATGCTGCGCCAGAGATAAAGGAGATTAGCAAGTACATATCCCATAAGAATGGTGGTATGGGTTGTGGCCGTGATGTCGTGGAGCAGGTTCTCAAGGCGCAAGGGCTATGGATGCACAACAGTAAGGCATTTGGATGGTAAAAATGAGGCCCCACCCCGGCCCTCCCGTGGGGAGGGGGAAGGAACACCGAAGGGGCCGTTTTTCTTGAATGAGAAATTAGGAACTAAGCGAAGCGGTCTCACTGACCGT
>CAMOVB010000284.1:0-3386 GCA_946626925.1 uncultured Prevotellaceae bacterium
CATTGAACAGTTTGCGGAGACACTTGCAAAAACTGTTGTCCACGCTCATGTGGCTTGCCACGTATTCAAGCGTAAAGGCATAGTCCGTTTCATTGCCCTTCGTGCATTTTTCAGAGCTGGAACAGGAAGAAACAGCACGGTCTATGATTGCCTGAAGGGTGAACGCCTTGGATTTGCGTTGTGCTGTCTCTTGTGTGTTCTTCTGCGGTCTTGGCTTGCCATTCTGGACTGTTGTCTCTACCCACTCACGACCTACGCCAAACTGGTAATACAGCCATTCGCAGGCTTCTCGGAACTCCACATTTCTCACAACCTTTACGAGGTCAATGATGCCATAGTATGCACCACAGGCATAGCACTTGACATGATGCTCGTATATCACCATCGAGGGGTGGTGGTCATCGTGGAAAGGACAGAGCATCACCTTGTTCCTTCCACTATTCTTGACTGTGTAGCCAAGCCTTTCAACTACCTCCAGCATGGGAAGCATGGCTATTTCTTTAGTATCGTAGTGTGGCATTTTTAAATTAAAAATTAAAAATTAAAAATTAAAATTTAAGATTTGACTATCGTAGGTGTGCGACTGGGTAACTTCTCCCTCCCCATGAAAGGGGGAGGGCTGGGGAGGGGGTCCTGGAGGGCTGGGGAGGGGGTCCATTTATTCATAGTTCACAACCTTGACATTGTAATATTCCTGATGACCTTTCTGTGTCATCGTTGTTCCGAATGCCTCGAGATTTTCCTTGAAATGGCGTTTCGTCAGCCTTGACGTACAACCCTCCTCACTGCAAAACAGGCAATACTCCCTGTATAGGTCTTTTAGCTTTGTCTGGGAATACGAGTCAATCTCACATCGCTCCGAGAGGAACATGAGTGCAGTGTTCGTGTGTTTCTGATACTCTGCCAAGGCATTGTTACACACTGGGCTGTTGGTAAACGCTCCGTGCGTCGTAAGCCGTCGGAGTCCCTCCAGCACCCAGTTCATGATACCAGGCAGCTCGTTGCACAGCTTCCGTACGAGGTTGATGTCCTGTTCCTCTTCTGGTATTGTCACCTTGAAAGGGAACAGAAGCCAGCGACGGAAATAGCCGTATGTACGTTCCGTAGGTGGCAACAGGTTGAAGGACGTTATCAGTTTGGCGTATTCATAGATGACGTATGAGCCGACATATAGCTTGCGTACGTTGATAGGCTCTCCACTCACCAACTGTTTCAGCATGGCAGTGTCAATGTTCTTGTTGCTCTCAGGCGATATGTTGACCAACTTACCTTCAAGGTGCGTGCGCTTCTCGTCATCCGTGGTGGCAGAAGATAGGGAGACATGGCTCACGTTCTCCTTGCCGAGGATGTTCTCAATGACATCCATCGTCACCGACTTGCCATTGCAACCAGTGCCGTAGAACACAGCCATCTTTTCCAGCTTCATGTTACGTGTGAAGCAGTAGCCGATGTACTCGGCAAGCAGCATCTGCATCTCCTGCTCTGGCATGACACGGACGAGGAACGTGTGCCACGTCGGGCAGTCGGCTCTGGGGTCATATACATAGCGGAGGACGTAGGTGAAGAAGTCATCTGCACGGTGTTCGCGGAAGTCTATGCTGCCACCTTCATGTATCTCAAGCGTTCCGTTCTGCATATTTATCCACGCATCGCCTTGCGGCACATTGTTATGGTGGTAGTGAGAGCGACGGAAAGCAAACTGCTCTATCAGTGGGTTCATGAAATCAGGGTCGCCTCGCAGACAGTCAATCAGTCCAATCTTCCTGCAACAGTCACGGACGAAGTCAATGAGTTGCTGATATGCAATCTCCTGCCAGTGTGTCCCTACAAACACGAGTATGTCCTGTTTCGCCTTTGACTTCTGAACATATCTTGGCACGGCAATATTATCCTTGAACAGTTCATCAAGATAGGAAGCAACGAAGTCAATGAGTGCATTCTCCTTCTCCGTTTTCCTTGTGTATTGCAATGTGATTTCTTCAAGTTCCTTTGCCTTGCTTTGCACCCTTTCCAGCATGACATCAAGCGTGACAGGAACAATATCCGACATCCTTTGCTTGTCTGCCTTATCAAGATTTTGTAAATCGTTGTTTAACATAGTCCACCTTTTTTTGAAACTTTAAAACACAGAGAACGCAGAGAACTCAGAGGTGTTCATAATCTGGGTTCAAATTCTCACTTCAAAATGAAAAATCTCTGAGAACTCTGTGCCCTCTGTGTTTCCCCTTACCCTACAGAGAAACAAGCACTTTCTACGGTCAGTGAGACCGCTTCGCTTAGTTTCTCATTGGGGCAAGCCTTACAATTCTCCAAACATCTTCTCGATACCCTCCTTGACTTCATGGAGGATGGTCTTCTTGCCAAGCGCACAAATCTTGTCGGCGGTGGCATTGAATACGAAACTATACTTCTGGGTCTTGTTGTTCAAGGTAGTACGGAATCCTGACAACTGACCTTCGTATAGTTTCTTTACGTCGCTTGGCTCTGGTGTCCTTGGAATGTCGATAGATACCTCGAAACTGTCCTCATTCACTGTCACCTTGCCCGAAATGGACTTGCCCAATACAAGGCGACGGTCTGTGTCTGTCACGTTCACTGATGTTGAAAGAATCTGGATGTCGCCTGTTGTTTCATCCTTGATAAATTTTGCTTTCATAATTGTTTGTGTTTAGCCCCCCATCCCCCAAAGGGGGCGTCCTTTCGGAACGAGGGGGAAGATTAATGTTTGTGTTGTGGTTTATCATGTCCGAGGTGTAGGAGCTGGCCAGTCATCCACACCCCTTTGGACTGCCATCTTTTTGTTTTGATGACGATGCAAAGGTACGGACTCCTGAAAAAACTCATGTAGTACGGATGTAGTACGGTTAGCGTATTTTTCTTGAAAATTTCCACATATTAAGGCGAAAATGTACAGAATAAAAGTAAATACAACATTTTACAAGAGAATTGAGTTTATTCAGGTTTAGCTTGTAGTTAAATTGTAGTTAAAATGGAGTTATATAGGAAGTTAAAAAGACGTTTGATTGCTCGCGGATTTTTTTGAAGAACATTAGTAACAAGCAAAAAATAACATGGTATATTTATTTAGCATAAATTATCATGAACCTTTAGCTCGGCGTAGCCAATTTGCCACGAATCTTCATAAATGGATTTCGATATTATCGAAATTATAATTAATGATAATTAATTTGTTACGCGAATAATATTTATGATAATTGGCTATGCCGAGCTAACGGTTCGTGGCAAATTAATGGAAATTGGCTACGCCGAGCTAACGGTTCGTGCAAAGCCAAAAGTCTTATTTTGTACCAAATTATTTTTTAATCATCACTTATAAGAAATTTTACCTTCGGTGAGAAAAGTTCTTTAATTTTTTTAATTTTCGT
>CAMOVB010000285.1:0-3367 GCA_946626925.1 uncultured Prevotellaceae bacterium
TGTCGGTAAGGAGCCGCAGGTTCGTTATCTCGACACAGGAATATGTGTGGCTCAGATAAGTCTTGCAACTACTGAGAAAGGCTACACATTGCAGAATGGTACTCAGGTTCCTGACAGGACTGAGTGGCATAGTGTCATCTTCTGGCGTAAACAAGCCGAAGTCGTAGAGAAATATGTGCATAAGGGCGATAAACTCTACGTCGAAGGCAAGATACAATCACGTGACTGGGCAGACAAACAAGGAGTCTCTCATAAGGTGTATGAGATAATGGCTGACAATCTGGAACTACTCTCACCAAAGACACAGGCACCTTCACAGCCAGTTGGTACTTCTGCTCCAACAGCTGCACCAGCAGCTAAGCCTGCAGAGGTAACGCCAAAGACACCTGCGGCAGTCACTCCGTCACAGAATCAGGATGAATATCCATTTTAATTGAAAAGATTATGAAACCAGTATTCATAGCAGGACCTTGTGTCATAGAGAATATGGATGTTCTCGAACAGGTTGCTCAGCGACTTGTCGAGATAAATGCAAAATATGATGTCGATATCATATTCAAGTCATCGTTCGATAAGGCTAATCGTACATCTATCAGCTCTTATCGTGGACCGGGACTTGAGAAGGGCATGCAGATGTTGGCAGACATAAAGTCCAAGTTCGGTTTGCGTATTCTTACTGACATACATGAGAGTTGTCAGGCACAGCCTGCAGCCGAGGTAGCAGATGTACTTCAGATTCCTGCTTTCCTCTGTCGTCAGACCGACCTGCTTGTTGCAGCTGCCAAGACAGGCAAGATTGTAAACATCAAGAAGGCACAGTTCCTTTCGGGCGAAGATATGCAGTTCCCGGTACAGAAGGTGCGTGAGAGCGGTAATGACAATGTATGGCTCACGGAGCGTGGCAATATGTACGGTTATAATAATCTTGCAGTTGACTTCCGTAATATAGCCGACATGAAGAAGTATGCAGATACTGTCATCATGGATTGTACACATTCTGTTCAGCGCCCAGGTGCAGCAGGAGGCAAGACTGGCGGCAATCGTGAGTTTGTACCAGCAATGGCGCTTGCAGCCAAGGCATTCGGAGCAAATGGTTATTTCTTTGAGGTTCATCCTGACCCGGAAAAAGCATTGAGCGATGGACCAAATATGTTGTATCTTGATGACTTGGAAGCTGTCGTAAAATCACTTTTGTAACAGGATGACAAGTATAGATATTGCAGAGAAATGCTTGCGTGATGAGGCACAGGCACTTCTTGATCTCATCCCTCAGTTGGATGACAATTTTGAAAAGGTTGTAAAACTCATATATAATTGTACAGGACATGTCGTCGTTACAGGAGTAGGCAAGTCGGGACATATAGGTGCCAAGGTAGCTGCCACCTTGGCAAGTACAGGCACACCTTCTTTATATATCAATGCTCTCGATGCCCTTCATGGCGACCTCGGAATGGTGATGGAGAATGACGTCGTGCTTATGATTTCCAATTCCGGAAACACCGACGAACTCCTCCGCATTATCGCTTCTCTCGAAGAACGTCACCTGCCTATCGTCTCCATGACAGGTAATGCCGATTCCCTCATAGCACGTCACTCAGATTATCATATCCTCGTGAAGGTAGAGCGTGAGGCATGTCCTTTGAACCTTGCACCTACGTCTTCCACCACAGCAGCCCTTGCCATGGGTGATGCCTTGGCATGTGCACTTATGGAAGAGCGACGTTTCAAGGAAAACGAATTTGCCATGTATCATCCTGGCGGCTCACTTGGTCGTAAGTTGCTCACACGAGTAAAGGATGTGATGTACACGGACAATTTCCCTATCATATCTCCGACAATGAAACTTTCCGAGGCATTACTCTTCATCAGTAACGGAAAGCTCGGACTTGGAGTAGTCATGGAGGATGACCATATCCTCGGAATCATTACTGATGGTGACATCCGTCGAGCAGTAGAAGGAGCGCAGTCCAACTTCCTCAACCTTACCGTAGCAGAGGCAATGACCCGCACGCCAAAGGTTATCGGACCAGATGCCAAGCTTACGCAGATACAGGCAATGTTCCGTAAGCACAAGATTCACTCCCTCCTCGTAGTCGATTCCGACAACAAGTTAGTCGGCATCGTCGATTACTTCGCAATCATGAACTAACGATATTTTATCAAATGTTCCCAACGCATTACGCTGGGAACATTTTTTTGTTCGCATACAAAATTATTTTGTTTTTTTGTGTGTTTGATTTATTTTGCATATTTTTGCAAATAGAAACAAAAACATGATGTCATGTATAGTACAAGGGATATAGCAGAGTATGTTGTAATGCTCATTTCTGCCTTTGCACGCCATTATTCAATGAGTGATGTGGAGGCGTATAAATATTTGCGCCAATATGGTGCAATAACCTTGATGCATGACTACTATGATGTTATGCATACTCAGTCATTTGATGATATGGTTCAGAACCTTACCACATTCTGTCGTAGGAAAGGAGGTACGTTATGATTAAACTGTATCATGGTTCTGTTGTTAAGATAGAAAAGATTGACCTCAAGAAATCACGCCCAAATAAGGACTTTGGTAGGGGCTTTTATCTTTCAGCTGATGAACAACAGGCATGGAGAATGGGAGAACTAAAGGCATTGATTGACGGTGGAGAGCCAGTAATGAATGTCTATGAGTTTGATGAAGACGTGATGAAATCTGGTGAACTTAAAGTACTCATGTTTTCGGGTTATACTCGAGAGTGGGCGGATTTTATTTTCTTGAATCGAAACAATAAATTATCTGTACCTGTGCATGATTACGACATTGTTTATGGACCGATTGCCAATGACCGTGTTGGAGTACAGATTGGCAGGTATGAGGCAGGAGATATCACTCTTGACCAGTTCTTGAAGAAACTCAAGTACATGAAAGGAATAACTTATCAGTATTTCTTTGGTACAGAAAAGGCAATATCAAAATTGAATAAGCTATGAGTGTTACAAAACGAGAATTTGAAAGTTTGAAGGAACAGAAGATTACTTCAATGATAGATATATTGACGAGTGAGCGTGGTGTAGAGTTTGAGGATGCATTAGACAAGATTTATTCATCTTCATTCTTCCAGAAGCTTTCTGACGTAAAGACAGGATTGTTTTATCAGTCACCACGTTATTTACTTTCATACTTTGATGGCGTGTGAAAGTCTTGTTGGCTTAAAATATAGAAAGAGGGTATGCAGTCATATTTGCGTGCCCTCTTTTATTGTGATTTCTGATGTTGTCTTTTTTATTATTGGTGTCCGCTAAAAATCTGAAAGCGTTTTCAAAGACATTATTTCCTCGGACAGCCGATATACAGGATGTATATATGCCCCAATATATTGGG
>CAMOVB010000286.1:0-3314 GCA_946626925.1 uncultured Prevotellaceae bacterium
AATGATTATTAAATTATCAACTAAGCAGGTGTGCAAAACGACAACCGTACAGGTCAAAAATTTTTATGTATTTTTGCCCATAACAATACTCCCATACGATGCTTTACAAAGCATGAGTATAGACGATAGTAATCGAGAACATAAAATTGTCCATTCATTTATTTGCTAATCTAATTTGCTTTTCGTACATTTGTCGCAAAATACTAATCAAGACTATCAATAAATTATAATATGAAACATTTACTAACTATTTTGGCAATCGGTTCGACTGCCCTATCTATGAATGCACAAGAGTGCAGCCACTGTGACATCATGAAAAGCGTAAAGTATCAGTTCAACGCTTTGCGCAACGACATAACTCTTCCTTCATCCGTGAATGGTGCTGACGTGAAATGGTTACTTCAGGCAACTGATTCGGCCATCACGCTTCAGGGCAACACCCTCCATGTGAATGAGCTTCCTAAGGGTAGCTACAAGAATGGCGGTTTTCTCTGGGCAAGCATCAACAATGGCGAGACTCTCAAGTTCCCTCTTACCATCGCTCCTGATGATGAGATGTACGGTTACCTCTACTGCCACATGGCTGGCAACAGCGAGAACACACTCTATGCCATCGGTACCAAGGAGGACAAGGGACGCAAGTTCAAGCCACTCATCGACAACCAGCCTATATATGATGCCGAGAAGATGGCTGGAATAGAGGGTGGCGTGCGCGATGCATTCATCTGTCGTGCCGTGGACGGAGGTTACCTCATGGTGACAACGGACATGAGCAACCGTAAGAGCCGTACATGGTTCAACCACGGAATGAACCTAATGAAGAGTAATGACCTTGTACACTGGACATCTGTCACCTTCGACTTCCGCAAGGGCGCAAGCATCTTCTGCGATGCAGAGACTAACAAGAGCGACGTGTATAAGGACTACAGTCTCATCAATCGTGTGTGGGCTCCTCAGGTGATATGGGATGCTGACTACGACTGGAAGGACGGTTCGCCAAAGGGTGGTTACTTCATCTACTACTCTATGCTCTCAACAAATGCTGGTGATGACCACGACCGCATGTACTACAGCTATGCCACTCGTGACTTCACGAAGATGACTAAGCCAAAGCTGTTCCACGACCGCGGCATTGCCATGATTGACTGTCACATCGACTGGAACGACTGCGACCGCCAGTATCATATCTTCTTCAAGCGTGAGGGTGCCAATGCCAAGGACCGTGGAATATACAAGGCTGTGTTCGACAAGCTACCTGGTGCATGCCAGCAGCAGAGCGACTTCACAGGCAACTTTGGTCAATGGAAGGATATCCTCCACATCACCAATGAGGGAACACAACTAACAGAAGGTCCTTCTGCCATCCGTCGCATCAACGAAAACGCATGGAACGTTGCTTACATACGCTACTCAGGCGGCAAGGCATACAAGATAAACGGAGCTGATGCGCTTCTTGAGAATATTGACATGGGACAGGTTATCGAGGGTGATGTCAATCCTCAGCATGGCTCATTCATGACTCTCACAGAGACTGAGTACAAGATGCTTGAGGCATGGTCAGAGCTTACGCTCAAGACACAGGCTCTCGAGAAGAAGTCTCCAAAGTCAAGCAAGGTAAAAGCTGCCAAAGCAGCACTCGCCCAGACATTCGAGACAAATGCCGTAGAGCAGTTGCTTGAGCTCTATCGCAAGACACTCAAAAAGATGTAGAGCCACAAACTCGGGAATAGATAAAGAACAGAAATTAAAGAACAGAATACTAAACACAGAGGACACTGAGAACTCAGAGTTTTTAAAAAGGATTCTACATTCCGGGCTCTGTGCTCTCCGTGTACTCTGTGTTTCAAGAAGGAATGAAAGAAGGTTTCAGCGGTTCACGAACAATAGTCCTGCCAAAGATGGCAATAGACATGATGAGGAAAGACCCTATCATGTCTCAGCTGCACGTCACGGACATAGGATATTTTCCTCACGCTCATCAGCATTATGTCAAGCGTGAGCAACCTATCGCCCAGTACATACTGATATATGTAATGGACGGTACGGGACACTACTGGTATGAAGACGAAACGGGCAAGAAACAGGAATGTCAGGTGGCAGCCAACCACTACTTTGTCATTCCTGCCTTTGCTCCTCATGCCTATTGGACTGACGAAGATTCGCCATGGACAATATACTGGATTCACTTTGAGGGTGCACTTGCCAAGTATTATGCCAATGGCGTAAGTGTTCCACAACTCGTGAAGCCTGAGCTATACTCACGCATATCTACACGTACCGACCACTTTGAGGAGATATTCAATGTCCTCAATCATGGCTATACACTCGAATCGCTCGCATACGCTTCAAGTCTCCTCAACTATTATCTTTCGTCACTCCGATATATCAAGCAATATCGTAGTGCCCTGCAACGTCAGGAAGGTAAGGAAGAGAGCTTCGACATCATAGAAGAGTCCATTCACTACATGAAGGAGAACATTGAGAAGCGTCTCACGCTAAAGGACATTGCCGACTATACTGGTTACTCAGCAAGTCACTTTACGGCTATATTCCGACAGTCAACAGGCAATTCCCCACTAGCCTACTTCAACATACTCAAGATGCAGTATGCCTGCAATTTGCTTACGAACACGAATATGCAAATCAATCAGATTTGCCATAAAATAGGCTTTGAGGATTGCTACTACTTCTCACGCATCTTCAGTAAGATTGTCGGAGTGCCACCTACTAAATATAGAGGCTCAATACAGAATAATGATATTGTCCATCATTAACTTTTTTCAAAACATTTACACTATTAGCAGAAAAGCGGTATCTTTGCACAAAATTAACGAAACCTGCAAGGTCTTTTTCCTTGCATTACGTGCCAATTAGAACTTAGCAAAATGGTCTCACTGACCATTGGGAAGTAAAAACCTAAAAACAGAAAAAAATGTTTTCTTTTGTTTTCTTTGGTTCTCCCCATGTTTTTCTAACTGGCCGCTTTGCGGCAAAAAGCCAAACAGGTTGAAAAAAATAGAATTCTTATGCAAAATACCGAATCAAAACTATTTTTATATTTCATCTGTTGCATATCTGCCATGGGAGGATTACTCTTCGGCTATGACTGGGTTGTCATAGGCGGAGCAAAACCTTTCTATGAGCAGTTTTTCCATATCTATGACGCACCTATAATGCAGGGTGTAGCCACATCTACAGCCCTTGTGGGATGTCTTGTAGGTGCTATGGTAGCAGGTTCGCTTGCCGACAAGTTCGGACGCAAGCCACTCATCATAACGTCTGCCGTACTCTTTACATTAAGTGCAGTCATGACA
>CAMOVB010000287.1:0-3302 GCA_946626925.1 uncultured Prevotellaceae bacterium
TGGATTGTTCTTTGGGAATACGAAGCACTCCATTGCCTCTTTCCATGCCTTGTTCCATCCTTCTTCTGTAGGAACTACAACATGATATATAGAATCCTCATCATCAATAAAGCCAATGGCATTGATAAGCTTGTTGCGCTCATACATAACAGAATCAACATACACCTTCTTACCGTCAACCACACCGCTACTTACGCTTGCGTCCTCATCGAAGACATCCTCGTTGTAAGAAGCAAGGAATTCACCGTGTGACTTGAACTGTGGAAGAGCAACCAAGGCCTCATAGATGGTCTTCTTATAAGGCAACTGACTGTTCATCACGTGCATGATACCGTTCTTGCTGTGAATGTTACTCTCCTTTACAGAAACTTCGTTAACTGTATTATTGTCGGCAAATGACACATTCTTATAGTTGAGCATACGGAACTTCTTGTTCGTGCCGTCGGAAGAGACAAGGTTCTGTGAAAGATGATTCCATACAAAGAAACGCTCTACCGCAGAGTCTCCCTTTGCTGTGTTGACGAGTGAAAGGATAGAGTCCTTGTTGAATGTACCATTAACTGGTGCAAACAAGGTGAAAGAGCGACCGCCCTTCAATACATCAGCATAGCTTACAGGTGTCTTCTTATGCTGACGGAATACCATTGTCTTCTCAAGAACCTCGGCAAAGTCACTCAGGTCACTACGCTGCTTTATAGCATCCCATAGAGTGAGGTTTGCACCGTTGGCAGCCTCATTCTCATAGTGGTCGTCCCAGTCTGAGCAGGAGGAAAGAAAGCCCCCTACCCCCCCAAGGGGGAGTATTACAGACAGCAAAGCCATCAGAGGACTTTTTGTATATTTTGATAGTATTTTCATTTCAACTATTATTTATTCATTAATTAATTATCAATTAGAATCAATGTCTATCCTCTCCGTCTGGACTTGCATATACATCCTTAGGACAAAGCTCGATATAGTCAAATGACCACTCCTTGTCACCCTTGGATACCTGACGGAATCTCAGCCAGTATTCCTTGCCCTCATCAAGTTTCTGAGTTGCGAGGATTCGGCGGAGATGCTCAGGAGAATCCTGACGGAAGCTGTTCATACCAGGCTTACGGTAAGAGTCCATACCTCTCATATATCCGAGGTTATGGAGGGTCTTGTCCATAGCGGTGTTGTGCTCATCGTCCTCAGTATCTGAGATATCACCTACGATGTCCTGAAGATTCCATGTACCGTATGTAAGGTCAACAGGAATGCCACATGGCTCATTGTTGAGATATACCTGAACTACGCCACGCTCCTCACCGGCAACGTAACCCATACGGATCTCGTATGTTCCTGATGGTACAGGTGGCAACTTGAACTGAACATCATACTGTCCCTTGATACAGATGGCATTGCCGAGATATGAAGACCATGAAAGCTCTGCTGGGTGAACGGCAAGGAATGTGTCGTCGGAAATCTTCCATCCCTTGATTTTGCCTTGCTTGAGAGCATACAGACGGTCGTTCAGCGCACCAGCCTCATCGTTGAAGCGGCAACCCTGATTCATGAAGTCTGCGCTAAGAGTTGTTGCGTCAATACGCATACGGCAGCTGAGTACCTCATCGCGTACCTTGGTAGAGTACTCGAGAATGTCATCAAGATAGAGGTATGTGCCATTGAGTGCCTGCTGCTCAGACTTTCCTGACTCTGATGCTGTGAGTACCTTGACTCCCTTTACCGTGTACTTGTTGCCTACTCCCTTACGGTTAGCATAAAGACCACCAGTGCTACCTGTACCTGCACGGCAGAAACGGAGCATTGTACCAGGGCACATTGTCTCCCAGAAGTCCTCGGCATCAATAGCTGATGTTACGGTACACTCAGTAAGGAAACGGCCTGAAGGTGCCCAGTCACTATAGTTACCAATACGATCCATGAGGTGATAGCTCACAAAACGGTTGAGTGGATTCTTGCGGTTGGTAGGGTCATTGTCATATTTACCTGCATCCTCAGGATATGTAGTGTCGTACACCTTCTTTGCGTATGCCTTCAAATCATCAAGTGTATTGATTCCTCTCTTGGCGAATACGGAGTTAGGCTCTACGAAAGCAGTGAACTTGAAATATCTCTTGCGTGGGTATGTAACCTTGTTGTCACGTCCACCATATCTCACCTTGGCAATATCACCATTGATAGAGTCCTCGGAAACAGAGTAATGATCATCTATGTACTTTGTAAGAGAATCATCCATGTGAGTATATTTGAGTGCCTCAACAAACAGACTGATTGTTGCGTCCTCGGCCATAAGGTCAGGAAGGAAATCATTACTTGGGGTAATGACACGGTCAATGAAATGAACAACGCCATTGGTAGCAGAGTCGTTCTTCTCAACAAGCAATGAGCGCTTGTTTACAAACACGCGAAGCTGGTTGTTGTTCTGCACGTCACTGTCACAGGTCATAACAAGATAGCGATCGTCCATATTCATCTGTGGAAGGGCACCGTCGCTCACATCGGTAGTGAAGAAAGCTCCGTCCTTGACAATATGGGTACGTGCAATGGTATCGCAACGCTCTACATCCTGCAACAATGCGTCGAAAGAAGAATAATTGTTTTCTGCAACAAACTTATTTATTGCCTCGTTGGTAGGAACGAAAACAGTATAGTTACCATATACAGAGAGAAGCGAGTAATAATTCGACTTCTCGAGAATTGACTGGAACATACTGCATCTGTCTGCGGCATCTGTAATGATTTCGGCAGCAGTGCGTTTCGTAGAAGAATAGAACGTGCCTTGATCATTAGCCATGTCATCATTATCGACGCAGCCAATTAGTGTAGAGAGTAAAGTGGATAGTATAATGCAGAACGGCACTCTACCCCTACTTATATATTTTTGAATGAACTTTTTCATAATTCATTAATATCTTAATTTCTTAATCTCTTTGTTTACTTCTTGAAATCCTCTGTATCACTATAAGCAGAATTCTGCTTGAGCAGAGAATTCTTCTTCAGTTCATCTCTGTTATATGGCCAGAAGATTGCATTGATGTCGGCAAGCTGGATTTTGATAGCCACGGCATTTTCCTTCTGCTTCTGAGTAGCCTCATTGGCAAGATAGTGTGTATTGCCATCACGAAGTGACTTTCTGACAAGGTCGAACCAACGCTTTCCTTCAAACATGAACTCTCTCTTACGCTCCAGCATGAGGAGTTTTTCCATTTCCTCCCTGCTTGAGCTATAGGTGGAGAATGCGAGAGAATCACTCTTTACATTCTCTGTATAGTTACGAGCACGCTTGTTAATAGCGTTGATGAGTGTGAATGCTG
>CAMOVB010000288.1:0-3184 GCA_946626925.1 uncultured Prevotellaceae bacterium
AGTATTGCCTATTCCACGTGCAGGATAATTGATGATACGCTTAAACGCCTCCTCATCATTAGGATTTACAATCATGCGGAAATAAGCTATGATATCCTTTATCTCCTTACGCTGGTAGAACGACAGACCTCCATAAATCTTATATGGCATACCGCTCTTACGCAAAGCCTCTTCAAACACACGGCTCTGCGCATTGGTACGATAGAGGATTGCAAAATCAGAATATTCAGCATTCTCCGCACGACGAAGATGCTCTATCTGACGGATGACAATCTGTCCTTCCTCCACATCCGAATAAGCCTCAGAAACCTTGATGCGCTCGCCTGGATCATTCTCACTGAACACATTCTTCTGAATCTGCCCTCTGTTCTTGCAGATAAGACTATTGGCAGCATTAACAATCATCTGAGTTGAACGGTAATTCTGCTCAAGCTTAAATGTCTGTGCACCTTCGTAGAGTTTATTGAATGTAAGAATATTATCAATATTAGCTCCACGGAAGCTATAGATACTCTGAGCATCATCACCCACCACGCATAGACGCTGGCGTTCCTTTGTCAACTGATAGACGATACGATGCTGGGCATAGTTCGTATCCTGATACTCATCCACAAGCACATAACGAAAACGCTCCACATACTTGCGACGAATATCCTCATTCTTTTCAAAGAGATAGAATGTATATAGAAGGATGTCGTCAAAGTCCATGGCATCGGCTTGACGACAACGATTTGCATAACGCTTATATATGCTACCGATGGCAGGTTTGCGTGACTGAGAATCCGCCTTGTAGCACTCTGGCGAATTAACATATTCGTCAGCTGATACGAGATGATTCTTTGCGTTACTTATTCTGCCAAGCACATCCGACTGCTTATAAGTCTTGTCATCAAGTCCCATCTCCTTTGTGATGGTCTTGAGCAGACTCTTGCTGTCAGCCGTATCATAAATCGTGAAGTTAGCCGAAAATCCTATAGCCTCGTGTTCTGCACGAAGAATACGGAGGAAGATACTATGGAACGTACCCATCCACAGATGCTTTGCGCCATCGCCACCCACGATGCCATCAATACGCTCCTTCATCTCCCTTGCAGCCTTATTGGTAAAGGTCAAAGCGAGAATCTCCCATGGCTGAAGTCCGCACTCAGACATGAGATAAGCTATCTTGTGAGTAAGTACACGAGTTTTACCAGAACCTGCACCTGCTATAACGAGTGAAGGACCGTCGCAATACTCTACGGCAGCCCTCTGTGCAGGATTAAACGAATCAAAATTATAAGACATCTGCTATCCTAAGTTATACAAGTTTCGCAAGTTCAGCTGACGCTTTACTTGCAAGGAGTTAAAAAGGAGTTAAAGAGTAGTTAAAGTGGAGTAAAAAAGACGATAGTTTAATCGCAGATTGTTTTCGTTTTTTTAAAAAGCGAACAGTCAAACGTCTTTTTAACTTCCTATATAACTCCATTTTAACTGCAATTTAACTACAAGCTAAATTTGATTTATTCTTTTACAAACGAAACCACCTTTGGCAATTTAACATACTTACGGTCAGCAATACCCTTCATATTCGTACCACCAACCTGTTTCATTTCAAGACCATCATCCGTAAACTTCAATTCAAGGTCCTGAGCCACGTCGCCTCTGTCACACATAGCACGCACCACAGCACCCTTGTCGTCAAGCTTCTTTACCTTAAGAATCAACCATGAACCATTTACGTTACCCTGTATGTAGCCATAGCAATTCTCAAGTTCAAGTCCAGGAACAGGGATATCACTCTTCTCGAGATTTATCCGCATCCTTATCATCAGCTCCTTATTGAAGAAGGAACCTTTCCACATATCTTGTGCAAATGCCGTGATGCCGCAAAGCATCATCAGACAAGCAAATATCATTTTCTTCATACTCGTATATTATTTGCGGACAAAATTAAGACAAAAAAACGACACAATCAAATAATGGATGAAGAATATACATTTCCCTTCGTCAAATAAATTTTTTCAGCCACTCCATCCCACTTTCGTTTTGCCACCCCACGTTCCTATTCCACTATCATTTTGCCACACGCCCACCCCCTGTCAATCCTTCGTTAATGGTTCGTTAACCCTTCGTAATTCTTACATGATTTTACGAGTGACAAAATGAAAGCTCAATTGTAGTTTATTTGCTTAATAGGGAAAAAACGAATAGAGCTTCATCCCTCATCGCCTTGACATCATTCAAATTTCTTACACTTACAGTTACTTTTCGAGACATTGCATTTTACGATTCCTATTCTTTTATATTATATATATTTAATATATAATTAGTTATATAACAAAATATATAAGAAAAGAAAAATATGGGTTGTTCAAAAAACAACTGTAAGACTATAAGACTGTAAGATTTGAGAAACTGACAAAGCCCGTCCTCAACGCCATCATGGAAACATGAAACAAAGATGAGACAAACATGAGACTCATATGAGACTAACATAAGACTAAGAAAGGAACAACAACCATAGTTATAAATAACTGTGCAAAACGCACCAAGACATTTTTAATCACCACACAACTATTGCAAGGAAGAAAAAAACGCCGTAACTTTGCAACCATGAATAAATAATCTTTTAACACGACAGATTTCCACGAATGGGTAAATACAAGATATTGGCTGTGGATGTGGACGGGACACTTCAAAACAGTAAAAGGCAAATAACGGAGCATACTCGCAAAACCATCATACGTGCACAAAAGCAAGGAATAAAGGTTGTAATATCAAGCGGACGTCCGACTTACGGAATTGCTCCACTTGCAGAGGAACTGGAACTCTCACGTTTCGGTGGATATGTCCTCGCCTTTAATGGAGGAGAGATAACGGAGTGGGCATCCAAGCGCATAATGTACGAAGAAACACTTCCTGCCAAATATCTTCCATTTATATATAACAGAGTAAAAGAAAACGGATTCGAGATTCTCATCTACCACGACGACCATATCGTGACGGAGGATGCAAGCAACGAATACGCTCGTTTCTCCTCTTCACGCAACAAGATGGCTATTCTGCAAGTCGATTCATTTCTCGATGCTATAACCTACCCCGTCCACAAATGCCTAATAGTGGGCAATCCAGAAAGACTCGAAACATTTGAAGCAATGATGAAGAATGAAATTGGTGGCGAACTCAACATCTGTCGTTCCGAGCC
>CAMOVB010000289.1:0-3178 GCA_946626925.1 uncultured Prevotellaceae bacterium
ATGTTCGACGGTGGTTGGATAGGGTGGGTCTTCCTCCGTGCCCTCAATGGAGCACTTGCGACCTCTGAGAACTTCAAATAAATCATAGGACTAAGCGAAAAAACTCAGTACTCTCCGTGGCTCCGTGGGGTCATAAAATTCAACCGTACAGGTCGATATTTTTCCAATATCACACATACTGTTTCGCTTTGTTTTGTATAATTACAAATGTAAATTCAACATTATACTGCACATAGGAAACATGTATCATATGTACAACTATATTTGGTATTTCACGTGCTTAATTACGACTTTGGTGGCTGCGTCAAAGGTACTCACGCTCAACAAAACTCAAATAAAATTGGCATTTCACTCGCTTAATCGTACCTATGTTGGCTCCGCCGAAGGTACTCACGCTCGGAAATGCTCAAATAAATTTGGCATTTCACTCGCTTAATCGTACCTTTGTCCCCAAATTGCAATTTATGAAAAGAGAAGACTTCGAAATCATGGCACCCGTCGGTTCGCGAGAGAGCCTTGCAGCCGCTATTCATGCTGGTGCCAATTCTATCTATTTCGGCATAGGTAAGCTGAATATGCGTTCGCATAGTGCGAATGCGTTTACGATAGATGACCTTAAGGAAATTGCCCAGATATGTCATGAGCATGGACTTAAGTCATACCTCACCGTTAATACTATCATCTACGGCGAGGATATAGATACTATGCACGAAATTATCGATGCTGCCAAGGAGGCACGCATCAGTGCCGTGATAGCCAGCGATGTGGCTGTCATGACCTATTGTCGTAAGGTGGACCAAGAGGTGCACCTCAGTACTCAGCTCAACATTTCCAACATTGAGGCGCTCAAGTTCTATGCTCAGTTTGCCGATGTGGTCGTTCTTGCTCGTGAGCTTAACATGTGGCAGGTGCGTGACATCTATGAGCAGATTGTGGCTCAGGATATTCGTGGCCCTAAGGGTGAACTTGTGCGCATCGAGATGTTCTGTCACGGTGCTCTCTGTATGGCTATCTCAGGCAAGTGCTACCTCAGTCTCCAGAATGCGGGACGCTCAGCCAACAGGGGTGAGTGTGTGCAGATATGCCGTAGGGCATACGAAGTGAAGGACATTGAGACAGGCACAGAACTGGCTGTTGATAACAAGTATATCATGTCGCCAAAGGACCTCAAGACAGTACGTTTCATCGACGTGATGATGAACTCTGGTGTGCGTGTGCTCAAGATTGAAGGTCGTGCCCGTGGTCCTGAGTATGTCAAGACCGTGGTAGAGGCATACGACCAGGCCATCAATGCCGTTATTCACGACAATGACCACCCTGATGAGCCAAAGCAGTTCACGGATGAGGCTAAGGACGCATGGGACAAGTCGCTCATGACAGTATTCAATCGTGGTTTCTGGGATGGTTACTATCAGGGTCAGAAACTGGGTGAGTGGTGCGATGTATATGGCTCAAAGGCAACAGAGAAGAAGATATACTGTGGCAAGTGTACCAAGTACTTTGCCAAGATAGGTGTTGCAGAGTTCCTTGTGGAGAACTGCGACATCAAGGCTACGGACAAGATGCTCGTTACAGGTCCTACGACTGGAGCCCTTATCCAGCCAGTGGATGAGATACGACTTGACGAGAAGCCAGTGGAGTCAGCCAAGAAAGGCGACTTCATCAGTATCAAGGTCAACGAGCGTGTACGTCTCAATGACCGTCTGTTCGTACTCTTCAATGATGAAAGCCAACAATTGACACAAAAATAACGGCCCCCCTCCCCAGCCCTCCCCCTAAATGGGGAGGGAGAAGTTACTCCGAACGCCCCAAACAGCGAACGATCCAACTATACCTTCCCATAGAGAGGGAGGTGCCCGAATGGCGGAGAGGGTATGCAAAAATTTTATCCATGAATTACTTGAAAAAACTATCAGTAGCCCTGCTCGGACTGTCCATGATATCTGCCGGGGCGGAAGCACAGCAGCTACAGGACGAAGAAGAGCTGACTAAGGTGCTCACATACATGAAACACGTCATGTTGTTCAACCAGAGATTACCACAGGAAAAGGTGTATCTCCACTTTGACAACACAGGCTACTTCATGGGTGAGACCATCTGGTTCACGGCTTACGTGACCAGACCCGACAAGAACAAAACAACTGACCTGAGTCGTGTCCTCTATGTAGAGCTCGTCAACCCATCGGGTGACGTGGTTGATACTAAGAAGTACCCGATTGAAAACGGAGTGGCAAGTGGTAACATAGACCTCGTCAACATCCTCACATCAGGATTCTACGAGGTCAGGGCATATACAAGATATATGACCAACTGGGGAAGCGGTGGAATATTCTCAAGGGTATTCCCTGTATTCGAGGCACCAAAGAAAGAAGGTGACTATTCCAAGCCTGTCATCTCCACACAGACCTATAAGAAGCGTCTGCCTAACATACGTTCCAATGAGGATGACACTATAAACCGAAAGACGGAGGACAAACGTCTAAGCGTACACTTCTATCCTGAGGGTGGCCATCTAATCAAGGGACTGCGTTCACGTATAGCGTTCCTCGTGACAGACAAGACAGGTGATGCTCAGGAATTGGGAGGACTCGTACTCAACGAGAATAAGGAGACACTCTTTGCAGTGACTACACAGCATGAGGGTAAGGGTCTCTTTGAAATAGTACATGATGGTAAGCCTAAGTACCTACGCATAGCAGATGCCAAGGGCGGACAGCATGACTTCCTTATCCCTGAGCCTGAGGATGAAGGTGTATCTCTTAACCTCGATGTACTGAAGCGTGATGCCATAACGGCTACCATTCAGGCTTCACCATCAATGGAAGGCAGACTCATGGGCTACACACTTATGCACAACGGCAAGGTGCTATTGGCTGACACACTGTATTGTAGCAGTGCCTTTGTCATTCCTTTTGACCGTAAGACCATGCCAGAAGGAGTGAGCCAGTTGACCCTATTCACAGCAGACGGACATATACAAGCAGAGCGTCAGTTCTTTGTCTGTCCTAAGTCACAGGAGACGGACACCATACGTTTCACCTCGCCATTGAACGCAGTGAAACCTTGCGGTAAGGTAATACTCAAGGTTCACACAGTACCTAACTCACGTATATCTCTCTCAGCCGTGGATGCAGAGACAATGGTGAATGGTAAGAATGGTAACTACAAGACATGGATG
>CAMOVB010000290.1:0-3176 GCA_946626925.1 uncultured Prevotellaceae bacterium
TACATTATCTTTGCCATATTCAATCATTAGTCTTTTGATTACTTGAGGTATATCTGACTCTTTGATTGTTCTTGCGCTGTTTACATTGGTAGTAATAAGAGGTTTTCCGTAGAGGTCAAATCTACGGAAATATGTATTCCTCCTATTATTAAGTGTAAATTCTAGTTTTACTTTATTCATTAGACTTAAAAAAGTACAAGTGGGGTGTTTTACCAAGGAGCAGCTTCAGCATCACCTACTTCGATTTCTAGGTCATCCCAAACATTTTCATTGATTTGGAATCCATTCTGTTGTGGAGCAGTCATTTCATCACCACCTACTAATTCATTGACAGCTTCCTCCATTGGAGCTTCTGCAATTGGAGCACCATGAATAGTATAAACCTTCTCAAGGTCTTCATCATTGGTATCAGATACCCATTGCACGGTCATAGTAGTTACATCAGGATATTCCTCCTTATAATGGAACTGTAGGAATTCTAGTTCAGATTTAGCGAACCATTCGCCATTCACATAGTTAAACGCCTCTTTGGGGTCAGTAGTCAGTTCTAGCTTAGTATTAGCTGTATCGATTGACTTAATCATGACACCTTTTTCATTTTTCAAAACACATTTAGTCATAGTTTTGTTAGGTTTAAATTAATATTAGACTTAAAAAAGTACAAGTTAGTAGCTTGTATCCACAGTAAGGTATTGTAGTTCAGGATATTCACTCTTGAATAGGAACTCAAGTCTATCTCTTTCTGAGTCAGCTATAATACCACTACTTCTGCAATATGCACCTTGTCTTGATTCAGAGAATGTGAGTTTTCCATTAGCATCATCAACTGTCGCCACATACTTGATGGGTTGGTTAGGCTCACTGATTTTAAAATACGCCATTTTATTTTCAATTTATATTAATACTATAATATTGTGTACCTATGTATTTGGAACATAGATACGCAATGCAAAGATATGAAAAAAAATCCAAATATCCAAATATATTAACTACTATTTGGATTATTTAGACTTAAATAAGTACAAATTGTGTCCTCCGTTAGACCCAACAACATATACACTGAAAGTTTGCTACACTTTCCATTTCATGTTGAAGAATGTCGAAATATTGTCTTTTTGCGTAATCGGCTGCTTCTTGCTCAATCCAAGACTGCTCGATTTCTATTTGTTTCGTTGTCATAATACTCATGAATATCATTGATACGTTTTATAATCTTCCCTATTTCACGTAGAGAGAGCATGTACACAGAACAATATGGGTCATGTCGTAGACTTACATCCAATTTAGGATACCAATGTACCAACACGCCACCAACCTCTTGTGGGTCGAGTTCTATCATCTTAACAGATAGCTCACCAAGTTTGAAGTTTCCAGAATCGAATCGAATACCATTGGTATCTACCTTATCCCCAAAACATCCTTTGATGAGGGAGATTAGTTCATCCACAAGTTTAAGTTTAGAAGGTTTAGCTTTATATAGCTGAATCCTCACTTTCTTTAAATCAGTTTGATTCATATTATATTGTTTTTTTAATCTGCTGCAAAGTTACGAAAATAATTTGGAATATCCAAACAAAAATGAAATTATTTTAGATTTATAGTATTTTTTCCCATGTATATTATATTATTAATAAGGTGTAATATATGATTTTGTAAAGAAAGTGGAAATATTTTAAATTGAGCGTAATTTTTTTGGGAAAATATTTGGTAGTTTGCTGGGAATTTCGTAACTTTGCAGCGCAAACAAAAATTCAAGGAGATATGAAGTTTACAATTGACGGAAGAGAGTATGAGGAATATGAGTTGAGCAATGAGCAGATTGTGAGACTGATTGAGGGTGATACCTTAACGAGTAGTGAGAAATCATTTCTTATGGTAAAGGTATATCAGCGTTTCAAGAATGACCTTTGTGCTAAGAGTGGTGAGACGAGAGACGATGTATTTGCACGTTTCTTTAGGAACTATGTGAACAGATGCCCAAATGATTTCAAAAAGGCTGCAAAGGCTATGGGACGTGAACATCGTTATTTGCAGAGTGAAATGTTCAAGATGTGTATTGAGTATATCAAGGTATTGGCAGAGCACTATAATAACGGCTGTTATGACCCTCGCAATGAATGGGCTTGCAGTACTGCTTATTCCATTATAGATGAGTTCAATACCCTCTAAGTACTAAAAAGTATTAAGACATGAAAGAATTATAAGAAAAAATTTGGTAGATTCAAAAAGATTTCGTATCTTTGCATCGAGAAATCAAAAAAGTAACAATTTAAATTAAAAAGATTATGTCACACAACATTGAGATTACAAGTAAGGGAGCAAGTTTTGCAGAGAATGGTAAGCGTGAACGAGCATGGCATGGACTCGGACAAGTGGTAGACGAGCCAATGTTCGTAGCTGATGCGCTGAAGTTATGTCACGCTGACTACAATGTAGGTTTGCAGCAAGTAGTAGCACTCTCAGACGAGTTGCGCACTGCAATGGATAATGGTACATTTATCAATGCTGCAATGCTGAAAGATTTGCTCGTTGACAATACAATGGCAACCATGCGTTTGGACACCAAGAAGAGCCTTGGCATCGTATCTGATAAGTATGGCATCGTGCAGAACGAAGATGCGTTCAAGTTCGTTGACATGTTCTGTAGTGGTAAGTTCGCTGAGAGAGACAACACTCCAGTTATCGAGACATGTGGTGTTCTTGGCAAGGGTGAGCGTGTATTTGTTACCGCAAAGTTCCCAAAGAGCATTGTACTCGATGCAAAGCGTGATGACCTCGTAGATATGTACGTAGTGTTTACCACCTCACATGATGGCACTGGTTCTGTTCGTTGTATGGTTACTCCAGTACGTGTTGTATGTAACAACACACTGAATTGGGCAATGTCTCACAACATCGGACGTATTGCTTTCCGTCACTCTTCAAAGGTGATGTCTCGTCTCGACTTGTTGAACCAAGAAAACGCTGAGTTCGCTTACAAGGCACTGAGTTTGGCTGATGTATATGCCAAGGGCATGAAGGAGAGTTTCGAGCACTTGAAGAACATCAAGTTGGCTGAGAAAGACCTCGATAACATCATTGCCCAAGTGGTATTGTCACCAGATGCAGCCAAGGAGTTTATGCAAACTCGTAACATCAATAGCGATGCAATCAAGACACGTGGACGCAACTTGTTC
>CAMOVB010000291.1:0-3174 GCA_946626925.1 uncultured Prevotellaceae bacterium
TATCATACATGGTCAAGAACAAACGAATTAACGTAAAAGAAAACAAAAAACACAATTATTTATTCATAAACATTTCGTAATTTTGCAGATTAAATAACAAGAAACATTTTCACATAGTCAAAGGCAGAGCATTGTCCAGAACAATTATGGATTTACTCATTAGACAAATTATGGATCTTGAAACAAGAAAAAAGATAATAGAACTCGTAAAAAGTGAGGTCGTTCCTGCCGTGGGATGTACTGAACCGGTGGCTGTCGCTCTGTGCGTTGCCAAGGCTACTGAGACATTGGGATGCATGCCTGAAACGATTGAGGTGTTGCTCTCTGCCAATATCCTGAAGAACGCCATGGGCGTGGGTATTCCGGGTACTGGCATGATTGGTCTGCCAATAGCCATTGCTCTTGGTGCAAGCGTGGGAAAGAGCGAATACGGACTTGAGGTGCTGAAAGATGTTACGCCAAGTGCCGTGGAGAATGGAAAGAAGTTCATCGCGGAGAATCGCATCGCGGTCAAGCTCAAGAAGGATGCACCTGATAAGTTGTACATCGAGGTGATTGCCTCTTCTGACAATAATCGTGCAAAGGCGGTTATCTGTGGCGGACACTCCAACTTCATTCATGTCAGCAAGAATGAGGACGTGATACTCGACATTCCTGTTACGTGCGAGAATGATGACGAAAGGCTGAATGACTGGCTCAACATGGCTATGGTGTACGAGTTTGCCACTACTGCTCCATTGGAGGAGATTGATTTCATCAACGAGGCACGCGTACTCAACGAGAATGCTGCCAACGAGTCGTTGCACGGCAACTACGGTCACTCACTCGGCAAGGCTCTCTCCCGTCCGCTTGGAAGGGGTATAATGGGTGACACAATATTCTCACACATACTCTCGGCTACGGCATGTGCATGCGATGCCAGAATGGCTGGTGCCATGATTCCTGTAATGAGCAACAGCGGTTCTGGTAACCAAGGAATATGTGCCACCCTACCAGTCGTGAAGTTTGCGATGGAAAACCATAATACGGACGAGGAGCTGACACGTGCACTCATGCTTTCACACCTCACAGCCATATACGTGAAGCAGAGTCTTGGCAAACTGTCTGCTCTGTGCGGATGCGTGGTTGCTTCCACGGGTTCATCATGCGGTATAACATACCTAATGGGCGGTACATACGAGCAGGTCACATTTGCCGTTAAGAACATGATTGCCAATCTTACTGGTATGATATGTGACGGAGCAAAGCCTTCGTGTGCGCTCAAGCTTGCTTCGGGCGTCTCGACTGCGGTACTGTCTGCCATGCTTGCGATTCAAGGGGAATGCGTCACGTCGGTTGAGGGTATCATTGATGACAGCGTGGACAAGAGCATTCACAACCTGACAAAGATTGGCAAGGATGCCATGGACGAGACAGACAAGTATGTGCTCGACATAATGGTAGGAAAGAAAGGGAAATAAACAAAAATAACCGTTCGGATAAGGCGTTCCGAACGGTTATTTATTTTTGAGACCAAGGATGGTCTCAAATGATATTACTCATTACACATTCCTAATTTCTCATTATCCTAAGAAGCTGAGGAGGATGCCTGCTGCAACGGCACTACCGATGACACCTGCAACGTTTGGACCCATGGCGTGCATGAGGAGGAAGTTACGAGGATCTGCCTTCTGTCCTTCAACCTGACTGACACGAGCTGCCATAGGAACGGCACTAACGCCTGCTGAACCGATGAGCGGGTTAATCTTCTCCTTGAGGAATAGGTTCATAATCTTTGCCATGATGACACCTGATGCTGAACCGATGCCGAAAGCTACAATGCCTACACACAAGATACCTATCGTCTGAAGATTGAGGAATGACTGGGCAGATGCTGTTGCGCCAACTGTGACACCAAGCATGATGACAACAATGTTGTTCAACTCGTTCTGAGCAGCCTTAGAAAGACGCTCCACCACTCCACTCTCCTTCATGAGATTGCCGAGCATGAGACAACCAATGAGCGTTGCTGCCGAAGGCACTATGAGCGACACAAGGATTGCTACGACTATCGGGAAAATAATCTTCTCCTTCTTACTAACAGTGCGTAACTGACTCATACGAATCCTTCGTTCATCCTCTGTTGTGAGCATGCGCATGATAGGCGGCTGAATGACTGGCACGAGCGCCATATAACTGTACGCTGCCACGGCTATAGGTCCGAGCAGCTCAGGGGCAAGCTTGGACGTAAGGAAGATGGCTGTAGGACCATCTGCGCCTCCAATAATACCGATGGATGCTGCCTGTGCAGGATTGAAATTGAAGAAAGGCACATCTATCTGTGTCACGAGAAATGTGGCGAAGATACCCACCTGTGCAGCTGCACCAAGGAGAAGGCTCTTAGGGTTTGCAATGAGAGGACCAAAGTCGGTCATCGCACCTACGCCAAGGAAGATGAGACAAGGATAAATGCCAGCCTTCACTCCGATATAGAGGATATCGAGCAACCCACCCTTCTGCATCACGTGACCGTAACTGTGGTAGTATTCACTTTCTTCATTGAGAAACTCGTTGTTCCACAGGTTGGTGTCGAACATTCCAGCTCCGGGAAGGTTGGTAAGAATCATTCCGAAAGCTATCGGCAGGAGGAGGAGCGGCTCATACTCTTTCTTGATGGCAAGATAGAGGAGGTAGCTTCCTATTGCCAGCATCACGAGGTTCTTGACACCCGCCTCAGTGAATAGGTTCACAAAGCCCATTTCACCAATAAACTTTGCAAGACCATCCGAGACGTCTGTTCCCGCAGCCAACAAAGGCGTTGTCACAAGCAGCAGAACGGCAAGGACAAGGATAATCTTAATTCGTTTCATAATCATTTAAAGTTTGTAAAAAGCCCCCCTACTGGGGCAAATAAATTTGATATTTCGTGTTATGCCAATTCAACAAGTGCCTGTCCACTCTGCACCTGAGCGCCAGCCTCCACAAGGATGGCCTTTACCTCACCTCCCATCTCGGCGGTGATACTGTTCTCCATCTTCATGGCTTCCATGAGGAGCACTGTGTCGCCTGCGTTAATCTTGTCACCCACCTTGCATGTAATCTTGGTGATGGTGCCAGGGAGAGGTGCAGTCACGGTGTTTGCTCCCGTTACAGGGGCTGGTGCGGCTGACTTAGGAGAAACAACAGGTGCTGGTG
>CAMOVB010000292.1:0-3095 GCA_946626925.1 uncultured Prevotellaceae bacterium
TCAGTAAGCGTTTCTTCAACGACCGTCTTACCGTCGTGATTGGCGGACGTGTGTCTGACAACAAGGCAAACAACCAGAGCTCTGGTATCGGCTCATTCATAGATGACGTGTCACTCGAATGGCGACTTGACAATAGTGCCACACGTTACGTCCGCCTCTTCCATGGCAAGGACTTCGAGAACGTGATGGAAGGTGTGCTTGAGAAGAATGGTGCAGGTGCCGTGTTCCGCAAGAAGGTGGATAAGTGGACGGACTTGTTCTTGTTTAAAAAATAACAAACCCAGCTGACCCTCCCCCGACCTTTCAGGGCGGGGAGTAGTTACCATAGGGTCGAGCCGTGTATGCGAGCAGGCTTAGTCATGATTCGGACAGGCTTCGGTAGCGGAGTGCGGCATGATGAATGCTGGTAGCTGTAGCGAGCCGTCTTTAGCTCGCCTTGATTGCAGGGGGCATGAGCATTGGTCGCTCCTATCAGGCGGCAGCCATTGTGAGCCGTCTTTGGCTCGCCTTGCGTTGGCTCAGCATGTTAATTGTTAATTATTAATTGTTAATTGATTCAATTGATTATAGTGAAAAGGATTCTCTACATATTATCCGTGTTTGTGCTTGTTGCTTGTTCTACGACAAGCAACTTGCCAGATGATGAGTACCTCTACACTGGAATAAAGGAGATAAAGGTGGAGGGCAAGACAGGTTCGCTTGCTGAGCAGACAGTGCTTGAGGAGGTGGAAGGTGCTCTTGCGTATGCTCCTAACAACTCCCTCTTTGGCAGTTCGACCATGCGTACTCCTCTTCCTATCGGATTGTGGGTGTATAACAGCATGGGCGGTAAGGAACACAAAGGATTGAAGAAATGGTTCTTCAATGTCTTCGGAGCTACTCCCCGTACCGTGAGTATGGCTGCCCCTCTTACACGTACCAAGGTGGCACAGAACGTGCTTCAGAACTATGGCTATTTCCAGGGCAAGATTGACTATCGTCTTATTCCTGGCAAGAATCCACGTACACAGAAGATAGCTTACGACATCCACCTTGGACAGGCTTATCATTACGACTCCATACGTTATGACTTCCCAGAGGATAAGGACAGCATCATCCAGGCAACGGCTGCCAGCAGCTTCATCAAGCGTGACAAGCAGTTCTCCGTTTCCGACCTCCTGAGTGAGAAGGCGCGTCTCACATCTGAGTTCCGCAATAACGGCTACTACTATTATCGTCCTGACTACATCAATTATCTTGCAGATACTGTTTCAAAGCGTGGAAGCGTCACTCTGCTTGTGGCTCAGACGAACGATATTCCCGAGAAGGTTGCCCACACATGGAACTTCGGACACATCTCTGCTTTCATTCGTAAGAGTGCAAGCATGACGGGCAATCGTCAGGCTACTCCACAGGCAGGCAACCGTCAGGCAGCAAGCCGTATGGCGTATGACGACACACTCAAGATGCGACGTCTCACGTTGGCTTATCAGGGTAATGCTGTGCCAATCAAACCGCGTGTCATGTTCCGTAACTTCAAGTTCTGGACGGGCAGGCCATACAGCGAGGAACGTGTGGCGAATACCATCACGGCACTCGGTAATATGGGAATATTCACGGGTGTCAACTTCACGTTTACTCCTCGTGACACCACGGACACTTGTTCCGTGCTTGACGTGCGCCTTGATGCTACGATGGATAAGCTCATAGATACGGAGGTGGAACTCAACTTCTCGCAGAAGAGTAATTCGCAGGTTGGACCTGATGCTTCAATCACGTTCTCACGTCGTAATGCCTTCCGCTATGGAGAGACATTCTCGGTCAAGTTGCGTGGAGCGTACTTCTGGCAGACGCGTGACCGTAACCGTGACATGAATGACCTTGACACGTACCAGTATGGTGCGGATGTTTCCTTGTCTTATCCTTGGACGGTGTTCCCGACGCTGAACAACAAACGTACCAAATATCCAACATCTACCAAGTTCGGTGTGTCATTCACCCGAGAGAATGTGGCAGCGTTCTACCGCATCAACCGTCTTTCGGTAGGAGTGGATTACAAATATCAGACTTCAAGGTACGAGACTCACACCTTCACTCCTATTCAGGTGACGCTTAGTGACCTTCGCCGTCTGAATTCGGATGTCAATTCCAATCAGGCAGGTGTCATGGGAGTGCTTACGGACGAGTATATTCCTGCCATACAGTATGTCTATACCTATGACAACTCCTCTAATCGTGCTCAGAGTGTCAGTACAAACTTCTCTGCCACCATCAAGGAGTCAGGTAATCTCATAGGCGGAATACAGAGTCTTTGCGGTAAGGACATCAATGAGAAGCACAAGAGATTCGTGTTCGATGACTATAGTCAGTTCCTGAAGGCAACATTTGAGCTCCGTAACAAATTCAAGCTTACGGAAAAGAGCTGTGTGGCTACTCGTGCACTTTTGGGAGTCCTTTATTCTTATGGCAATTCGGATAATACTCCAGCTTCTGAATGGTTCTATACAGGTGGTGCCAACAGTATTCGTGCCTTTGGTGCTCGTACCCTTGGTGCTGGTGCTACTCCTTACCCATGCGGCGACAGGGATGTCTATCTCTATCATGGTGGCGACATGCGTGCAGAGGTTAATGCCGAGTATCGTTTCCCTATGTTCGGTGATGTCTATGGTGCCTTGTTCGTCGATGCTGGTAACGTGTGGAGATTGCGTGACACCAACGGCTCGTCGCAGACGGCAGAGGATGAACAGTCAGTCGTTACCAAGTTCAGCTTCCGCAATCTTGCTGACCAGGTGGCACTTGGTACTGGTTTCGGATTCCGTTATGATATGGAGTTTCTTGTGCTTCGTTTCGATGTTGGTGTGGCTATCCATGCTCCATACGAGACAGGCAAGAAGGGTTACTACAACATTCCACGCTTCTTCAAGGATGGCGTTGCCTTCCACTTTGCGGTTGGATATCCGTTCTAAGGCGGACCCACCCCCGCCCCCTCCCTGGAGGGAGGGGAGTAGTTACCAAAGGGGCGCATGTGCTTGTCACCGTTCCTGACAAAAACAAGAATATAGGTTTTCTTTTGTTTTCCTATGTTTTCTTTTGTTTTTACTTCCCGTTGGTCAGTG
>CAMOVB010000293.1:0-3086 GCA_946626925.1 uncultured Prevotellaceae bacterium
GGCGAGATGGGCACACCTAACTCTGCATACAAGGCACCAGAACTTGACTACATGATTTGTAAGATTCCCCGTTGGGACCTTACCAAGTTTGCTGGTGTAAGTCGTAAGATTGGTTCGTCTATGAAGTCTGTCGGCGAAATCATGTCTATTGGTCGCTCATTTGAGGAGATGCTCCAGAAGGGTCTCCGCATGATTGGTCAAGGTATGCACGGATTCGTTGGCAATGACCACACTAAGTTCGACAATCTTGACGACGAACTTGCCAACCCAACAGACCTCCGTATCTTCGCCATTGCACAGGCTCTTGAAGAGGGTTACACAATAGAGCGCATCTATGACCTCACCAAGATTGACCCTTGGTTCATTGAGCGCATGAAGAATATCGTTGACTTCAAGCATAAACTTGAAACATACAATAAGCTTGAGGAAGTGCCAGCTGACGTATTGCGTCAGGCAAAGGTACTTGGTTTCTCCGACTTCCAGATTGCACGTTTCGTGCTCAAGCCTAAGTCTGGCAACATGGAGAAAGAGAATCTCGCCGTTCGTGCCTACCGTAAGTCACTCGGCATCCTTCCAGCCGTAAAGCGTATCGAGACTGTGGCAAGTGAGCATCCTGAACTCACCAACTACCTCTATATGACATACGCTGTGGAGGGACACGACATCAACTACTACAAGCATGAGAAGAGCGTAATCGTACTCGGTTCGGGTGCTTACCGCATCGGCTCATCTGTTGAGTTCGACTGGTGTTCTGTCAATGCCATCACTACTGCACGCAAGCTCGGTTACAAGTCAATCATGATTAACTATAATCCTGAGACTGTATCTACCGACTATGATATGTGCGACCGCCTCTACTTTGATGAGTTATCATTTGAGCGTGTTCTTGACGTCATAGACCTTGAGTCACCTCGTGGTGTTATCGTCTCAGTGGGTGGACAGATTCCTAATAACCTTGCGATGAAGCTCTATCGTCAGAGTGTGCCAATCCTCGGTACTTCGCCAGTAAGCATCGACCGTGCAGAGAACCGTGGTAAGTTCTCAGCTATGCTCGATCAACTCGGCATCGACCAGCCTAAGTGGAGTGCACTCACAAGCATGGAAGACGTTCAGAAGTTCATTGCCGAAGTCGGCTATCCAGTTCTCGTGCGTCCATCATACGTGCTCTCTGGTGCTGCCATGAACGTATGCTATGACGATGACGAACTCAAGCGTTTCCTTGCTGCCGCATCTGAGGTATCAAAGGAATATCCAGTTGTCATCTCTCAGTTCATGACTGAGACCAACGAGATTGAGTTTGACGGAGTTGCAAAGAACGGAGAAATCGTTGAGTATGGTATCTCTGAGCACATCGAGTACGCAGGTGTTCACTCTGGTGATGCTACTATGGTGTTCCCAGCTCAGCAAATCAGCTTTGCTACAGCACGTCAGATTAAGAAGATTTCACGTGCCATCGCCAAGGAACTTAATATCTCAGGACCATTCAACATTCAGTATCTTGCCAAGGGAAAAGACGTAAAGGTTATCGAGTGTAATCTCCGTGCGTCACGTTCATTCCCATTTGTCAGCAAGGTTCTCAAGCGTAATTTCATCGAGACAGCTACAAAGATTATGCTCGACGCTCCATACGAGAAACCAGACAAGAGTGCATTCGACATCGACCGCATGGGTGTCAAGGCATCACAGTTCTCTTTTGCACGTCTCCAGAATGCCGACCCTGTTCTCGGAGTTGACATGAGTTCAACAGGTGAGGTTGGCTGTATGGGTGACTCATACGAGGAAGCACTCCTCAACTCAATGATTGCCACAGGTTACAAGATACCTCTCAAGACTAAGGGCATCATGATTTCTTCAGGTGATGCAAAGGACAAGGTTGCTCTCCTCGATGCTGCTCGTGCCCTCGTAAAGAATGGTTACGACATCTACGCATCTGACGGAACTGCCAAGTTCCTTAATGAGAATGGTGTTAAGGCAACAGCTGTAGCATGGCCAGATGAGAATCACGCAGACAAGGTGAATGTGATGGACATGATTGCAAACCACAAGTTTGACCTCATCGTCAATATTCCTAAGAATCATACAAAGCGTGAACTCACAAATGGCTACAAGATTCGTCGTGGAGCCATTGACCATAACATTCCGCTTATCACCAACGCACGACTTGCATCTGCATTCATCAATGCATTCTGCAACACTCCAATCAGCAAGCTCCAGATTAAGAGCTGGCAGGAGTATGACAACTAAACAATAGACCACAAAAAGTGGAATTAACAGTAAAGCCTTGTTCCTACATCCATTAGGAACAAGGCTTTTTCATTTAAGCTTTCAGTAGTACCAATATCTACAGAACATGAGATATGGGTGTAAAGCTGAAATCAATTAACATTTGTGTTACATCACCAATTCAAACAATATCATAAATAATCACCACAATGAGTTTTTTACTTGACAACAATTAAGACTACCAATGACAAACTACGCTTCCCTACGCCTACGAATTTCATTATTCGTGTCCTATTCCATTTATCATATTTTGTAATCTTTTGAATGAAAAAACGATTGATGTGCGTTAATAATGACAAATATTTTTCATTTTCATTTTGAAGTTATAGGTTTTAGTCCTACATTTGCACTCGTAAAACATTGCGACGGATAGTATAGCCCAAAAGAATATACAGAAAACAACGGGGAACAAGAAGTAACAATTGTAATAATTATTTGTCTTTCTATTTTCGTTAATTCGTACTTGTACGATTCTGTATTGTTTGGATATCTATCATATCTGAATAAGTTTTCGTGCGCATTGCTTACACAATATTTTGATTGTTTTTCATGCATAAATAAAAATTCACCTAGTAGCGTTAATCGCTACAATTAATCGTTATCTAAACCAAGGAAGCCTGGCAGTGATGCTCGGCTTTCTTTTTTTACGCATCTATTCCAAAACAAAATCACCACTTGTACGGTTGGGCTTTATTATTTCACTGAGCCATGGGAAACGAAGAACTCAGAGTTTTCAAAGAGATATTAAAACTATTACTGTCCGCTAAACACGACCTATCCATGTCCAACCTCTTTATTACCAG
>CAMOVB010000294.1:0-3051 GCA_946626925.1 uncultured Prevotellaceae bacterium
CTGAGCTATTGGCTTGTTCTCCTCGTCGATGAGAACAGCCTTGATGCGAGTAGAACCAAACTCGATACCGAGAATAGCCTTACCAGCCTCTATTGTTTGTTTTGCAGTCATTGACATTAATTCATAATTCATAATTCATAATTCATAATTTAAGAAGCTCAAACATGACGTGAATTATGAAAGTTAATATTTCTTTATTTGTATCACAATCCATAACCCATAATCAACAAATGTAATTATGAATTATGAATTGTGAATTATGAATTATTTGAGCGCTTTGTTAAGCATGTAGTAAACCTCGTTGTTGCGGAGCTGAGTCTTGAAGCCTGTGATAGTAGTGTTCTTGTCGATGTTGACGAACTCCATACCAGTGATTTCTGCGAAATCTTCCCAGTACTCTGCAGTGATGTCGTAAGAGAATGCGCTGTGGTGAGTACCACCTGCGAGAATCCATGCACCAGCACCAATCTCGAATGTTGGCTGTGGAACCCAGAGAGCAGATGCTACAGGGAGGTTTGGCATTGGCTTTGGCTTGATACACTCAACCTCGCTTGTGATGAGACGGAAGCGGTTGCCAAGGTCAACGATAGTAGCCTTGATACCGAAGCCTGTCTTTGAAGTGAAGACGAGACGAGCTGTCTGCTGCTTGCGGATACCGATACCGAGGAAGTGAACCTCAAGTGTTGGCTTGTCAACTGCGATGAGTGGACATACCTCGAGCATGTGGCTCTGGAGGCTTGATGTGCAGTCAGAAGCGAAGTTGAGAGTGTAGTCCTCGAGGAATGAGCATCCCTTCTCAAGACCCTGGTTCATAACCCAAAGAGTGCGGTAGAGACATGCAGTCTTCCAGTCACCCTCAGCACCGAATCCATAACCCTCAGCCATGAGACGCTGTGAAGCGAGACCTGGAATCTGGTCGAAACCTACGAAGTTTGGATCGTCGATGTCTGCATCACCGAGGTCGTCGAAGTTAGTTGTGAATGCTGTAGCGTTCTCGTCCTTGAGTACACGACGGAGAGCGATTTCTGCCTTGGCAGCGTTCTTAACCTTCTCCCAGTAAACAGCCTCACCTGACTCGTCAATCTTGATAGTGTAAAGCTTCTTGTACTCCTCAACGAGTGCGTCAGCCTCTGCGTCAGTAACCTTCTTGTAGTACTCCATGAGTGAAGATACTGGATAGTAATCTACGTGGTAGCCGAGACGCTGTTCGAACTCTACGCGGTCACCGTCAGTAACGGCTACATTGTTCATGTTCATACCGAACATCAAGCAACGTACGTTGTGAGCATCAGCAACACCGGCAGCAACACGAGCCCATACAGCAATCTTCTCCTGAGCTTCCTTGCTCTTCCAGTAACCTACGACAACCTTGCGAGGTACACGCATACGAGTGCAGATGTGTCCGAACTCGATGTCTCCGTGAGCTGACTGGTTGAGGTTCATGAAGTCCATGTTCATTGTGTCCCATGGAATTTCAGCGTTGTACTGAGTGTGGAAGTGGAGGAGTGGCTTCTGGAGTGCCTGAAGACCCTTGATCCACATCTTAGCTGGAGAGAATGTGTGCATCCATGTGATGATACCAACACACTTTGCATCATTATTAGCAGCCTTCATTACAGCCTCTACCTCGTTTGAAGAGTTAGCTGTACCCTTATATACTACCTTGATAGGAATGATACCACTATTGTTGAGACCATCAACCATTTCCTTTGAGTGTCCATCAACAATTTTTACAGTCTCGCCTCCGTAAAGGAGTTGTGCTCCAGTTACCCACCAAAGCTCTAAATTTTCAAATGCCATATTTTTTGTGAATTATTATTTATTGTTTATTTTCAATTGTCAATTATCAATTATTATGGGCGAAAAAATCGCAACTTAATGTTGCTGATTTTTTTGGCCATAGTAAGCGTTTGGTCCGTGCTTACGGTTGTAATGCTTCTCTATGAGAAGTGGGTTCATTGTTGTAAGCGGATTGACGCTGAAACTGATGAATGCCATCTTAGCTACCTGCTCCATTACCTTTGCGTTGTAAACAGCGTTGTCTGGTGATGTTCCCCATGAGAAAGGACCGTGGTTCTTGACGAGAACGGCAGGAGTGTGGTCTGGGTTAATCTTGCGGATGTTGAGAATCTCGTCAACGATTACGTTACCTGTCTCAAGCTCATATTGTCCCTCTACCTCTTCCTTAGTCATGTCACGAGTACATGGGATTGCCTTGTAGAAGTAGTCGGCGTGAGTTGTTCCGATGTTTGGAATGTCCTGTCCAGCCTGAGCAAATGCTGTGGCATAAGTAGAGTGAGTGTGAACAACACCCTGGATGTTTGGGAAAGCCTTGTAGAGAACAAGGTGTGTTGGTGTGTCAGAAGAAGGATTGAGGTTACCCTCAACGACCTTTCCTGTTTCGAGGTCAACAACTACCATGTCGCTTGCCTTCATGTCGTCATAACTTACACCTGATGGCTTGATAACTACGAGACCTTTCTCACGGTCGATACCAGACACGTTTCCCCATGTGAAGATTACGAGTCCCTGCTTAACCAAATCAAGGTTAGCCTTAAATACTTTTTCCTTTAATTCTTCTAACATATCTTATAATTTTAGAGATTTTTTCTGATGTCAAATTTCTAATGTCAAATTTATGCGTCCCGAACGAGAGATTGGCAAATCTATTATGTCAAGTCTATGCGTCCCGATATGTTCCTAAGGCATAAATTATAGACTTGAGATTTGGGATTCCTCTCTTTACTCCCCCCGTCCCTGTGGTAACTTCTCCCTCCCTGTAGGGAGGGGTGGGGTGGGTCATCAAAAACTGAATTCATATAGTGTTGCACCTCGTCTCGAAGAGTCCTTGTCTATGAGATTGGTGCTGTGGATGTATGCCTTTTCAGAAATAGCGCGTCTGAAGTTGCGCTTGTCCACGCTCATGCCGAGAATGCTTTCGTGGAGCATCTGCAACTGCGTGAGGGTGAAATAACGAGGCAGTAGTTTGCCTGCCACTGGCGTATCTTTAATGTCTTCGCCAAGAACCTGTCTTGCCTTCTCTACCATTTC
>CAMOVB010000295.1:0-3037 GCA_946626925.1 uncultured Prevotellaceae bacterium
CCTTCTCTGGTGTGAAACCAAGAATCTCGAACATCTTTGCCTGAAGCTTAGGGTCGTGGATACGGATTGAACCACCACCGACTTCGATACCGTTACATACCATGTCATATGCATCGGCACGTACTGCTGCTGGGTCTGTGTCGAGCATTGGAATATCCTCGTCCATTGGGTGTGTGAATGGGTGGTGCATAGCCATGAGACGGTTTTCCTCATCGCTCCACTCGAACATTGGGAACTCTGTAACCCAAAGGAGTGCAAACTTGTTCTTGTCACGGAGACCGAGACGCTCACCCATCTCAAGACGAAGCTCGCAAAGCTGCTTGCGTGTCTTCATTGCATCGTCGCCACTGAGGATAAGGATGAGGTCGCCTGGCTGTGCGTTCATCTTCTCCTTGATAGCCTGGAGTGTGTCCTGACCGTAGAACTTGTCAACAGAAGACTTGACTGAACCATCCTCTGCAACACGTGCATATACGAGACCCTTTGCGCCAATCTGTGGACGCTTAACCCACTCTGTGAGTTTGTCGATGTCCTTACGTGTATATGATGCACAGCCTGTAGCGCAGATACCACCTACGTATGCTGCCTCGTCGAATACTGAGAATCCTGCAGGGAAGATATTAGCGTCGCCATCCTTGCCTGTAGTCTTGAGCTCAACAAACTCCATGCCAAAACGCATATCTGGCTTGTCTGAACCGAAACGCTTCATACACTCAATCCATGGGAGACGGAGGAATGGCTCGTTGAGTTCAACACCGCGAAGCTCCTTGAAGAGGTGCTTTGCCATACCCTCGAATGTCTGGATGATGTCCTCCTGTGTAACGAATGACATCTCACAGTCAATCTGTGTGAACTCTGGCTGGCGGTCAGCACGGAGGTCCTCGTCACGGAAACACTTAACAATCTGGAAGTAACGGTCGAAGCCTGCTACCATGAGGAGCTGCTTGAGTGTCTGAGGTGACTGTGGAAGAGCATAGAACTGTCCTGGGTTCATGCGTGAAGGTACGATGAAGTCGCGTGCACCTTCTGGTGTAGAACCGATGAGCATAGGTGTCTCAACCTCAAGGAATCCGAGGTTAGAGAGGTAGTTGCGTACTGCGATGCAGAACTTGTGACGAAGCTCAAGGTTCTTGCGTACTGCGTTACGACGAAGGTCGAGGTAACGGTATTTCATACGGATATCGTCGCCACCGTCACTCTCGTCCTCGATAGTGAATGGAGGAGTGACAGACTTGTTGAGAACGACGAGTTCGTTTACGTTTATTTCGATTTCACCAGTTGGGATGTTCTGGTTCTTTGAGTAGCGCTCAGCAACCTCACCAGTTACCTGAATGACGTACTCACGTCCGAGCTTGTTAGCTTCAGCGCAGAGTTCGGCATTTGTTTCCTCGTTGAACACGAGCTGGGTAATGCCGTAGCGGTCACGAAGGTCAACGAATGTCAAAGCACCCATCTTTCGTGTGCGCTGTACCCATCCTGCAAGAGTCACTGTCTTGCCTGCATCAGAGAGACGAAGCTCTCCTGCTGTATGTGATCTGTACATATCTTTTTTGTTGTATTTATATTTTCCGTGCAAAGATAGCGTTTTAATTTCATAATTTATAATTCATAATTCAAAATTAGCAGAAAAATGGAAATTAAGAATTAAGAATTAAGAATTAGGAGTTAAGAATTGGGAGTTGAGAACTTAGCGAAGCGGTCTCACTGACCGTAGGGAAGTAATTAAGATTTGTAGTTTTGTGGGCATTCATAAACTTTACATTCTGAATTATGAATTCTGAATTTTGCATTTTGAATTCCTTAGAACGGTAGTCCCACAGCGAAGTGGAAGGCGAAGTCGCGTGAGAGGTTAGGACGGATGAGAGGGTAGTGGTCTATGCCTGTATAGGCAGGGTTGATGGCTTTCATACCCGCATCGAGGCGCAGGGGGAAGAAGTCAAGACTCATGCGGAGACCAAGACCATAGCTGAAGGCTATCTCCTGAAGGAAGGAGTCGAGACGGAAGGCTCCGCCTGACTGGTCATCGTATTCCTTTATTGTCCAGATGTTACCCGCGTCTATGAAGAATGCTCCGTTGAATTTCCAGAAGAGATGAGTACGGTACTCCATACTCATGTCAAGCTTCACGTCACCCGACTGGTTGATGAAGTTGATGCCCTTGTCCGTTCCGCTGTAACGTCCTGGACCAAGTGAACGTACCGACCATCCACGCACGCTGTTGGCTCCACCTGCAAAGTATCGCTTCTCAAATGGCAGGATGTTGGAGTTGCCGTAAGGATATGCAACACCACCAGCTATGTGGAAGGCTACCGAGTTGTTCTTGTCTATCTTGATACTCTTGCCGAAGTCGAGGTCGGTCTTGATGTACTGGGCAAAGGCTATGCCGCAGAAGGTGTACTGACCAGCATCGTTCTTCTTACCATTGACTGCACTCGTGAGCAACTTGAGCATATTGCCTGATGTCTCTATGTTCCACTTGAAGGTGTAGGCATCCTGTCCGTATGTCTGCATACGGTGTCCGAGTGAGTTGTATGAGTATGTGTATCCTAACTTGGTAATCAAAATATTCTCGTAGTTGTACTTGAGAATGGCATTTGTCTTACCGATGGAGTCGAGGTATTGCTCCTTGAAAGTACCTGAAATCCAAGGCATATAGACGTAGTTGACCTCAAGGAGGTCGAATTTGTGCTGTATGCTTTGGCTCATGCTGCTCCATCTGTATCGCCATGCGGCTGTGAACACGCGGCGGTTGAACTCAGGACGGTTCTGTGTGTTTGATTGGAGAGCAATCTCTGAACTTGCGTGGTGGAGCATTCCCCAGTCACGCTTGACGAACGGAAGGAGGAATGACGGGAACGTAATCTTAGCTTCGTAGCCAATCTCACGGAATGATGTGCCGTCATAGCCTTCGAGGCCCGTTATCGCCTCGTATGCACCACGCACCTTGAATGTGAATGTCTCCGAACCCTTGAAGATATTCTTTATCTGTAACATGGCAGAAGCTGCGGCACCTAAGTCGCCAGCCGTATTCGTACCT
>CAMOVB010000296.1:0-2991 GCA_946626925.1 uncultured Prevotellaceae bacterium
TGTACATTCCTGGCTGCTCTCCTGGAAGATTGCGCTTCATAATCGTGTCACGCAGAGCCATATATGGACGTTTGGTGAACATACGCTCTGATACGTATGGGAGAGAGTAGATGACGATATTCTGTATGCCTGTTACGGTTCCGTTGGTTGCCCAGATGAAATCCTCACCTTCAATAATCTTCTTGATGTCGGTAGGAATGTACATAGTGCAGCCGAACTTCTCCTTTACCTTCTTCTCAAACTTGATGTTGTGGCTGTAGTAGAGGTCGTAAGCCTGACGGTTGATTTCCTCTACGGTTATGAGGTCCTGAATAGCTTTGGTGTGCTCTGTGATGTGCATGGACACCTCACGCTGGTTAGGACCAGTTATCTTGATGATGAGCTGTGGAGTAGAGTGTACATCACGCTCCAGTCTTATCTTAGGTACGGTGTGTTCCTTGTCTATATTGATAAGGATGATGTTACGGAAGAGGTTTGTTATCTTGTCGTAGTGTGCATGAGATATGTGGCTACGATGGAACATTTCCTCGTCTTGTGGGAGTCCTCGTAGTGGTGCATCGAGTACACGCTGGATTGAACTACCTACATAGCCGTTCCAGACGCTATCGTCTGCCACGACCATTACTTCGTAAGGGTTACCACTTGATGATGGTGTGAGGAGGCTGCCTCTACGGTGTCCTCTTCGTGTGCATGATGCTGTTGCAAGGAGCACAACTGCGAGTATTGCTAAAATCTTGTATCTCATTTGTTTTCCATTTGTTTTTTTGTACTTAGAAGTCCACAGGCAGCATATATGTCCTGGCCGCGTGAGGTGCGGATAGTGCACGTGATGCCGTGGTTATTTAGGTAGTCTCTGAAATTTATCATCTGACTTTCTTCCACCTCGTTGAGTTCTACACCCGGAATCTTGTGCCAGCGGATGAGGTTCACTCGGCAATCGAGTCCTTTGAGGAGCTTGGCAAGTTCCTTGCTGTGGAGTGGGGTGTCGTTTATTCCTCCGAACAGAATGTATTCGAAGGTGATGCGTCGTTGGTGACTCCAGTCGTATTCCTTGAGCAAGGCTACTATGTCGGCTATGGCAAACTGTTTCTCAGCAGGCATGAGTTGCAGGCGTTGCTCGTGGATAGGGGAGTGAAGACTTACGGCAAGGTGACACTCGCTCTCATCGAGGTAACGGCGGAGGTTTTTCTTCAGTCCCACCGTTGAGACTGTTATGCGCTTAGGACTCCATGCCCATCCGTAGTCGGCTGTGAGAATCTCAAGTGATTTCATCACGTTGTCAAGGTTGTCGAAAGGTTCACCCTGACCCATATATACCACGTTGGTAAGCGTGTCCCACTTCTCTACCGAGTAAATCTGGTTGAGAATATCTGTTGTTGTCAGCTGTGCTGCAAATCCCTGTTTACCAGTTTGGCAGAACAGGCAGTTCATCTTGCAACCAACCTGACAAGAGACGCAGAGTGTGGCTCTGTCTCCGTCTGGTATATAAACAGTTTCGATGAAGTTCCCTTCCAATGTCTGGAAGAGGAACTTCACCGTACCGTCTATACTTCGCATAGCCTCTACAGGCTCAGAACATCCAATAGTATATGACTCATTCAACATCTCACGGTATTTCTTTGAGATGTTTGTCATTTCGTCTATACTTCTTGCATGCTTGCCATAAATCCACTCAGCTATCTGTTTGGCTGTGAATTTAGGCATACCGAGCTGCAGGGTTATTTCCTGCAGCTCAGTAATTGTAAGTCCTAATAAAGGCTGTTTCATCAAAACTTTAGTTTTTATGTTTATGAGTTTTTGAGTTTTTTAGTTTTCGCAGTTTTCAGTTTTCGCAGTTTTCTTGTCCAAGTTTAATTCTTTAGCATAAGAACTTATAAACTCAAGAACATAAAAACTTAAAAACTTACAAACTTAAGAACTTAAAAACTCAAAAAACTTAAAAGCTTTTTACCACGCAAAGAGTGGGTAGCTCTTCATTGTCTCATTAACCTCACCACGAACCTTGGCAATTACTGCCTCGTCCTCTGGAGCGTTGAGAACCTCCTCAATCCATGCTGCAATCTTGACCATAAGGTCTTCCTTTGCACCACGTGTTGTGATGGCTGGAGTTCCGAGACGGAAACCTGATGTCTGGAATGCGCTACGAGTGTCGAATGGCACCATGTTCTTGTTGATTGTGATGTCGGCAGACACGAGAGCGTTCTCAGCTACCTTACCTGTGAGGTCTGGGTACTTAGAACGGAGGTCAACGAGCATAGAGTGGTTGTCTGTACCGCCTGATACGATAGTGAATCCACGCTTGATAAGCTCGTCAGCAAGAACCTTGGCGTTCTTCTGTACCTGCTTTGCGTACTCCTTCCACTCTGGCTTCAAGCACTCGCCGAAGGCAACAGCCTTTGCTGCGATTACGTGCTCAAGTGGACCGCCCTGCTGACCTGGGAATACGGCTGAGTTGAGGAGCTGTGACATCTTCTTTACAACGCCCTTTGGAGTCTTGTAGCCCCATGGGTTGTCGAAGTCCTTGCCGAGGAGGATGAGACCACCACGAGGACCACGAAGAGTCTTATGTGTAGTTGTTGTTACGATGTGTGCGTACTTAACTGGGTTGTCGAGGAGACCTGCTGCGATAAGACCAGCTGGGTGAGCCATGTCAATCATGAGGAGAGCACCTACCTCGTCTGCAATCTTGCGCATACGGGCATAATCCCACTCACGGCTGTAAGCTGAACCACCACCGATGATGAGCTTTGGCTTGTTCTCCTTAGCAAGGCGCTCCATCTCGTCATAATCCACACGTCCTGTCTCCTTGTTGAGGTTGTAGCCTATTGGACGGTAGAGGATACCAGATGTGTTGACGAGTGAACCGTGTGAAAGGTGGCCACCATGGTCAAGATTGAGTCCCATAAAACAATCTCCTGGCTGGAGAACAGCGAGAAGTACAGCAGCGTTAGCCTGAGCACCTGAGTGTGGCTGTACATTTGCGTACTCTGC
>CAMOVB010000297.1:0-2978 GCA_946626925.1 uncultured Prevotellaceae bacterium
CCACTGGTAATAAAGAGGTTGGGCATGGATAGGTCGTGTTTAGCGGACAGTAATATTTTTTAATCAAGATGCAAAATTAGGAAAAGTTACGGATATACGAAAAAAAAGCTAGAAATATCCTTGTATCACTATACAACTTTTAACATGAAAGCTTCATCTATAGGAAAGACATAGAATATTTTTATCTGTTTTTTTACCTGTTTTTTCTTCGTCAGCGCCTCGGGTGCGATATTCCCTCCCTACTCCGATTTATGTCCGTAGCAACTTCGTTCTTCCTCCATATTTTCACCATCACATCTCCATGGAATCTTCATCGAATGTCCACCGTTTTGGTGGACATTCGGTGGAGATGCGGTGGACATTCGGTGGAGATTCTACGGAGAAAGAGCGAAGTTATAATGGAGGAATGACGGAGGTAAAACAGATGAAGAACGAGGAGATATGCTCCAGAAAACTTTGTTGCAATCAAAATAAAGTGGTAATTTTGCAGAAGAAGTGATTAACTAACTTTTTTCAGAAAAAAGTGACGATTTGCATTTGACCTTTAGACAACACAATCGTATAATGGGTGTAATCGTTCAAAATTATGGAACAAATCAATACCGAAATATTAACAAGATGCCAAGGCGGAGACAAGACGGCTTTCTCCATAGTGGTGAGCACATACCAAAGGATGGTGTGGTCACTTGCACTCAAGATGCTGTGCGATGAGGAAGAAGCCAAGGATGCCACGCAGGAGACGTTCATCAAGATATGGGTTCATATCAAGAGGTACGACGGCTCAAGCTCTTTCTCCACGTGGATATACCGAATAGCCTCAAACATCTGCCTCGACAGGTTGAAGGCGTCACGACGGCTCGTACCTCTGCCAGAAGACGAATCCGTGCTCAGGGAATATGCCACAACGGGCGATTCGCAACGGCAGTTGGAGAATAGTGAGTGGGTGGCTATCCTGAGACTACTGGCTGATAGGTTGAGTGACAAGCAAAGGCTGGTATTCACACTCAGTCACCTCGAAGGACTTGACTCCACGGAGATTAGCTCCATAACAGGTTTGGACGCTAAACAGATAAAGAGCAACCTATATGTTGCAAGACAAACAATTCGCGAACAACTAAAAAGATTAGGATATGAATAAGACAATAGACGACATACTCAACGGAATGAAAGGTCAGCAGCCTACCCCACCAGATGCCGACAAGTTGACGGAACAGATAATGATGAATCTGCCAGATATACAACTCGATGCTACGGACGAGAAGGTAGTAGCAAGGCAGAGACAAGGCAGAGGCAAGGTAGAGGCTATCATCAATATTGTGAGAGTCGTTAGTTCCGTGGCTGCTATGTGGCTTGTAGGTCTCTTTGCCTATACGTTTGTAGATACTCCTGATAATGGAAATGAAGAGAAAGCAATTGCAAAAGTTTATATAAACACATCAACTGAGCCTTCTTCACTTTGTGGCACTCTTAAGGTTGCGTACAAAAACCACACGGAGAAGAAGACGAAATCCCTCTACTCGCTGTGGAAGGAATACAAGAAGTCTAACATCTAAAAAACGAATCATTATGAAAAAGATTTATTCTATCTTCATACTCATTCTTGCACTCATAGCCATCACATCATGTGACAAAGCAAGAAACGTGAACGTCAATACTGTAATCAACGAGGACGGTACGTGTACTCGTGAGGTCAGCTATGAAACTACGATGACTCAGGAGAATCGTGACATTAACTGGGGAAAGGGCAAGACAGGTCATGCGCTACCAGTGCCAGAGAACATCGACGTTGAGAGCATGACATTCAGCCACAACGAGATTAAGGGCGATACCGTCAAGTCTGTATTCACACAGAAGTATGCATCCGTGGAGGAAATGCACAACAAGAGTCCTTTCATGCTTGATGGCAAGCCTTTGAAGTCAAAGGTGGAATATAAGAAGGAGAACAGTTTCTTCTATACAATATACACCTATGCGGAGACTTTCGAAAGCCTGAAGGATGAGCTTCCTATACCTGCTGACAGCATAGGCAACAAGGACATTGTACAGTATTGGTTCAGAGGCTATCCTGATATTAATATCATGTGTGATGAGCACGGCAATTCTCTTCCAGGTTCTGAGGTTGCAGTCAGAATACAAGAGATAGAGGAAAAGGTAGATAAATGGGTGGATAATAATATTATTACGGTTTACTTCAATACCATGGCCCAATATTACGACTCTATCCAGAATCCTCCTGTGACAAAGGATGAGTTTCTCGCATCACGCAAAGATTTCATAAAATATTTCGAGAAGAATTTCGAGGTGAAACTTGACACGCTCGATACAGACATACGTTTGTGTTTCGATGGCTACTATAAGTCAAACGCATACGACATCTTCTTCGATGACGGCTGCAAATACAATAAGGAGATAGACGAAAAGATTATTAGGCTATTCAAAATCCTTGATATCGACATCCGACACACAGTCACTATGCCAGGAAAGGTATGCGCAGGCAACAGAATACGTTTCAATTATGATGAAGACGGAACTGGACATTTCACAATCTCTGGCGGAGACCTTATCACAGGCGACATGTACTACTCCATATCTACCCGTCAGTATCATCCTTGGGCATTCGTCTTGACTGGTCTCGTCATCCTGATTGCCGTATGTAGCATCATCTACGGAAAGAAGATGAAGAAGTAACGCAAACAATATTATCTGGGCAGGAAAAACTTTTTTCCTTCCGAGATAATGTATTTAGGCAGATATTAGGAAAGTATGTCAATAAAATGAAGTATATTTGCATCGTAAATTGAAAAATATAATAATCAGTACAATGTTAGATAAAAGTTGCAAGATTTATGTTGCAGGACACAACGGACTTGTTGGTTCTGCTATATGGAATAACCTCAAGGCTCGTGGCTACAACAACCTCGTAGGTCGCAGTCACAAGGAACTTGACCTTACTGACCCGCATGCCGTCAAGAAGTTCT
>CAMOVB010000298.1:0-2976 GCA_946626925.1 uncultured Prevotellaceae bacterium
GCTCGCGGTCAACACCACGGAACTTACCGAGGTCCCAACGGGGTATCTTACATACCACATAGTCGAGTGCTGGCTCGAAGAATGCACTTGTCTTCTTTGTAACAGAGTTCTTGAGGTCGAAGAGTCCGTAGCCGAGACCGAGTTTTGCAGCAACGAAGGCAAGAGGATAGCCTGTTGCCTTTGAAGCAAGAGCTGATGAACGAGAGAGACGTGCATTGACCTCAATAACACGATAGTCCTCACTCTCAGGGTCGAAAGCATACTGCACGTTACACTCACCCACGATACCAATGTGACGGATAATCTTGATGGCAAGTGCACGAAGCTTATGATATTCTGAGTTTGTAAGCGTCTGTGATGGAGCGATGACGATTGACTCACCAGTATGGATACCGAGTGGGTCGAAGTTCTCCATGTTACATACTGTGATACAGTTGTCGAAGCGGTCACGAACCACCTCGTACTCAATCTCCTTCCATCCCTTGAGTGACTTCTCTACAAGTACCTGTGGAGAGAATGAGAATGCCTTTTCTGCAAGTTTGTTGAGCTCTTCCTCTGTATCGCAGAAACCAGAACCGAGTCCTCCGAGTGCGTAGGCAGCACGGATGATGACAGGGTAGCCGAGTTCCTTGGCTGCAGCACGTGCCTCCTCTATTGTCTCACAAGCATGTGACTTGATTGTCTTGACGTCAATCTCATCAAGCTTCTTGACAAAGAGCTCACGGTCCTCTGTGTCGATGATTGCCTGAACAGGAGTACCGAGTACCTGTACGTTGTACTTCTCAAGAATCTTCTGCTCATAGAGAGCCACACCACAGTTGAGGGCTGTCTGTCCACCGAAAGCGAGGAGGATGCCCTGTGGACGTTCCTTTTGGATTACCTTCTCAACGAAGAACGGAGTGACAGGAAGGAAGTAAATCTTGTCAGCCACACCCTCCGAAGTCTGAACCGTAGCGATGTTAGGGTTGATGAGGATGGTCTCAATACCTTCTTCCTTGAGAGCCTTGAGAGCCTGTGAGCCAGAGTAGTCGAACTCACCAGCCTCACCAATCTTGAGTGCACCAGAACCAAGTAACAGGACCTTGCGGACCCCTCCCTTGCCCTCCCCTGTAGGGGCGGGACTGGTTACATTGTTTGTTGAATTATTTATATTCATATTCATGTATTGTCTAAGTGATTGTAAATTTTTATTACCTTCTGGGGAGGGGTCCGCTTACAGCAGTTTTACGAAATCGTCAAACATAAATTCTGTATCTACAGGACCAGATGCTGCCTCTGGATGGAACTGGGCAGAGAACCAAGGATTAGTTTTGTGTTTGATTCCTTCGTTTGAACCATCATTCATGTTGATGAATAGAGGCTCCCAGTCAGCAGGAATAGTGTCATTATCTACAGCGTAGCCGTGGTTCTGTGAAGTGATGAAACAACGGTTTGTACCCACCTGACGTACTGGCTGGTTGTGTGAACGGTGACCATACTTGAGTTTGTAAATCTTTGCACCTGCAGCCTTAGAGAGTAACTGGTTACCCATACAGATACCCATGCAAGGACGTACCTTTGGATTTGCAAGGAACTTGCGGATATTCTCTACTGCCTCGCCAGCTGTGTCAGGGTCACCAGGACCATTGGCAAGGAAGAGACCGTCGAACTCAAGGTTGTTGAAGTCGTAGTTCCATGGAACACGGATAACTTCTACGCCACGCTTGATAAGACAACGGATGATGTTGTTCTTCACACCGCAGTCAACGAGAACAACCTTCTTGCCAGCACCCTCGTTGTAGCGGATAACCTCCTTGCAACTTACCTTGTCGATGTAGTTGACACCCTCATACTGTGCAGTAGGTATGTTGTCTGGTTCATCGTCAAAGAGAATCTTACCCATCATAACACCGTGTTCGCGAAGCACCTTTGTCAACTGACGAGTGTCGATACCTGTTATGCCTGGAACCTGCTCTCGCTTAAGCCAGTCAGCAAGACTCTCCTTGGCATTCCAATGTGAGTACTCAGTGCTGTAGTTGCTCACGATTATAGCCTCTGCGTGAATCTTGTCGCTTTCCATAAACGTAGCAATCCCGTTTGGCTCTACAGAGAATGCAGGGACGCCATAGTTACCCACAAGAGGGTAGGTGAGAACCATCATCTGTCCCGCATAGCTTGGGTCAGTAAGGCTCTCTGGGTATCCCATCATGGCAGTGTTGAACACCACCTCACCAGCTACAGGCTTCTCATATCCGAATGATTCGCCATGGAACTTGGTGCCATCATCTAAGACCAGTGTTACTTTTCTCATCTTGTTCCTTTTAGTAGTTATTGTGTATGAATAATATCTTTTTCTTTCTCTTGTTATGTTCTAAAAAAATAGCCTCCTACCCGATAAACGTATATCGGATAGTGGCTATTTCATTCTTTATTCTACAGTCACGCTCTTTGCGAGGTTTCGTGGTTGGTCAACATCCTTGCCCTTGCAGACGGCAACGTGATAGGCCATCATCTGAAGAGGAATGGTGGCGAGTAATGGTTCGAGACATTCAACCGTCTCAGGTAACTCAATGCAGGCATCTGCCATGCTCCTTACCACCTCGTCGCCCTTACTTACGATAGCAATTACGCGAGCTTTGCGGGCTTTAATCTCTTGGATATTGCTGACAACCTTTTCGTAGAGAGCATTCTTGGTGGCAATGACAACGACTGGCATCTCCTCATCAATAAGGGCGATAGGACCATGTTTCATTTCTGCCGCTGGATAACCCTCTGCGTGAATATAACTAATCTCCTTTAACTTTAACGCTCCCTCAAGTGCTACTGGATAATTGTAGCCACGTCCGAGATAAAGGAAGTTGTGGGCGTAAGTGAATATTCTTGATATTTCCTTGACACGGTCATTCTCCTTCAACATCTCTTCCATCTTCTCAGGAATGGCGTTGAGCTCGTTGATGACCTTGACGTACTGTGCACGGTCAATAGTACCACGTGCAT
>CAMOVB010000299.1:0-2900 GCA_946626925.1 uncultured Prevotellaceae bacterium
AAGCGGACGCTTCTGACACGGTTGCTAAGCCCTTCTGACGATGGCTGTGTGCCTATGGTGCTTCCTTCTCCTCCCCCACGGGGAGGTCGGGAGGGGGCCGTTGCTACAGGTTTGTGTATCCCTTTGGCAACTGTCGGCAGTTGTAGCCTGAAGCCATAATCTCGCCGTAAGCACCAGCAGAGAGCATGGCGATGAGGTCGCCTCGCTTAGTGCCGTTGAGCTTTATATCTTTGTCAAATACGTCACTTGATTCGCAGATAGGTCCTACCACGTCGTATGTCTCCTCTGGAGCATCACTTGTGAGGTTCACAATCTTGTGGTGTGCATCGTAGAGGGCTGGACGAATGAGGTCGGTCATTCCTGCATCAACGATGACGAACTTCTTGACAGAGCCTTGCTTCACATAGTTGACCTTTGTGATGAGAGCTCCACACTGACCTACAACGGCACGTCCAAGCTCGAAGTGAACAGACTGACCCTCACGAAGCTTGAGCAGCTTGTGGTATGTTTCAAAATATGACTTGAAGTCAGGAACAGGATTGTCCTGAGGGTTGTCATAGTCAATGCCAAGACCTCCACCTACGTTGACAATTTCAACCTTTAATCCTGCAGCCTCAAGACGATCCTGAAGTTCGTTGATACGGTTGGCAAGTGCTTCAAAGTCACCCATGTCGAGTATCTGACTTCCGATGTGGAAGTGGATACCCTTGAAGGCGATGTTGTTCATCGTCTTTGCAAGGAGGATGACTTTCTCCATATCCTCCATTGCTATACCGAACTTATTCTCTGCAAGTCCTGTAGTTATGTTGCTGTGAGTATGTGCACCCACGTTAGGATTGATGCGGAAGCATACATTAGCTGTCTTGCCTTTGCGAGCAGCAATCTCGTTGATTACCTCAAGTTCAGGGATACTCTCTACATTGAAACAGAAGATATTCTTGTCTATACCCAACTCTATTTCCCAGTCACTTTTGCCCACACCGGCAAACACAATCTTGTCGGCAGGGAATCCTGCACGGAGTGCCTGTTCTACCTCGCCACCACTAACGCAGTCGATACCAATACCATACTCGTTGATGATGCTAAGCACATCAAGATTGGCATTTGCCTTTACAGCATAGTGTACGTGGTAGTTGTCATACTTCTGTGTCTCCTCGTTGATTGTCTGGAGTGTCTTACGGAGCAAGTCAGTATCGTAATAATAGAATGGGGTGCGAATACCGTTGAATTTGTCTGTGTTTGAAAGATTCATCGTGTTTGTTTATATTATTAGACCCTCTCCGCCCTTCGGGCACCTCCCCCTCTAAGGGGAGGATAAGAGTGACTGTCCGCCATGAGGTCCTGTGTGCCTCTATGGTGACTCAGCCCCCTCCCTGTGTAAGGAGGGCGGGGGTGGGTCAGATATTTATGCGTTGAATAGCTTGTCAGAGAGTGCCTGAAGAGCACGCTTCTTGTCATCTGCAGAGATGAGGAATGAAATGTTGTGGTTGCTTCCTCCGTATGAAATCATACGTACTGGGATGTCCTTGAGTGCCTCTGTTGCCTTAGCCTCAAATCCAACATTATGCCATTCTAAGTCACCTACAACGCAGATGATACACATATCCTCGTCAACATTTACACGACCGAACTTCTTGAGTTCGTCAACAATAGAGTTGAGGTTTGTCTTGTTGTCGATTGACACGCTTACCCCAACTTCGCTTGTAGTAATCATGTCGATAGATGTCTTGTAGCTCTCGAAAATCTCGAATACCTTGCGGAGGAATCCGTGAGCGAGAAGCATACGACTTGATGTGATATTGATGGCTGTGATATTGTCCTTAGCTGCAACGGCCTTAATCTTCTTTGCTTCGGTCTCGTTGCTGATAACTGTTCCTGCTGCCTCTGGGTCCATAGTGTTAAGAAGCTTTACTGGGATTCCTGCAAACTTTGCTGGTTGTACACATGTTGGGTGAAGAATCTTTGCACCGAAGTATGCAAGTTCTGCTGCCTCCTCAAAGTGGAGGTGGCTTACTGGAGCTGTCTTGTCAACGAATCGTGGGTCGTTGTTGTGCATACCGTCGATGTCTGTCCATATCTGAATCTCTGATGCCTCGATGGCTGCGCCGATGAGTGATGCAGAGTAGTCAGAACCACCACGCTGGAGGTTATCTACCTCGCCGTAAGCGTTGCGACAGATGAATCCCCGAGTGATGTATATTTCCTTGCCAGGATTCTCTTCGAGCTGTACCTTGAGTTTCTCGCGGATATACTGAAGGTCTGGCTCTGCGTTCTTGTCTGTGCGCATGAACTCGAGGGCAGGGATGAGTGTAGCATTGTGACCCTGTTCGAGGAGGTAGTTTGTAACCATGTTGGTTGACATGATTTCACCCTGACCAACAATGATCTTTTCTTCAAACATGGTGAAGATGCCCTTTGTGAAAGAGCGGAGATAGTCAAACTCCTGCTTGAGGAATTCGAGTGTCTTCTTCTTATATTCATCAGTAGTATAGAGCTCGTCAACATGCTTCTTGTACTTCTGTTCGAGCGTGTTGATTGTCTCCATTGCACCTTCCGGATTCTTCTTGTAAAGATAATCGGAGATTTCAATGAGTGAGTTTGTTGTTCCTGACATAGCTGAGAGAACTACGATTTTCTGCTCACCGTCAGTAATCAATTTTACGACATCCTTCATTCTCTGAGGAGTGCCTACGGATGTACCACCAAATTTAAGTACTTTCATTGTTGTTATTTTATGTATGTTCTGTTATTATCATTTAATAAATTCAAAATTCAGAATTCAGAATTCAAAATTGAGCATGTTAATTGTTAATTATTAATTGCTAATTTTTGATTTTGCATTTTGAATTCTTCATTCAGTCAATGACCTCATTCTTCTTGTTGTGAGCCTCGATGATTTC
>CAMOVB010000300.1:0-2895 GCA_946626925.1 uncultured Prevotellaceae bacterium
AGTTCTCCACATCGTACTGTTCGCCGAAGTAGTGAAGCAAGAGCTTGCGACGGCATACGGATGACTCACAGTAAGCAGCTGTCTCACGGAGGAGCTGGCGACCAATGTCCTGCTCTGCAACAGGCTTGCCTTCCATGAACTTCTCAAGCTTCTGGAGGTCCTTGCTTGCATAGAAAGCAATACATTTGCCTTCACCACCGTCACGTCCCGCACGACCTGTCTCCTGATAGTAACCTTCAAGGCTCTTAGGAATGTCATAGTGGATGACGAAGCGCACGTCGGGCTTGTCAATACCCATACCGAAGGCAATGGTAGCGACAATAACGTCAATACGCTCCTTGATGAAGTCATCCTGAGTGGCAGAGCGCACAGACGAATCCATACCAGCATGATAAGCAGCAGCCTTGATGTCATTAGCCTTGAGGATGTCGGCAAGTTCCTCCACCTTCTTACGGCTGAGACAATAGATGATACCGCTCTTACCGCTGTTCTGCTTTATATATTTTATTATGTCCTTGTCTATGTTCTTTGTCTTCTGTCGTACCTCATAGTAAAGGTTAGGACGGTTGAACGATGACTTGAACTCCGTGGCATCCACGATACCGAGGTTCTTCTTTATGTCACCGCGCACCTTGTCGGTAGCCGTTGCCGTAAGGGCAATGACCGGAGCAGTACCTATCTCCTGTATTATCGGGCGGATACGGCGGTACTCCGGGCGGAAATCGTGTCCCCACTCAGAGATACAATGTGCCTCGTCTATGGCATAGAAAGAAATCTTGACGGACTTGAGGAAGTCCACGTTTTCCTCCTTTGTCAACGACTCAGGTGCCACATACAGGAGCTTCGTCTTGCCTGACAGGATGTCCGACTTCACCTGTTCGATCATCGACTTGCTGAGCGACGAGTTGATGAAATGAGCAATATTGTCCTCTTCACTTATATATTTGATGGCATCAACCTGATTCTTCATCAGCGCAATGAGCGGAGAGATGACAATGGCTGTGCCTTCAAGGAGAAGCGCAGGCAACTGGTAGCAGAGGGATTTTCCTCCACCAGTAGGCATCAAGACGAAAGTATCCTTTCCCTGCAAGAGGTTCTGGATAATGGCTTCCTGCTCTCCCTTGAACGAATCGAATCCGAAGTAATACTTGAGAGAATCTTGTAATGTTGCTCCTTTATTCATCATAATTATTTTAGTTTTTAAGTTCTTGAGTTTTTAAGTTTTTATGTTATCGCGGAAAACTAACCATCACAAGCGTAGATAAGTTTTTATGTTATCGCAGAAAACTGACCATCACAAGCGGGATAAGTTTTTATGTTATCGCAGAAAACTGACCATCACAAGCGTAGATAAGTTTTTATGTTATCGCGGAAAACTGACCATCACAAGCGTAGATAAGTTTTTATTTTATCGCGGTATGCGAACCCCCAAAACAAAGCTCACGAACTTGTATATTTTTTAGTTTTTGAGTTCCTAAGTTCTTAAGTTTTTGAGTTTTTATGTTATCACGGAAGAAGTGGCCGAAAGAACTGAAAAACCTAAAAACTTACAAACTTATAAACCCAACATCTATTCATTCTTCATCTGGAGGGCTGTCATATTTGCCTTCTCGACCTTTGACTTAGCATAATCGAGCGTAACGACATACTCCTTGATATTGAGCGAAGGCACCTCAAACATGAGTTCGAGCATTATTGTCTCGACTATTGAACGGAGACCTCGGGCACCGAGATTAAACTCCATTGCCTTGTCAACGACATAGTCGAGCACGGCATCCTCAAAGGTGAGCTTCACTCCGTCGAGTTCAAACAACTTGACATACTGCTTGATGATTGAGTTCTTTGGCTCTGTGAGGATATTTCTCAATGCCTCCCTGCCGAGTGGCTCGAGGTGAGTGAGGATTGGCAGACGACCGATAATCTCTGGTATCAAGCCAAATGACTTGAGGTCCATTGGTGCAATGTACTGCATGAAGTTTGTCTTGTCAATCTTGGCAGCATTGCGGGCAGCATCGAATCCCACCACATGAGTGTTGAGGCGCTGTGCAATACGTTTCTCTATTCCGTCGAACGCTCCACCACAGATGAAGAGGATGTTCTTTGTATTCACCTGAATGAACTGCTGTTCAGGGTGCTTGCGTCCTCCGTATGGAGGCACGTTAACCACCGAACCTTCGAGGAGTTTGAGCAATGCCTGCTGCACACCTTCACCGCTCACATCACGTGTGATAGATGGATTGTCACCCTTACGGGCAATCTTGTCTATCTCGTCAATGAACACGATACCTCTCTCTGCTACCTCTGGCTTATAGTCAGATTCCTGAAGCAGACGTGAGAGGATGCTCTCCACGTCCTCACCCACGTAACCTGCCTGAGTGAGAACGGTAGCGTCAACGATAGTGAACGGAACGACGAGCATCTTGGCGATGGAACGTGCAAGGAGGGTCTTACCCGTACCTGTACTTCCCACCATGATGATGTTTGACTTCTCAAGTTCAACCTCATCCTCGGCTGCAGGATTGTTAAGTCTCTTATAGTGATTGTAAACAGCCACGGAGAGAGCCATCTTGGCATCGTCCTGACCGATTACATAGTTATCGAGATAAGCCTTTATCTCCGAAGGTTTAGGAAGTTCAATCTGCTCTTTCTGTCTTGCATTGATCCTGTTCTCCTTCAATATCTGATTTGCCTGTGTGGCACACTCGTCACAAATACATCCGTCGAGACCTGTAATCAAGAGATTAACCTCGCTCTCACGACGGCCACAAAAGCTACATTTTCTTATTCTTGGCGGCATGATGTAAATTATAAATTAAGAATTCAAGATTCAGGATTATTTTTCGACCTGTATGGCTCGTATTGATGTTTTTTGCCGCAAAGCGGCCAGTTAAATTT
>CAMOVB010000301.1:0-2820 GCA_946626925.1 uncultured Prevotellaceae bacterium
CTTTCAACTTCAACACAATGGAGCAGATGCAGGCTATCGTTATGGCTGCAGTAGAAACTAAGTCTCCAGTTATCATGCAGGTTTCAAAGGGTGCTCGTAACTACGCTAACGGCACAATCCTCCGTAACCTTGCTAAGGGTGCTGTTGAGTACGCTAAGGAACTCGGTTGTGAGGCTCCTGAAATCGTTCTCCACCTCGACCACGGCGATACTTTCGAACTCTGTAAGGATTGTATCGACAACGGTTTCTCTTCTGTAATGATCGATGGTTCTTCACTTCCATACGAGGAGAACATTGCACTCTCAAAGAAGGTTGTTGACTACGCTCACCAGTTCGACGTAACAGTTGAGGCTGAGCTTGGTGTTCTTGCTGGTGTTGAGGACGAGGTTGTTGCAGCTGAGTCTCACTACACTAAGCCAGAGGAGGTTATCGACTTCGCTAAACGCACAGGTTGTGACTCTCTCGCTATCTCAATCGGTACTTCTCACGGTGCTCACAAGTTCACTCCAGAGCAGTGTACACTCGTAAATGGCGTACTCGTTCCACCACCATTGGCATTCGACGTACTCGCTGAGATCGAGAAGAAGCTCCCAGGATTCCCAATCGTACTCCACGGTTCTTCTTCAGTTCCACAGGAAGAGGTTGCTACAATCAACAAGTACGGTGGTAAGCTCGAGGCTGCTATCGGTATTCCAGAGGAGCAGCTCCGCAAGGCTGCTAAGTCAGCTGTATGTAAGATCAACATCGACTCTGACTCACGTCTCGCTATGACTGCTGCTATCCGTAAGTATCTCGCTGAGAACCCATCACACTTCGACCCACGTCAGTACCTCAAGCCTGCACGTGAGAACATGAAGAAGATGTACATCCACAAGATCGTTAACGTTCTTGGTTCTGATGGCAAGCTCGCTTGCGCTAACAAGTAATTTAGCACAACAGCATAAAACTGCGGACGTTTCCCTCATCGGGAAGCGTCCGATTCGTTTTAAATGAGTAATTAGTAATTTCATCCTCGCTAAACAATATTCCATCCACCCTTAAGCATTAAATTTAAAATGTTTATCTTTGCAGCAGAGTAACAGTTTTTGGTATATGACAGATACATATAAAATATATGACGCTCTGCGCAAATATAAAATATGGAGAGGCAGGATATTTCTGCTTTTCCTGATATTTATTTTTGCAACCAAACAAGGAGCATCACAGAATTTCCGCACAACAAAGGCTCGTTATACGAGGATTATGGAAAATGAATGGGAAACCATTTGCCTGCCTTTCAACGTGGATGTACGGAGTGATGATGATTTTACATTATACAAATTTAATTCAATTGACGACGGCAAAGCAATCTTCGAGCCGTACCCCATTGGTACAGTCGTACTTGCAGGTACACCTTGTCTTATACGCAAAGAAGGAAATCCATATTTATCCATTGTCAGAGACAACACAGATGTACACCCCATTGGGACCAACGATTATCGCATAGGTGTATGGTCAATGAAAGGAACGTATGACAAAAGGACGGTTAATGACGACAATTCTTTTTATGTTTCCAGCAACAACGTATGTCGCATACAAGAAGACGCATCTATGACTATAAAGCCATTCTGTGCATGGCTTGAATGTGAAGACCTGCAATCAATAGGCACACAGATGATACAGATAGGCATTCTTGGGGACGGCACATTGAATGTACAAAGCATAATGTCCAGCAACAACTGTAATTATGGAATATATAACGCAGTCGGAAACCGAACACAATCATTAAGAAAAGGCGTTAATATCATAGTTTCCGACAAGGGCGCAAAAAAGATTTTTATAAAATGAATGTTATGAAATACATATACCGTATAATCACATTTATTGTTTGTCTGTCTGCCACAATCGTAGCATCAGCACAGTTTAAGGTCGTAGTGTATAACGCCAACGACTCTGTCGTCATTCCGACAGACAAAGTGGACAGCATCACTTTTGACATGACACCCGATATGCAGGCTCAGATGCGTATGTATAAAACTGTGAAAGTACTCACACACGAAACCATAGGAAGCAATCATGACGCTCTTGTCGATTCGCTTCAAAAAAAGGTAGCTTTTATGAAGGACAGCATCGAAAATATCCAAAGGCAAAACGATAACCTGACAAAGAAACTGGACGATTTAGATACCAGCAACAACGCCCTATCTGGCAAAACGGTATGGACATTGTGGGACAGTCTTGGTGGCAACACTTGGCAAAACTATTTCATGCAGATAAGTGGATGCAAGTGGTACGAGAGTCTGAACTGCAAAAGTGACAAGCCATTGTCATGGGGAGGTTCAAACTCTCAGCCCGCCACCGACGACGGGACACAGGCAAGAGCGATAAATCTCGTATCGTACAAGGGCGCCTATCCTATTGATTATGTTCTCATAGAAAATGTGAATGATAAAGTTTATATCGATAGTAAAGATAATATAGACACCATTCCATTCATGCGTTCACAAAAAATTATGATTAAGTTGCCAATAACATCAGCAACAGAACTGCAGAAACATGTAACAGAACATTTCAGTGAGATATTGGAAACTGTCGATAAACCAAAGAGAAAGAAAGGTACTATCCTTGCATTTCCTTACGAGAGTGTAGGCGACGTATTTGGAAGTAAAATAACATTCAATGGCGAAATAATAAATGATGGAACCATTACCATAACATGGGACGGAGGGAAGTATGCAACGGAAATATCCAAGACCATGTCAGTGGATGATGCAATCAACGAAATCCTTAAATGGTCATTTGGAGTTGGTACGACAGACTTGAACCTTGGGAACAACAGCA
>CAMOVB010000302.1:0-2807 GCA_946626925.1 uncultured Prevotellaceae bacterium
CACGATAAGGTGTCGAGTGTGTTGTGATGAAGAAACGTACAAAAGGAACAAAGGTGTGGGGGGTAATTAATGTTTTGTAACGAGACATCTGTTTTCATTTAGATATACATCTGCCGACTGCTTCTCAAATAATTTGTTTCGTTCATTAAATTCTTATTTGATTTATTTGCAAATTATAATGTTTTTGTCGAAATTTGCATTTAGTAATGTCAAATACATAATATCATATTATGGAAGAATTATTTGAAGCGATGCTTGAAAATAGAAAGCAATTATACAAAGGCAAAACATTCTTGAATTTGGCTATTGATGGACTGTTGCTTGAGTATAATAGGAAACAATAGTTTCTCACGCTCAAATCGCGCATCAACAGAATGCGTCAAGGCTCTCTCAATTATGTTGCCAGACATTAAGACACAGAACGAGGTGGCACAGCAGCTTATTTGTATGGAGGCTGAGATAACAAATCTAAAGAAAAAAAAGGCAGGAATGTATGTTTGAGAAACAAAAAATATTGGATAAGTACTTGAAATAGGCATTCTTTTTATGACTGAACTCGAATTACAGCAATACCTACTTCGCGAGTACCCCCAAGAGAATACTCGATGTGAGTGGAAGGAATTTAAGAATCTGAAGAACTCGTTTTGTGGAGACGAGAAGGATGATGTGATTTCCTACGTGTCGGCTATAGCCAACATGGAAGGGGGATATTTGGTTGTGGGTGTTCATGACAAGACATTAGAAATTGTTGGTACGGACACATATAACTATGACCGCCAGAAGGCAATTCTACGTTTAACTGAAAGATGTGCCAACCTGTCGAGTGAAGGATTGGATATTGATGAGTACATTACAGATGACACATATAAGAAAGTATGGGTGATTCACATTCCAAAGCACTTACCCAAGCGTCCTGTCTATGCGCACGACAAGGCTTGGCAACGAATAGAGGACTCATTGGTGGAACTGACACCTGAACGAATGCTTACTATTCTTGATGAGCCACTTATTACTGCAACTGACTGGTCGGCCGAGATTGTACCGAATGCAACAATAGATGACCTTGACGAGTTGGCTATTGCAAAGGCAAAAGTGATGTTTAAAAGAGTACACAATCGTATTCCTTCGGAAGAAATCGATGCTTGGTCAGTAGAAGAGTTTTTGAGCAATACAGGTGTGATGATTAATGGCGGTATCACTCGTGCTGCAATAATTCTATTGGGCAAACCTGTATCTGTATTCAAGTTACGGCCTGCGGTAGTGAGAGTGACATGGTCGCTACGTGATGAGCATGGAGACGTGGTGGACTATGAACATTTCACAGCTCCATTCATTTTGACAGTTGACCAGATTCTCGCCAAAGTTCATAATCTGACGATGCGTGAAATGCCTGGTGGTACACTATTTCCAGATGTAATGCAACAGTATGATGATTACTCTATGCGTGAGGTTCTTCATAACTGTATTGCACATCAAGACTATACGCTACAAGAAAGAATTAATTTGGTCGAGAATCCTGATTTCTTGTATTATGCCAATGGCGGCAGTTTCATACCTGGTACTTTGCAAAAAGCATTAGCCACACATGGACCACAACGTCACTACCGCAACGAGTGCCTTTGTAATGCAATGGTGAACTTCAATATGATTGACATTGTAGGACGTGGCATCCGTAAGATTTTCAATGAACAGTGGAAACGTTATTTCCCAATGCCAGATTATGAGATAGATGCCGCCAATAAAGAAATCGCAGTTCGTCTATATGGTAATGCTATAAATGAGAAGTACACTACGCTTTTAAAAGAAAATAAGGAACTGACATTAGACGATTGTATTTTATTGGATGCTGTTCAAAAGGGACATCGTATTAATGAAACTGATGCAAAAAAATTGCTTAGTCGAGGCTTAGTCGAAGGAGAATACCCAGATATTACGATATCTCTAAGCATTGCAAGGAAAACAAAACAAGTTCCAGAATATACCAAATTGAAAGGACTTGAAAAGGATAAATTAAAGCAAATGGTAATTCAATTCCTGCAAAACTCAGGAAGTGAAGGAGCACGTCGTGAATTAATATATAAATACCTCAAAGAGGTATTGCCTTCCAATAAAACAGAAGAACAACAATTACGTATTGTTGGAAGGTTGTTGGTTGAAATGAACGAAGATGGATTAATAAGGAAGGATGGACTTCGATGGCTTGTCGGTTGATATCAATCCGACCGTTTTTTATACAATCCGACCGAAATCCGACCGTTTTTTATATAATCCGACCGAAATCTGACCGCTTTTTACACAATCCGACCGAAATCTGACCGTGTTGCCATTAAAATGAGTCGAAATAATAATTAATTACAGAATATAAAAATGCGTCGCTGCTTTCCATAAAGTAACGACGCATTTTGGTTTTCATAAGACTACCATGAAAAAGTTTTTTGATGGTAGTCTAATTTTGTTTTGATGGTAGTTTCAGCTGTAGTGACATGGTAGTCTAATTCAAGTTTCATGGTAGTCTCAGAAAAGCGGAATCGGATGGGCGAGTAGGGAAGAGACAACGAAGAATGTGATATAAAAAATGAGGGTGCACCGCATGTGATGGGTACACCCTCATTGATTTGATGATTATATGTTGTGATGGGGTTTTATTTCATCTTATCCTTCCACAGCTTTGTCATGTCCTCAAGAGTCTTGCCCTTGGTCTCTGGGACGAGCTTCCATACGAAGATGGCAGCAATGACACAGATGATGCCGTAGAGGGCATAAACGAAGCCATAGCCGAGGCTGTTTGCCATCGGTACGAATGAGGT
>CAMOVB010000303.1:0-2786 GCA_946626925.1 uncultured Prevotellaceae bacterium
GCAAACGCATGAAGCAGACAGGTCAGATGCCACGTCGCAAGTTCTTGTGCGTTTACTCCGACGAGTTACTACAGAACAAGGGACACAACGCCACCTGCGGCACAGAACAATGTATGTGTCCTAAGGCAAAGACAGGACCAGGTAATCCCGACCTGCTCAATCATGAGTGGTGCTCATCGAAGGCACAAATCAACGGTACGCTCGCACACATAACGGCCATCTTTGGTTTTATGCTTGCAGGACTCGTAATTAAGGATGCTGTGGAGAAATCGACAGAAGAAAGGACTGAAAAATGATATATACGAGGGATATGGAATATATGTCACAGGAAGGCTACGACAAGCTTGTAGCCGAATTACATCAACTGGAATACGTAGAATATCCAAAAGTTAAGGACGCACTCATCGAAGCACGTGAGAAAGGTGATCTAAGTGAGAATTTTGAATATCATGCTGCAAGGCGTGAGCAAGCAAAGCTTATAAGCCGAATACGTTTCAAACAGAAAGTGTTGGAGTTTGCAAGAGTCATCGACACTGACCGTCTCAACTCTGACATGGTAGGATTGCTCACAACAGTATCCATGACAAACCTAAACTTAGAGAGAAAGATGACCTACACCATAGTAAGTCCACATGAGTCCAACCTATTGGAGAACAAACTTTCCATCAAGTCACCAATAGCACAAGCCCTACTCGGAAAGAAAGTTGGTGATACCGTGGAAGTCGAAGTGCCAGTAGGCATCCAACGATTCAGAATTGATGATATTAAGTTGTAATATTCAAACATAATAAGAGATAATTGGCGCATATAATTCCAATAGAACTTACAAACTTAAAAATGTACACATACAAATATCCACGTCCAGCGGTTACCGCTGATTGCGTGGTAATAACGAAAGAACCTGAGCCGAAGGTGTTGCTTATTCAAAGAGGTAACGATCCATACAAGGGTTGTTGGGCTTTCCCAGGTGGATTCATGGAAATGGATGAGACGGCAGAACAATGTGCCAAGCGAGAGCTTGAGGAAGAAACAGGACTGAAGATTGAATACCTTCGTCAGTTAGGCGCATATTCTAAAGTCGGTCGCGACCCACGTGGGCGCACCATAACCATAGCTTACCTTGCATATATTGACATACCACAAGCCGTCGTAGGTCAGGATGATGCAGCCAAGGCAGAATGGTGGTCAATCAACGCACTCCCTCCCCTCGCCTTTGACCACGATGAAATCATGCAAGATGCACTTAAAATAAAAAATTAACGATTAAAAAATATATGCTACCAGAGCGGCTATGAAAAAGATATTGTTTCTTCATGGTTTCTTCGCCAGTGGACAATGTGTCCTTGCACAGACGTTGTGTGAGGCTTTTGCAGGCAAGGCACAGGTGCTGACGCCTGACATTCCCATTCATCCATGTGTGGCTTTGAAACTTATCAGGGATATTTGTGACAAGGAGAAGCCAGACTTGCTTGTTGGCAATAGTTGTGGAGCGTTCTATGCGCAGATGCTTGCGCCCATCGTCGGAGTGCCAGCATTATTGGGCAATCCACACTTCAAGATGACGGAGTTTCTACGCCAACGTATCGGGGAACATGAGTACAAGTCGCCACGCAAAGACGGTAACCAGCATTTCATCATTGACGATGTCTTGATACACGAATTTGAGGAACTGGAGACAGAGCAATTCAAATATTGCAATCCTTATTACAAGGAACGCATCTGGGGCGTGTTTGGTGAGCAAGACACGTTGGCGCAATACGAACCATTGTTCCTTGAACATTACAGTCATTCCTCACATTTTCCTGGAGCACACACTCCTACGGCAGACGAAGTACGTACATGGTACGTTCCATTGATAGAGAAGATGCTCACGAAGTATCCTTTGCGTGAGGACAGAACACGTTATTTCCAGCACTTCAAGGGTGGCAAGTATCGCTACATCCGCACAGCATTCGACTCTGAGACAACCGAGCGTATGGTAATATATCAGGCTCTCTATGGCGACAATCATTATTGGGTACGTCCCGAGAAGATGTTCTTTGAGAACATTGAGCGTGACGGACGCATATTCCCAAGATTTACGGAGATGGACATCTTTGAGAATTAGCTACTTCCAAAATTCATCCATTATAATGGATAAAAAAGCCATTTTTCATTGTTTTATCCATTATAAAAGATAAAAAAGATAATTATTCAACTAACAATATTAAAAACAACAGTTTATGAATATAGGAGATAAGATACCAGACGTTCTGGGTATTGACCAAGATGGTCGTGAGATAAAGAGTGCGGATTATAGAGGTCGTAAGTTGGTGTTGTACAGCTATCCAAAGGCTAATACGAGTGGATGTACAGCAGAGGCTTGCTCGCTGCAAGCACATAAGAAGGAATTGGAGGCATCAGGCTATTCCATCATCGGAGTAAGCAAGGACAAGCAAGCATCACAGAAGAAGTTTGCTGATACTCAAGGACTGGAATTTCCACTTATTGCCGATACCGACACTACCCTTCTCCAATCCCTCGGCTGCTGGGGAGAGAAGGTTGCCTGCGGACGCAAGACAATAGGCACGCTACGTACCACATACCTCGTGAACGAAGACGGCATCATCGAGAAGATTTTCACGCCGAAGGAAATCAAGACGAAGATTCATGCCGAACAGATTCTTGACTACATCAACTCTGTTAGCAAGTCATAATAAAGATAGATTCTAATCATGAAAAAGATTCTGACACCCATTCTTCTGCTTTCGGTTGCCAGCATGGCAACAGCACAGACCGTGAACTGG
>CAMOVB010000304.1:0-2769 GCA_946626925.1 uncultured Prevotellaceae bacterium
TGAGGAGATTGACTACAATCTTAACTGCACATTCAATAAGGCTCAGAAGCGTGAGGTACGTGCTGGTCTCAGCAACACTTTCGGCTTTGGCGGTCACAATGCATGTGTTATCTTCAAGAAGTACAAGTAATTCAGCAATGAATATAATAGACTCAATTAGGCTTCTTTTCCGCAGGGATAAGAAGCCTTTTTTACAACTCAAAGAGATACTTGGTTTCTATCCTCGTAATATTCATTTATATAGGCTTGCATTACGTCACAAGTCCGTTGCTCATGCCGAACGTGAACGTCTTGCCGAGGAAAAGAAAAAGCCAGATTACAAACCTGCTCCAAAAGCCAACAAGAAAGGAAATGCCGCTTTCTCTTCACGCTACATCAATAATGAGCGTCTTGAGTTCCTTGGCGATGCCATTCTTGGAGCCGTAGTAGCTGATATTCTCTACAAGCACTATGCAGGAAAGCAGGAAGGATTCCTTACTACCCTCCGTAGTAAGATAGTATGTCGCAAATCGCTCAACAAGCTGGCTGTGGATATCGGCTTGGATAAGTTGGTTCACTATACGGGTGCTGTGACAACAGGTCACAACAGTTTTATGAACGGTAATGCTTTTGAAGCATTCTTCGGTGCAATCTATCTCGACCGAGGTTATTCTTATTGCTATAAATTTATGGAGGAACGCATCTTCAAATTTTATATCAATGTGGATAAGATTGCCACTCTGGAAGAAAACTTCAAGAGCAGCCTTATAGAATGGAGCCAAAGATTCCAGTATAAGACTGTATTCACTCAGCAGGAAAAGCGTGAAGAAAAGACACCAGTATTCGTATCTGAAGTAAGAATCGAAGGCGTGTTCTGTGGTCGTGGTGAGGGTTACTCAAAGAAAGAGAGTGACCAGGCAGCTGCTAAGGAGGCACTCCGACTTATCCGTAAGGACAAGGGACTTTCCACTCGTATCAAGGAGGCTCAGACAGCTAAGCTTGAACAGGCAAAGCAGAAGAAACAGCGTGACGAGGCTATCGAGGCAATCAAAGGTCGCAAGACTATCGTCTTTGACCTTGACGGAACACTCATGGACACCCTCAAAGACTTGGCAGAGAGTACCAACTATGCTCTTCGTGCGTGCGGAATGCCAGAGAGAACAATTGACGAAGTTCGTCAGTTTGTCGGAAATGGTGTACATCGTCTCATCGAGCGTGCCATTCCTGCAGGAACAGAGCCAGAGGCAATGGAACAATGTTTCGATACTTTCAAGGAATACTACGTGGAACATTGCCGTGACAATACCTGTCTTTACGAGGGAGTGGCTGAGATGCTCGCTTCGCTCAAGGAGGCTGGCTACAAGATGGCTATCGTCAGCAATAAGCTTCAGGCAGGAGTGACAGAGCTTCATGAATCATACTTCAAGGATTATATTGACGTAGCTATCGGCGAAAGTCCTGAGGTGCGTCGCAAACCTGAAGCCGACATGGTCAACAAGGCACTTGAGGCACTCGGTTCTAAAAAGGAAGATGCCGTCTATGTCGGCGACTCAGATGTTGACATCAAGACAGCAGCCAACGCAGAACTACCTTGCATTTCTGTTCTTTGGGGATTCCGTGACAAGAAGTTCTTGCAGGAAAATGGAGCCAAATTGTTGGTTGAACAGCCAAATGAAGTGCTTGATGTTCTGAAATAATGTTAAGATTACGTCTTTTTCTCTTATTAGCGGTCGGCTATACGGAGAAAAAGATGTAATTTTGCACTTAAACAACAGAAACTATTTGTATGAATATAACAAGGTTTATATATAACATATACTTCAAAAGAAGAGGTAAGAGTCTAAAGAAATACAATACTCACGCAGAAAATATCCAACGTACCGTACTTCGTCGCCTTGTCAACAAGGCAAAGGACACTCAGTGGGGTAAGGAACATTCTTATTCCGCTGTTGACTCGTATGAGGATTTCGTCAAGAACGTAGGCGTCAATACTTACGAGGAACTTAAAGGTTATATTCAGCAAATGCGTGAAGGCAGGAAGGATATTCTCTGGCCAGGTACTGTACGCTGGTATGCTAAGTCATCAGGTACTACCAACGACAAGAGTAAGTTCATTCCTGTCAGCTACGAGGGACTCAAGAAGATTCACTATGCAGGTCCTCGTGACTGTTTGTATTTCTACTTCAACATCAATCCTAAGAGCCGCCTGTTCTCAGGAAAGAGCCTCATCCTTGGAGGTAGTCATGCTCCTAATCTCAACACGCCAAACAGTCTTGTCGGCGACCTTAGTGCCATCCTTATCGAGAATGTGCCAAAGGCTGTCAACCTCACTCGTGTTCCTGAGAAGGAGATAGCTCTCCTTTGTGACTTCGAGGAGAAGCGTGACAAGATTGCAAGGGCTGCCATACATGAGAATATTACCAACATCAGTGGTGTACCTTCATGGATGCTCAGCGTACTTAACCGTGTACTTGAGATTACTGGAGAGAAGACTCTTGACAAGATATGGCCTAACCTTGAGGTATTCTTCCATGGAGGAGTTGCGTTTACTCCTTACCGCGAACAGTATAAGTCCATCATCACTCATTCGGGTATGCACTATATGGAGACATATAATGCGAGCGAAGGTTTCTTCGGAGTACAGAACGACCTTAACGATCCAGCCATGATGCTGATGATTGACTATCAGGTATTCTATGAGTTCTGTCCTATGGACAACCTTGATGATAATGGTTATCCAGTTGACCCAGCCAAGATTATTCCTCTTTGGAAGGTAGAACCTGATGTCAA
>CAMOVB010000305.1:0-2671 GCA_946626925.1 uncultured Prevotellaceae bacterium
GAAGTTCGAGAAATGGGCGGAGACCGTTCCTTACACTTTCCGCAACCCACTCTACCACTGGACACACCTCGAACTCAAGACTGCATTCGGCATTGACAAAACACTCAATCCACAGAATGCACGTGAGATTTACGACGAGTGTAACGACAAGATAAAGAATGACCCTAAGTTCACTCCACGTGGACTTATGGAATACTATAACGTTGAGACCGTTTGTACTACAGACGACCCAGTCGATTCTCTTGAGTACCACATCGCCGTGGCTAAGGACCCAACAATGAAGACACAGATGCTTCCTACATGGCGTCCTGACAAGGCAATGGCTGTTGAAGTGCCAGCTAACTTCAAGGCTTACGTAGGTAAACTTTCAGAAGCAAGCAACAAGAATATCAGCAACTTCAACGACTTTGTTGATGCAATACAGAACCGTCACGACTTCTTCGCTGCACAGGGATGTAAACTCTCTGACCACGGTATCGAAGAGTTCTACGCAGAGCCTTACACAGATGCTGAGATTAAGGCAATCTTCGACAAGGTAATGGGCGGCACAGAGCTTACACAGGACGAAATCCTCAAGTTCAAGTCTGCCATGATGTACATCTTCGGAGTGCAGGATGCAGAGGCAGGATGGGCACAGCAGTTCCACTACGGAGCTATTCGCGACAACAACTCAAAGATGTTCAAGCTCCTTGGTCCTGACACAGGATTCGACTCTATCGGTGAGTTCAACACAGCCAAGAAATGCTCACAGTTCCTCGACCGTCTCAATGCTGACGGCAAACTTGCAAAGACCATTCTCTACAACCTCAATCCTTGTGCCAACGAAGTGCTTGCCACTATGCTCGGCAACTTCCAGGACGGAAGCATCCCAGGAAAGATTCAGTGGGGTTCAGGATGGTGGTTCCTCGACCAGAAGGACGGCATGACAAAACAGATGAACGCCCTCTCACTCCTCGGACTTCTCAGCCGTTTCGTAGGAATGCTCACGGACTCACGTTCATTCCTCTCCTACCCTCGTCACGAATACTTCCGTCGCATCCTCTGCAACCTCGTTGCCACGGACATCGAGAACGGCGAAGTACCATACACTGGCTATGAGGCAGAACGTGTGAACCAGATGATTGAAGACATCTGTTACAACAACGCCAAGAACTACTTCAACTTCAAATAATAAGTATGAAATTATTCCACACGCTTTTATTAGCGTCAATATCACTCACAGCGTATGCTCAGGAGTCGGCAAAGTCCGACTCCCTGAGCAAACCTGTATATTATCCCGAGCTTACATTGCCAGCAGGCGACATGGGCTCAGTAGTGCAATCATACCGTTTTGAGGAAGCTAAAACAAACATAGAGAAACAGATTACCCAACTCAAACGACGCCGCAAGGACACATCAGCCCTTGAGGCGCAGTTGGAGATTTGCAACAATGGAATCAGAGGACTCAACGGTACGGATAAGATTGTCATCCTCGACAGCATTGTACTTACCAAGGACAAGTTCCTTGATGGTTACACTAACATGCATGACCTCGGAAGTATTACACTCTCCGCCGACGGAAAGACAACCTCTTACACCACCGAACTTGGCAACAAGATGTACGAGCCAGTAAGCATACTTACAGAAGAAGGCGAGCAAAGCAGTACATTCAAGTGTTACTATCTCGAAAACGGAGTAAAGGTTTCATCCACAATACTTGACGGACTTGAAATTGACGGCGAACTCAACTACCCTTTCCTAATGTCCGACGGCGTAACATTCTACTTTGCCGCACGCACGGATGAAGGTTATGGCAACTATGACCTCTACGTCACTCGTTACGACACAGAGGACGACAAGTTTTATCGTGCCGACAATATGGGCTTCCCATTCTCCTCATACGCCAACGACTACATGATTGTCATTGACGAGGCAAACGGTATTGGATGGTTTGCTTCTGACCGTTATCAGCCAGAAGGCAAGGTGTGCATCTATTCGTTCCTCTACACTCCTTCGCGCCATCCTTTCGACTACGAGAATGATGACCACAAAGAGATTATATCATACGCATCCCTACGCTCCATCAAGGCTACGTGGTCGCCAGATAACGAATACGAACGCATCAAGGCACGTCAGCGCCTGTCACTCAGTCAGGCAGGTACTTCAAGCAAGCAGAAGTCAGATTTCACATTCGTAATCAACGATAATTTCACATACACATCACTCAATGATTTCCACTCTCAGGAAGCCAAAAACAAATTCCTGGAATGGCAAAAAGCTACGAAGACACTTTCTGTGGAGAAATCACGCCTTACCAAACTTCGCAATGACTACGCCGAAGCATCTTCACTGGGCAAGGATAGTATGAAGGAGACAATCCTCAACCTTGAAAAGAAGTTAGAGCAAGACTCTAAGCATTGTCACAATTTAGAGAAGGAAATCAGAAAGATAGAGTGTCAGTAAATCATCTTTAGATAAGTTGTAGTAAAGAGTAGTAAAAAGAAGTAAAAAGGAGTAAAGAGACAATACCTTGTCAAGACAAATCGACGAACAGACTATCGTCTTTTTACTTCCTTTTATTCCTTTTAACTTCCATTTACTCCCAAAAGTGAGCAAGTTGAAAACTTGCGAAACAAAAATAAATTACAGCTATGACAATATGCGCAATATCCACAGCCAAAGGTGGAGCAAT
>CAMOVB010000306.1:0-2648 GCA_946626925.1 uncultured Prevotellaceae bacterium
GGCAAAAGGTGCGGAAAAAGGGCAACATAAACGGCAGTCTCGTGTGCCGTCATTGGTACACTCCAGAACACAACGAACTAACAACTTTACTAAAACCAATTATACTAACATGGACATAATAGAAAACATCTTCTCGTACATTATCGGACTGGGTGCAGCGGTGATGATGCCTATCATCTTCACCATACTCGGTGTATGTATCGGCATCAAGTTCTCAAAGGCACTCAAGAGCGGACTTTACGTTGGAGTCGGCTTCGTAGGACTCGGAGTAATCACAGGACTTCTCACATCAAGTCTCGGTCCTGCTCTCAACAAGGTAGTTGAGATTTACGGCCTTGAACTCAACGTATTCGACATGGGATGGCCAGCTGCCGCATCTGTTGCTTACAACACTACGGTAGGCGCATTCATCATCCCTGTATGCCTCGGCATTAACCTCTTGCTCATCCTCATCGGATGCACACGCACGGTCAACATCGACCTTTGGAACTACTGGCACTTCGCCTTCATCGGCGCTGTGACTTACTTCCTTACTGACGGACTCGGATGGAGCTTCCCGGTTGCATGGGGATTCTTTGCAGCCATAATCTGCTACATCATCACTCTCGTACTTGCTGACCGCACAGCCAAGGCGTTTCAGGAGTTCTACCCTGGCATGGAAGGAATATCCATTCCACAGCCATTCTGTCAGGGCTTCATGCCTTTCGCACTCATCATCGGCAAGGCTCTCGACAAGATTCCTGGTTTTGACAAACTCAACATCGATGCAGAAGGAATGAAGAAGAAGTTCGGTCTCTTCGGCGAACCTCTCTTCCTCGGTGTCATCATCGGTATCGTCATCGGCTGTCTCGCATGCAAGGATGGTAAGGAACTCGTTGAGGGTATTCCAGCAACACTCGGACTCGGTATCAAGATGGGAGCTGTCATGGAACTTATCCCACGTATCACAAGCCTCTTCATCGAAGGTCTCAAGCCAATATCTGAGGCAACACGTGAGCTTATCGCCAAGAAGTTCGGTGACAAGAAGGAGTTCTATATCGGTATGTCACCAGCACTTGTTATCGGACATCCGACTACACTCATCGTGTCACTCCTCCTTATTCCTGTGACACTCGTACTTGCAGTAGGACTCTCAAAGCTCGGCATCAACCAGTTCCTTCCTCTTGCAAGTCTCGCAGGTATGTTCTATGTCTTCGTGATGGTTCTTCCTTACACTAAGGGTAATGTGGTGAAGAGCTTCATCGTGGGACTCGTAGTGATAGCCATCGGACTTGTGTTCGTCACACTCATGTCTGGCGACTTCACAAGCGCAGCTATGCAGGTATCAGCAGCACATCCTGACGATGCTGCAGTACGTGTGCCAGAAGGCTTCAGCGCAGGTTCACTTGACTTTGCATCATCTCCTATCGCATTCCTTATCTATGGATGTATGAACTATCTCAAGTACATCGGTGCAGGAATACTCACCATCATCGCAGTAGGACTGCTCGTGTGGAATAGGAAGAACTAAAAAGCCCAACAGCCCCACCCCAGCCCTCCCAAAGGGGAGGGAGCAACACAACAACTGGGGAACATCAATCCTAACATAGAATAAAAAGTATAAAAACTAAAAACATACAGCCTCATCCAACTCCTCCCCTCGGGGAGGCTGGGAGGGGGCCAATAATAATCATTATGAAAAAGATTTTCTTACTTGCAGCACTTGCTGCTACACTTTCAGTGAATGCACAGGAGGCTGACCGTTTCGTCGGCAACCAGCATGTTCGTTTCCAGACAGCTTGTCATCCAGAGGATGTGAAGCACTATGACACAAAGACTCTCCGTGAGCGTTTCGTCATGGAGAAGGTTATGGAGGCAGACTCAATCCTCCTCACTTACTCTCACTACGACCGTTTCATCTTCGGTGGAGCAATGCCAGTAAACAAGACTCTCAAGCTTGAGAACTTCTTTGAACTTGGTCTCGATGTTGACAAGACAATCAAGGAGAAGTACTTCATGTACAACCGTGAGCTTGGCGTAGTAAACTGCGGACAGGGTGACGGTGTTGTCATCGTTGACGGTAAGGAGTATGCTCTCTCACCAAAGGAGGCACTCTACATCGGACGTGGACACATCGGTAAGGACAAGGACGTGAACAAGAGCGTTGAGTTCCGTTCAAAGGATGCCAAGAAGCCAGCTAAGTTCTACCTCAACTCAGCAACAGCTCACCAGCACTACAAGACACAGTGGATTACACTCGACGGTCGCAAGGGTTCGCTCAAGGCTGCCGTATGGGGACCAGTAGGAACAGTAGAGGAGGCAAACAACCGTACAGTATATAAGCTCATCGTCAACGACGTACTTGAGGAAGGACCATGCCAGCTTCAGCTCGGTCTCACACAACTTAACCCAGGTGCTGTATGGAACACAATGCCACCTCACACTCACGGTCGCCGTATCGAGGCTTACTACTACTTCAACCTTCCTGCTGAGCAGACAATCTCTCACGTGATGGGTCAGCCACAGGAAAGCCGTAACGTATGGCTCCACAACGAGCAGGCAATCATGTCACCAGAGTGGTCTATGCACGCAGCAGCAGGTACTTACTACTACACCTTCATCTGGGGTATGGCAGGCGAGAACCTCTACTACAACGACAAGGACAACAT
>CAMOVB010000307.1:0-2612 GCA_946626925.1 uncultured Prevotellaceae bacterium
CAATATGCAGGAATTATTCTTTTTGGAAGTGCAAAATTACGAATATTCCTGCATATATCCAAATTTTATTCAGAAAATGTGAATATTTTCGTATAAATAATGCATATTTTCCATTTTCTTTATGCATATTACTGCATATAACTGCATATTGTGATTTTATTTCGTGAATATCTTCTCAATCCGCCCTGAATACGTATTCATTCTTATGCAAATCCTATCTCCTGCAGAATACTCTTTTAGGGGGACACTAATATATACCGTCTGAGTGTAGTATTCAGGAATCGAATCCTGATCATGATGAAGGATGAGATAAAAGGTCTTGCTACCGTCCGCCATTGTCTCCACAGAGTTAACAACAAGTCCTACCTTATGAACAGCATCTTCATTCTCCGCATTTCCAACCATTAGTCCAAGCGACATATTTATGTAACTGCTATTCTGAGCCTTCCATGCACTAATAAACTTGACAGAATCATCTTTAAGAGTCAACGAAGAGTGCTTGTCAGAAGATTTCACGACATAAGCACGTTTCAGCGACTTCAAGTCAACGGAATTGTTTCCCTCCTTATTATAATATAGCATCATGCGATACGTGGTGTCCCTATGCTCCATATTCTCAGGAAGCAAGTATGATGATGATACCGCAAGCCGTTCGTCAGAATCAGTAACAATACTCTTTATCTCCCTACCCACGACATGCATATCCACCATCTCTGCCATAAGGTAAGAGAGGGAGGTATCACCCGATTCGTATGGCTCAACAGTACACGAAGCCATAAGCAAAAAGGCACTTACGAGCGATAAGCTCCTATACAAGCTAACGTATCTCAATCTTTCTGAACCTTTGCATTAAGGTAATTACGGGCAGGATTTGAATACATAGTAAGCAATCTCTCACGAAGATATGCCATATCGGGATTCGGGACACGAACCTTTGAAAGTCTCTCGGCAACATAAGCCTCAAACACTTTCACATCAGCCTCCGTATATTTATCGCTATGAGCCTTCGGAGTACCCTCTATCTCATCAAGCGCGATCCAGTTGCCCGGATAGAGTTTATAGCGTCTATGAATCTCCTCGTCAATATGCTTGGCTACAGCAGCAAACACCTCTTGCTTAGGCATATCGGCAGGCAGAGTATCAAGCCATACATCAATACAGGGAGCAGCCTCATAGTGCAGGCGTCCTTTCTTGCCGAAGATACCAGTCTTCATATTGTCAAGGTCATCCTGCTTGCTCTTCTTCCACCCCTCCACATCTCTCTTGAACTGGAATTCCTCAGCCTTGAGATAGTCGCATGGGTCATATTCGTATGATATGGCAAGCGGAACAATATGCAGATGCTTCAAACGGTCAATGACACTCCCCTCGCCTCCCATAGCAAACATCTTCAGCACAGCCTCCTGAGTTCTGTCATCAGAATCCTTGGCACGTCCCTCACGCTGGGCAATCCATACATTCTCGCCCTTCTCATTCACGGCAAAGTGGATATACTGACTCATAAGAATGCTTGAGCGAAGCATTTCCTTCGGAGACAAGCCCCTGCGGACGGTGAACGATTTGTTCAGCCTTACAAGTTTCTTAATCCAAGGATAGATAAGAAGATTATCTCCTATACCTATCTCACAGGTACGAGCGAAATCATTCTTTATCAGCATCACATCAAGGAAAGCAGAATCGAGAACGATGTCACGATGATTTGAAAGGAAAATATAGCTTCCTTTCCTGTCAAGGCTCTTGTCAAACTCACATCCACTTGACGTTGTAGTCCTGAAACGAAGGAAATTGACAAGAGGTCTCATAAGCCTCATCTGGAAGTCCTGTGAACTCTTCACCCTCCAGAGGAGCATTCGTATCAATCCGTTACGCACAGACTTAGGCAGCCAGGGTACAAGTCCCTTAAGCACAAGCGAAAACTGCCTATCCTTCAGCAACTCGTCTATGACTACAGGAACCTCCTCCGGCTCGTATGGACGGATATCATCGAAATCGTGGATTGTCATCTTGTCTTTTTTGTGATTAGAACTGGTTCTCTACGATATCACTTAACACATCCTTTATGTCAAGACCAGCGGCACGCACCTGCTGTGGAATGAAAGACGTAGCAGTCATGCCTGGAGTGGTATTAATCTCAAGCATGTTTATCTTGTCCGTACCATCTGCCTGCTTTGATATGATATAGTCGATACGTATAATACCATTGGCATGAAGGATGTCATAGATTGCAGATGTAATCTTTGCTACACGCTCTGATGTCTCAGGAGCCAGACGGGCAGGAGTGATCTCCTGTACCTGACCATTATACTTGGCATCATAGTCGAAGAACTCATTCTCAGTAACAACCTCAGTAGCAGGAAGGACAACGGATTTTGTCTTTGTCTTATAGCATCCCTGAGAAATCTCAGTACCTTCAAGGTAGCTCTCAATCATCACGGTATCGCTCTCCATAAATGCCTTACGCAAGGCAGGAGCCAACTGGTCGAATTCCTTCACCTTGCTTACACCAAAGCTACTACCATCAGCGGCAGGCTTTACGAAACATGGGAAACCGACAATCTTCTGAAGTTGCTCCTCTGTAAGTGACTCCTCATCACCACGACGTACAAGGACAC
>CAMOVB010000308.1:0-2583 GCA_946626925.1 uncultured Prevotellaceae bacterium
ACTGGTAATAAAGAGGTTGGACATGGATAGGTCGTGTTTAGCGGACAGTAATAATAAAGTATAGAGTGTGGCTTAACAAAAAAAAGACCCAACGAAATGCTGGGTCTCATGATGTAGCGAATAAGGGAATCGAACCCTTCTTTGATGCGTGAGAGGCATCTGTCCTAGCCGATAGACGAATTCGCCAGACACGAGTTTTTAGTATGTAATTTTAAGTTTATGAGTTTGTAAGCTTGTGAGTTTTTTAGTTATTGAGAAGAAATTCATCAAAACATAAAACCTAAAAACTTAAGAACCTTTTAACTTAAACCTTTGTAGCGAATAAGGGAATCGAACCCTTCTTTGATGCGTGAGAGGCATCTGTCCTAGCCGATAGACGAATTCGCCATGAGGTGCGGAAGGAGGGGGATTCGAACCCCCGGTACGGTAACCCGTACGTCAGTTTAGCAAACTGGTGGTTTCAGCCACTCACCCATCCTTCCAGGACCTTTAAATTAGCTGAATTTGCTATGATTCGGTTGACTCTGAAGAGCCGTTCCTTTCAAAAGCGATGCAAAGGTAGGCACTTTTTTTTTACCGTGCAAGCGTTTTGAAAAAAAAATTGTATCTTTGCATCAAAATAATTGTAAAAATGAGCATAAATAGCAACAAATACGACAAAAAGGGCTTCGGAATGGTAGAAATACCGCACTTTTCGGATTCTAGAGGGTCGCTTTCCTTTGCCGAATGGAGGCATCTTCCGTTTGAACCAAAGCGTATCTTCTGGATATACGACGTGGGTGAGGGTAAGACACGCGGTGGTCACGCTCACTCCGAATGTGCCGAAGTGGTATTTGCCATCAACGGCAGTTTCGATATGTTTGTCGATAATGGCAAAGAGTCGGGTATCTTCCACATTGACGACCCAAGCCAAGGTATATATATAGGTAAAGGTGTATGGTGCGAACTACGCAATTTTACTCCTGGTACGGTTTGCGTTGTGGTGGCAAGTGTTCCTTACATGAAGGACGGTTACATCAACGACTACAACGAATTCAAGAAAAAGAGCACGTTATAATCAAGTATGGATTGCATAAAATACACTCCCGAGCATGCCACGGAATGGAATGAGTTCATACGTTCGTCCAAGAATGGCACATTCCTCCTCGACCGAAACTATATGGATTACCATAGTGACAGGTTCGAGGATTGCTCAGTCATGTTCATCGAGAAGGAGCGAATCTTTGCCGTATTCCCTGCCAACATCAACAGGGACAAGGGCATTGTCTATTCCCATCAGGGACTCACCTACGGAGGCCTCATAATGGGACGAGAGATAAATGCCGCTCGTGTGCTCGAAGCATTTTCCACGCTCACTAAATACTATAAGGAGGAATATGGTGCCAAGAAAATAATCATCAAACCGACACCCCATATTTATAGCAATTATCCTTCGGAGGAACAGGATTACGCCCTATTCCGCATGAACGCAAAGCTAATCAGCAGAGGCATCTCGTCCGCAATCGTCCTTAACGACCGCATCCCACTTGAGCGGTCACGACGAAATGCGCTAAAGAAAGCTGCAAGGTACGAAATGAAAGTCGAACACGACTCGGAAGAGTACGAGGCTTTCTGGGCAATACTCAATCAGGTCCTCACCACACGCCATGACGTGGCACCCGTCCATACTCCTGCCGAGCTGAAGCTTCTTCACGACCGATTCCCTGACAATATCCACCTCACGATAATAAGGAACGAGGAAGGGCAAATAATAGCAGGTGTGTACTACTACCTCTGTGGACAGGTGCTGCACACGCAATACATGAGCGCAAGCGACGAGGCACGCCACTGTGGCGCACTCGAATTACTTATAGAGTCAATCATAAGTCGTCATTCCAACGACTGCAAATTCCTCGACTTCGGCATCTCCACTGAAAACGGTGGACGCTTCCTGAACGAAGGGCTTATCTACCAGAAGGAAGGATTCGGAGGACGAGGAGTGTGCTATGATGCGTGGGAGTTGGCCACGCAAAGTTAACAGTTTACAGTTAAAAATTAAAAGTTGAGTTAAGGAGTTAGAAGTTATGAGAGTTGCTTAAATCAGCAAAATTAAAACACAGAGAACTCAGAGGGCTCAGAGATGAAAATTCTTCATCCTCCAAATACTCTCCAAGAGCAACCATCCGCCATAGTTTCTCACTTCTTTACTTCTAATAAGAAATATGAACACAAGACAACAGAAAATGGAGGCGTTCGGCCGTCTGCTTGACGTGATGGACGAACTCCGAGAGAAATGTCCTTGGGACAGAAAACAGACAAATGAGTCGCTGAGGCCTAACACAATAGAAGAGACTTTCGAGTTGTGCGATGCTCTCCTCAAGAACGACCAGCTCAACATCTGCAAGGAGCTGGGTGACGTACTCCTCCACATAGTCTTCTACTCCAAGATTGGTGAGGAGAAGGGTGAGTTCGACATCGCAGACGTGTGCAACAAGTTGTGCGACAAACTTATCTTCCGCCACCCTCACGTCTATGGCGAGGCAAAAGCTAACAGTGTGGGCGAGGTGTTACAGACATGGGAACAGATAAAACTGAAGGAGAAGG
>CAMOVB010000309.1:0-2550 GCA_946626925.1 uncultured Prevotellaceae bacterium
AACTCAAGCCAAGGTGTGCCAAATTGTGTGCAAGGAACTCTGATGTGCACGTCGTCATTTGAAGTGCCGAAGGCACAGAAGCTTGTGTTATAGGAATGACGTTTTTATGTTATTGATTTCTCTTTAGTGTTAATTTTGTCCTACCACAATAGAGGCGAAGCCTCTTGTTTTTTATGAAAAATACCGTACATCTCTCCACATCTTTATGAGCGAAGCGAAAAAATAGGGGGTATTTTGTCCCACTTATAGAGGTCATTATGCTCTCCAGGACAAATGTCAATTTTGACCTATCGAGGAGGGAGTATAGATGTCTCCACTTTAGTGGGGTGGTGAAGGGGGTTATCATGGTAAACTCCCATTTTGGGGAGGGTTTACGGTTGAAAACTCACTTTTACCAAAATCTTTGCAAATGTAAACAATATTTACAAATAAAGCAAATTATTTACATATAAATATTCATATCCAAACTTTACAACTTCAACTTTACAATATTAAAGTATGGGCGAATTTTAGATTTACAAATATAAATTATACAGATGTTAATTTTACAACGTAAAACATACATAAATCCTTAGTTTAGTGAATCTAACTATATATTTCATTGTTAAAGGGGTTTAGGTATCTACTCTAACAAATGAATAGGATGTGAATAAAGCGTATTCATTATTCATTCGTTTTGTTATAGCGCAAGAGTATATAAAAAGTAATATATAGTTGATAATTTATCTTCTATGAAACTATAAATTAGAGTGCATATTTATGAATTCACGATTGTAAAGCATTACATATTCAAAATCATAGGGAGGTGTTTACAGTTGTAATTATTTAGCTTGAATAGGGGATGTTTGGATTTAAATTTACAAAACCAAATAAGGTTTTCGTGTTCGATGTTGTAAATTTACATTTACAAAACACTACACATTTGCATTTGTAAACACAAATTCACGCACATTTGTAAAAAATAAATTTCCATAAATCATCACTTAACAGGTGTAAATCTGGGGTATTTTGCGCAATTCTCAGAGGGCTTTTTCGGCTACGAAACGCTACATAAAGTGCTGAAAATAGTAGGATTTAGATGCCGAAAACATGCCAAATTCTTGTTCGGGATTTTGAGCCTAAAAAATTCTGAACGGCTAAAAATAGGGGGTAAAACTCAGAAAATCCTCCCCTATCATGACGAAAACAGATTTCCTGGGGCGATTATTCCGGACAAAACATCACGTACAAACTTTTTAGGCGATTTTCACGGTACAAAAATAAGGGATAATATATGACTCTGGAACTGTCATGACATTTCGAATGTCAATTTTGTCCTATCACATATTATCCCCTATCATCTTCCATTTTCGTTCAGGAAGCATCTCTGAGGTTGTGTCTTCTCCCCTCTTTAATGAAGGATGAAATACACGAGTTCGTTCATCACATCTGCATCCGTAAGGTTGCCCTTTCCCACTCCCTTGAGCTTGGCATCCGTCTCACGAATCTTGCCGATGATGAGCATCGTCTTCATGGCAGAGTACCTGCTCATCGCATCACGATACTGGCGAAGCTGCCAGTCAGATCTGAGGTCAAGTTGGGCGAGCATTCCGTTCACGGATTTGTCAGGAGCATAGTATGCGAGCATGACATTTGAGAACAGATTGAAGAGCATTGCCAGAGTTACCTGAGGAGGATTGTTCTTCGGATTGTCATTGAAGAAATGCATAATCTGGTTTGCCTTGAAAATGTTCTTCGAGATGATGGCATTTCGAAATTCGAGCGTGTTGAACTCCTTGCTTATTCCGATATGATTCTGGATAAGGTCGCACGTGATTCTTGCTCCCGAATTTGGCAAAGCGATTATGAGCTTGTCAAGTTCTCCCGCCATGCGATTGAGGTCGCTTCCGACTGACTCGACGAGCAACATACATGCGTCCTGTTCGATGCCCACTCCCTTGCGACGAAGGTAGCTGACCACGAAGTCGGGGAGTGCTCCCTCCTTCAGTTTTTCGCTCACATACAATACCCCGTTCTTCTCCACAGCAGAGACGATTTTCTTCCTTTTGTCAATCGTTCCGTTTTTGTAACAAATGACCAAAATTGTTGTGGAAAGCGGATTATTGATGTACGGAACCATGTCGTCAATTTTTAACAAATTCTGTGCTTCTTTAACAATTACAACCTGCCTCTCTGCCATCATCGGATAACGCTTTGCACTATTTACAATATCCGCAACGTCCGTTTCCTTGGTGCAATATATGATTTGCTGATTGAAGTCACGCTCAGCTTCTGCAAGTATGTTCTGTTCCATATACTCACAGATGCGGTCGATGTAATATGATTCCTCACCCATAAGAAGGTACACGGGTGCATACTGTTTCTTACGGATGGCATCTACAATGTCACGATGTGTCGTTGCAATTTTTATTGCCATTACTTAATTTCTTTTCTTTCTATTTTTGGAAAACGAAAATTAAAGTTATGCCGCCAAGCGGCCAATTAGAAAAACAAAAGAAAACCAAAGAAAACAAAAGAAAACATGTTTTTTCTTGTTTTTGTTCTGTTTAC